>NZ_JBIVBY010000014.1:181209-186936 GCF_044746405.1 Pseudomonas sp. NPDC086251
AAACATACACCATAACATATACAAACAAGAGTCTAGCCTACGCGAAATTCACGAAGCGTTGCAGCAGACATATTGCCGCACCATCGGCGCTGAATTTACGCACATCACCGATTCCGAGCAGCGCCAGTGGTTCCAGCAACGTCTGGAAAGCGTACGCGGCCGTCCGACGTACTCTGCCGACATCAAGAGCCACTTGCTTGAGCGCGTGACTGCCGGCGAAGGCCTGGAAAAATACCTGGGCACCAAATACCCGGGTACCAAGCGTTTCGGTCTGGAAGGCGGCGAAAGCCTGATTCCGATGCTCGACGAACTGATCCAGCGTTCCGGGTCCTACGGCACCAAGGAAATCGTCATCGGCATGGCCCACCGTGGCCGTCTGAACGTGCTGGTCAACACCTTCGGCAAGAACCCGCGCGAGTTGTTCGACGAGTTCGAAGGCAAGAAGAAGGTCGAGCTGGGTTCCGGTGACGTTAAGTATCACCAGGGCTTCTCGTCCAACGTCATGACCACCGGCGGTGAAGTTCACCTGGCCATGGCCTTCAACCCGTCCCACCTGGAAATCGTTTCCCCAGTGGTCGAAGGTTCGGTGCGTGCCCGTCAGGATCGTCGTAACGACCCGACCGGTGAAAAGGTTCTGCCGATCTCCATCCACGGTGACGCGGCATTTGCCGGTCAGGGCGTGGTGATGGAAACCTTCCAGATGTCGCAGACCCGCGGTTTCAAAACCGGCGGCACCGTGCACATCGTGATCAACAACCAGGTGGGTTTCACCATCAGCAACCCGCTGGACGCGCGCTCCACCGAGTACGCGACCGACGTTGCGAAAATGATCCAGGCGCCGATCCTCCATGTGAATGGTGATGATCCGGAAGCTGTATTGTTCGTGACCCAGCTGGCTATCGATTACCGCATGCAGTTTAAGCGTGACGTGGTCATCGACATGTTCTGCTACCGTCGTCGCGGCCACAACGAAGCCGACGAGCCTAGCGGCACCCAGCCTCTGATGTATCAGCAGATCGCCAAGCAGCGCACGACCCGTGAGCTGTACGCCGATCGTCTGACCCAGGGCGGTGTGCTCGACGCAGAGCGTGTTCAGGCGAAGATCGATGAATACCGCAACGCGCTGGACAACGGTCTGCATGTTGTAAAAAGCCTGGTCAAAGAGCCGAACAAAGAGTTGTTCGTGGACTGGCGTCCGTATCTGGGCCACGCCTGGACTGCGCGTCACGACACGCGCTTCGACCTGAAGACCTTGCAGGAACTGTCCGCCAAGCTGCTGGAAATTCCAGAAGGCTTCGTGGTTCAGCGCCAGGTTGCCAAGATCTACGAAGACCGTCAGAAGATGCAAGCCGGCGGCCTGCCGATCAACTGGGGTTACGCCGAAACCATGGCGTACGCGACCCTGGCGTTCGAAGGTCACCCGATTCGCATGACTGGCCAGGACATCGGCCGCGGTACGTTCTCGCACCGTCATGCTGTCTTGCACAACCAGAAAGACGCTGGCACCTACATCCCGCTGCAGCACCTGTACGACGGGCAGCCACGTTTCGACCTGTACGATTCGTTCCTGTCCGAAGAAGCCGTACTGGCGTTCGAATACGGTTACTCGACCACCACGCCTGATGCGCTGGTGATCTGGGAAGCCCAGTTCGGCGACTTTGCCAACGGTGCCCAGGTGGTTATCGACCAGTTCATCACCAGTGGCGAGCACAAGTGGGGCCGTCTGTGCGGTCTGACCATGCTGCTACCGCACGGTTACGAAGGTCAGGGGCCGGAGCACTCCTCGGCGCGTCTTGAGCGTTACCTGCAGCTGTGCGCCGAGCACAACATTCAGGTGTGCTTGCCGACGACGCCAGCCCAGATCTACCACTTGCTGCGCCGTCAGGTGATTCGCCCGCTGCGTAAGCCATTGGTAGTGCTGACGCCTAAGTCGCTGCTGCGCCACAAACTGGCCATTTCGACCCTGGAAGATCTGGCTGAAGGTTCGTTCCAGACCGTTATCCCGGAAATCGATGCCCAAGACCCGAAAAAGGTCGAGCGCATTGTTCTGTGCAGCGGCAAGGTCTACTACGACCTGCTGGAAAAACGCCGTGCCGAAGGTCGTGACGACATCGCCATCGTGCGTATCGAGCAGCTGTACCCATTCCCTGAGGACGACTTGAACGAAGTCCTGGCTCCTTATACCAACCTCAAACATATCGTTTGGTGTCAGGAAGAGCCGATGAACCAGGGTGCCTGGTACTGCAGCCAACACCACATGCGTCGCATCGTTGGCAATCACAACAAAGCGCTCGTTCTCGAGTACGCCGGTCGTGATGCTTCCGCTGCACCTGCTTGTGGTTATGCATCGATGCACGCTGAGCAGCAGGAAAAACTGCTGCAAGACGCCTTTACTGTTTAACGCCTTCGCGCACCTGAAACCGAATTTAAGGACCCACAGATAATGGCTATCGAAATCAAAGCCCCCACTTTCCCGGAATCGGTTGCCGATGGCACCGTTGCCACCTGGCACAAAAAAGCCGGCGACGCTGTCAAGCGCGACGACCTGATCGTCGACATCGAAACCGACAAGGTTGTGCTGGAAGTGTTGGCGACGGCTGACGGCGTGCTGGGCGCTATCGTCAAGAACGAAGGCGACACCGTTCTGTCCGACGAAGTCCTGGGCTCGATCGAAGCGGGCGGCGCTGCTGCCGCTCCAGCGGCTGCCGCGGCTCCGGCTGCTGCACAAGCGGCTGCTCCTGCTGGCGAAGGCGAAGACGATCCTGTTGCTGCACCGGCTGCTCGCAAGCTGGCTGAAGAAAACGGTATCAACATCGCTTCCGTTGCCGGCACTGGCAAAGGCGGTCGTGTGACCAAGGAAGACGTGGTTGCAGCAGTTGCTGCCAAGAAAGCCGCTCCGGCTGCCGCGCCTGCCAAGGCTGCTGCACCTGCTGCTGCCGCTCCGGTGTTCGCTGCCGGTGAGCGCGTTGAAAAACGCGTTCCAATGACCCGTCTGCGTGCCAAGGTTGCCGAGCGTCTGGTTGAAGCTCAATCGAACATGGCGATGCTGACCACGTTCAACGAAGTCGACATGACCGAAGTCATGGCCCTGCGTTCGAAGTACAAGGACCTGTTCGAGAAGTCCCACAACGGCGTACGCCTGGGCTTCATGTCGTTCTTCGTGAAAGCGGCCACCGAAGCGCTGAAACGCTTCCCGGCTGTCAACGCCTCGATCGACGGTGCCGACATCGTTTACCACGGCTACGCCGACGTCGGTGTCGCTGTTTCCAGCGATCGCGGCCTGGTTGTACCGGTTCTGCGTAACGCCGAACTGATGAGCCTGGCTGAAATCGAAGGCGGCATCGCCACCTTCGGCAAGAAGGCTCGCGACGGCAAACTGTCGATGGACGAAATGACCGGCGGCACGTTCACCATCACCAACGGTGGTACTTTCGGTTCGATGATGTCGACGCCGATCGTCAACCCGCCGCAAGCGGCCATCCTGGGCATGCACAACATTCTGCAGCGTCCTATGGCGATCAACGGTCAGGTCGTAATCCGTCCGATGATGTACCTGGCTCTGTCCTACGATCACCGTCTGATCGATGGCAAAGAAGCTGTGACCTTCCTGGTTACCATCAAGAACCTGCTGGAAGACCCGGCTCGTTTGCTGCTGGATATCTGATAGAAGCAGCCGCAGGTTTCAAGCTACAAGCTGCACGAAAGGGCAGCGTGGCGTGAAGCTTGCGGCTTCAAGCTTGCCGCAAAAAAGAGGATTTTTTGAATGTCGCAGAAATTTGACGTAGTAGTGATCGGCGCGGGCCCTGGCGGCTACGTAGCTGCCATCAAAGCAGCACAGCTGGGTCTCACTACCGCCTGCATCGAGAAATACACCGACAAGGAAGGCAAACTGGCCCTCGGCGGTACCTGCCTGAACGTCGGCTGCATTCCCTCCAAGGCGCTGCTGGACAGCTCCTGGAAATACAAGGAAGCCAAAGAAGGCTTCGCGATCCACGGTATCAACCACGCTGGCGTGACCATGGACGTGGGTGCAATGGTTGGCCGTAAAGCTAACATCGTCAAAGGCCTGACCTCTGGCGTTGCGACCCTGTTCAAAGCCAACGGTGTGACCTCCATTGAGGGTCACGGCAAGCTGCTGGCCGGCAAGAAAGTCGAAGTCACCAAGCCTGACGGTTCGGTAGAAATCATCGAAGCCGAAAACGTCATCCTGGCTCCAGGTTCGCGTCCGATCGACATTCCACCCGCTCCGGTTGACCAGAATGTGATCGTCGATTCGACTGGCGCCCTGGAATTCCAATCCGTGCCTAAACGTCTGGGCGTGATCGGCGCTGGCGTGATCGGTCTGGAACTGGGTTCGGTCTGGTCGCGTCTGGGTGCAGAAGTGACTGTCCTGGAAGCCCTGGACACCTTCCTGATGGCTGCTGACGCCGCTGTCTCCAAGGAAGCGCTGAAAACCCTGACCAAACAGGGCCTGGACATCAAGCTGGGCGCTCGCGTGACCGGTTCCAAAGTGAACGGCGACGAAGTCGTGGTGAACTACACCGATGCCAACGGCGAACAGAACATCACGTTCGACAAGCTGATCGTAGCCGTTGGTCGCCGTCCAGTGACCACTGATCTGTTGGCTGCCGACTGCGGCGTGACCCTCGACGAACGCGGTTTCGTGCACGTTGACGATCACTGCGCCACCACTGTACCGGGCGTCTACGCCATCGGTGACGTGGTTCGCGGCATGATGCTGGCGCACAAAGCGTCGGAAGAAGGCATCATGGTCGTCGAGCGCATCAAGGGCCACAAAGCCCAGATGAACTATGATTTGATCCCGTCGGTTATTTATACTCACCCGGAAATCGCGTGGGTGGGTAAAACCGAGCAGGCCTTGAAGGCTGAAGGCGTTGAAGTTAACGTTGGCACCTTCCCGTTCGCCGCCAGCGGCCGTGCCATGGCAGCCAACGACACCGGTGGTTTCGTCAAAGTCATCGCCGATGCCAAGACTGACCGCGTATTGGGCGTCCACGTGATTGGCCCAAGCGCTGCCGAATTGGTTCAGCAGGGCGCGATCGGTATGGAATTCGGCACCAGCGCTGAAGACCTGGGCATGATGGTTTTCTCCCATCCGACCCTGTCTGAAGCCTTGCACGAAGCAGCTCTGGCTGTGAATGGCGGCGCCATTCACATCGCCAACCGCAAGAAGCGTTAAGACAATAAGAAACCACGGCGGAATGGCCCGTCGTGAGCCTTGCATGCAAGACTCACCGCGGAATATCCGCTGGACGCAGTCTTGCGTAGCTGCACCGGTTGTCCGGAAAGGCTACGCAAGCAGCAGTCACAGGTGGTGCGGCACTTGAACAAGTGCAGCACCGAATGCGCAGTACCTAACGAAGACGGTAATAAGCATGAATCTTCACGAGTATCAGGGTAAGCAGCTGTTCGCTGAGTACGGCCTGCCAGTATCCCAGGGTTTCGCCGTAGACACCCCGGAAGCAGCAGCAGAAGCTTGCGACAAGATCGGTGGCACCGAGTGGGTTGTCAAAGCCCAGGTCCACGCTGGTGGTCGCGGTAAAGCGGGCGGCGTCAAGCTGGTTCGCAGCAAAGAAGACGCCAAAGCCTTCGCTCAACAGTGGTTGGGCAAGCGTCTGGTGACTTACCAGACTGATGCCAATGGTCAGCCAGTCACCAAGATCCTGGTTGACACGTGCACTGATATCGCAAAAGAGCTGTACCTGG
>NZ_JBIVBY010000015.1:0-176106 GCF_044746405.1 Pseudomonas sp. NPDC086251
CAAGCCAAACACGCATCAAAAACAGTATTGCAGAAAAGGGGGTAACCATAGATGTAGCAGCTGGCGAAGCCTGCGTTCGGCTGCGCAGCAGTCGTCAAACCTGAGCACGCGGTAATGCTGAAGGACCGCGTTGCTCGATTTCACGACTGCTGCGCAGCCGAACGCAGGCTTCGCCAGCTGCTACAGGGGGATGCGTTGCTGGTGAAATTGCTTGGCGGATCGCAGGGGAAAATAGCCTCGGCGACCTGTGCGCGCAGCGGGGTCGTGTGAACGAGCCGCTACGCAAAAAACGGCACCACTGTCTTGAAAACGACCTGTTTACGCTGAACGCGAACCTTCATCAGTTTTCTGTTGAACGAGTGTTCAGCTTGGTCTATGTTCGTTTTCACATTCTCTCTCCCGGTTGGTTGCGGGCTTGCGCTCTTCACTTCGAACGAGGCACTGGCATGCGGTTTTCACCCTTTGTTGAGCGGATCTCAGGGCAAGGCGTTGCTGCCTGGGATATCCATTACGCCGCGTTTGAAGCACGAGGCCGTGGCGAGGATGTCATCATTCTGAGTGTCGGTGATCCGGACTTCCCCACGCCCGACTTCATCACCGACGCCGCCATCCAGGCGTTGCGCGAAGGTGACACCCACTACACCGAAATCGCCGGTCGCCTGGCCTTGCGCGAAGCCATCGCCGCGCGCTACGGCAAGCTGTTCGATCGCCCATTGCACGCCTCAAACGTCATCGCCGTGGCCGGGGCGCAAAACGCACTCTTTGCCGCGTCGATGTGCCTGCTCAGTGCCGGCGACGAAGTCATCGCCTTCGATCCGATGTACGTGACCTACGAAGCAACGCTCAAGGCTTCCGGCGCCACGCTGGTGCGGGTGGCCTGCTCGGCGGACGATGATTTCCGCATTGATGCCGCCGTGCTGGCTAAGGCAATCACCCCGAAGACCCGGGCGATTTTCTTCTCCAACCCGAACAATCCCACGGGCGTGGTGATGAACCGCGAAGAGCTGCAAGCGATCGCCGACTTGGCCATCGCCCATGACCTGTGGGTGGTGGTCGATGAAGTCTATGAAAGCCTGACCTTCGAGCGCGACCATCTGAGCCTGGCGGCGTGGCCCGGCATGGCTGAGCGTTGCGTGGTGATTGGCAGCCTGTCGAAATCCCATGCCATGACCGGTTGGCGCATCGGCTGGATCGTTGCCAATGAAGCCCTCGTTGCGCACGCCGAAAACCTGGTGCTGAGCATGCTCTACGGCTTGCCGGGGTTTGTCATGGAGGCCGCGCTCAAAGCCGTCGAGTCCCACGATGAAGTGACCCACGGCATGCGCGGCATCTATCGTCGGCGTCGTGACCTGGTGGTGGCAGGGCTGTCGGATTGCCCGGGCATCAGCGTGCTCATACCGGATGCCGGCATGTTCGTGCTGGTGGACGTGCGCGCCACCGGCCTGACTTCGCTGGAGTTCGCCTGGCGGCTGTTGCGCGAGGCCCGCGTCTCGGCGCTGGACGCCGCCGCGTTCGGCGAACCCGCACAAGGTTTTGTGCGCCTGTCTTTCACCCTGGATGAAGAGCGGTTGGCCGAGGCCTGTCGGCGTATCCGCGATTTCGTCCTGGTGCTCAGCGGCGAAGCGCCGCGGCCCGTCATCGCACGCGTGGCCCGTGAAGCCGTGGCGGCGCCCGTTGCGGCGCGGACCATGATCGAGGTCGACCAACTGCACAAACGCTTTGGCAATATCGAGGTGCTCAAGGGCGTATCCCTGACTGCCTGCGAAGGCGAGGTGATCTCGCTGATCGGCGCCAGCGGTTCGGGCAAAAGTACCTTGCTGCGCTGCATCAACATGCTCGAAGTGCCGGACCAGGGACGCATTCTGGTCGACGGCGAAAGCATTCACCTGAACCATACCCGCCCCGGCGCGCCGCTGGTGTCCGATGCCAAGCAACTGGTTCGTATCCGTTCGAGCCTGGGCATGGTGTTCCAGAACTTCAACCTCTGGCCCCATCGCACGGTGCTGGAAAACCTCATCGAAGCGCCGACCCAGGTCCTGCGTGAAAGCCGTGCCGAAGCCACTGAACGAGCCGAAGCCTTGCTCGAACGTGTCGGGCTTGCGGCCAAGCGTAACGAGTACCCGGCGTTTCTTTCCGGGGGACAGCAACAACGGGTGGCTATCGCCCGGGCCTTGGCCATGCGGCCCAAGGTCATGCTGTTCGATGAACCCACCTCGGCACTCGACCCGGAACTGGTCGGCGAAGTGCTGCGGGTGATCCGCTCTCTCGCGGAAGAAGGCCGGACTATGATCCTGGTGACCCATGAAATGGCCTTCGCACGCGATGTCTCTTCCAAAGTCGCTTTTTTGCATCAAGGGCTGATCGAGGAAACCGGTTCGCCGGATGAAGTGTTCGTACACCCACGCAGCGAGCGTTGCCGACAGTTCGTCAACGCTCATCAGACTCGCTAATACATCATAAAAAGACGGGGAAAAAATCATGGGGCATCGACGTTTTGCAAACTGGTTTACCGGCGTGGCCTGCGTATTGCTGGCCGGCATGAGCGCGGCACAGGCTCAGCCGATCAGGTTCGCGGTGGCGGCCGAACCTTATCCGCCGTACACCGAGAAACAGGCCAACGGTGAGTGGAAGGGCTTTGAGGTCGACCTGATCCACAAGCTGTGCAGTGAAATGAAAGCCGAGTGCGAGATCAAGGAAGTGGCGTGGGACGGGATCATTCCGTCGCTGCTGGCGAAGAAGATCGACGTGATTTTCTCCTCGATGTCGGTGACCGAAGAGCGTGAAAAACAGATCGCCTTCAGCGACGCCTACTACGACTCGGTGATTGCCATTGTCGGGCCGAAGGATGCTTCAGTGAAAAAGTACCCCGACGATCTCAAGGGCAAGACCATCGGCGTGCAGAACTCGACGGTGAGCGCCAGCTACCTGAAAACGTATTACGAGAAAATTGCCGACGTTAAGTATTACGACACTCAGGACTCGGCCAACGCCGACATGATTGCCGGTCGAATCGACCTGATGATGGCCGACGGCACGGCCATGACCGCCTTCGTCAAGACGGCGGATGCGAAAGACCTGGCCTACCTCGGCGCCGTCCCGTACGACCCGATTTTCGGCAAGGGCGTGGGTGCCGGCCTGCGCAAGGACGACGCTGAACTCAAGGCCAAACTCGACAAGGCGATCAAGACCTTGCTGGCGAGCAAGGACTATGACGACCTGTCCCAACACTACTTCGGTACCAGCGTAAAACCGGCGTTCTGACCTCAGCACAAATCCCTGTGGGAGCGGGCTTGCTCGCGAAAGCGGTCAGACATTCAGCAATGATGTTGACTGACACTCCGCCTTCGCGAGCAAGCCCGCTCCCACAAAGGTGCGCAGCAGGCAGATGAAGTATGCCAACGGGAGAGTGAAATGCCAGCAATGTTCGATTTGATCAATTTCACCGAACAGGGATGGGGCGGGGCGCTGTTGAAGGGGCTCTGGATGACCCTGCAGATATCGGCCGGGGCCTTTCTGGTCGGGTTGGCCATCGGCTTGGCGGTCGCTTGCCTGAAACTGGGCGGGCCAAAACCGATCGCGGCCCTGGCGCGCGGTTACACCACCGTGTTCCGGGCGGTGCCGGAGTTGTTGCTGATCCTGCTGCTGTACTACGTCGGTTCCATGCTGCTCAATTCCTTGATGGCATCGCTCGGCTACGACGCGGTGAACGTCAGCGGTCCGCTGGCGGCGATCCTGGTACTGGGCCTGGTGCAGGGCGCCTACGCCTCGGAGATTTTTCGCGCGGCGATCCAGGCCATTCCCTACGGCCAGATCGAAGCGGCCAAGGCATTCGGCCTACACGGCTTCGGGCTGTTCCGGCGCGTCACGCTGCCGATCATGGCGCCGTATGCGATGGCGGGGATGGCCAACCTGTGGATCAACCTGATCAAGGACAGTGCCCTGATCAGCGTGGTCGGCACCAACGAGTTGTTGTACACCGCCAAGCAAGGCGCGGGTTCGACGCGTCACTACCTGTTGTTTTACCTCACGGCTGCCGCGCTGTATTACGCGGTGACGTTGCTGTCCAACTATCTGTCGGGCCGGCTAGAGCGACGCATTCGTCGCTGGATGCCATTGGCTGAGTGAGTGAAATGATTCCAGCGTGGATAGTTGAATACGCGTCGTTGCTGGTCCGCGGACTGCAGACGACCATTGCCATTCTGTTGATTTCCAGTGTGTTCGGTTTTGTGCTCGCGGTGTTGGTCGCGCTGGCGCGGATCTCGAAGAACAGGCTGATTGCCAAGCTTAGTCTGTTCTACACCAGCGTGACGCGCGGTACGCCGTTGCTGATCCAGATCTACATTTTCTACTACGGCCTGGGCAGCTTGTTCGCGCAATTTCCGCTGATACGCGGCAGTTTTTTCTGGCCCTATCTGCGCGACGGTTACTGGTACATCGTGTTTGCCTTGGTGATCTCGGTAGGGGCGTACGTGGGCGAAGTGATTCGCGGTGGCCTGCTGGCGGTGCCCAAAGGTGAAATGGAAGCCGCTTCGGCGTTTGGCATGACGGCGCGCCAGGCGTTGTTACGGGTGCGTTTGCCCCGGGCCCTGCGTTTGCTGTTGCCGACCCTGGCCGGGGAGACCGTGATGCTGCTCAAATCCACGGCACTGGCCTCGACCATCGCCGTGATCGACTTGCTGGGCGCGGCCAACGTGGTGCGGGCGCAGACGCTGCAGGTGTATGAACCGTTACTGCTGGTGGCCGGTGTGTACGTCTGCCTGACGTTCCTGATCGAGGCGTTGTTTGCGTTTGCCGAACGGCGGGGAACGCCAGTGCGCAGGTCCGCATGATGAATAAGCCCGTGGTTGACCGCTCGCTGCAAGGCATCGGCCTGTGCACCTTGGGCTACGCATTTCTGTCCTTGCAGGACGCGGGCATCAAGTGGCTGGTGGACGATTATTCGGTGTTCACGATTCTGTTCTGGCGCGCGGTGGTGGTCGCGGTGGCTTGTTTGCTGGTGGGCCGCCTGGCATTGGTTCGGCGGGCGTGGTGCTCGTCCAGTCGGCGGTTGCTGGTGGTGCGCGGCTTGCTGTCGATCGCCGCCTGGCTGATGTATTACACCGCCGCACGGGACCTGACGCTGGCGGAAATGACCACCCTGTATTTTTCGGCACCGATCATGGTGACGGTGCTGGCGACGGTGATTCTCAAGGAGCGCGTCACCGGTTGGCAGTGGTTCTCCCTGATGATCGGCTTCGTCGGCGTGGTGATTGCCTGTCGCCCCAATAACCTCACCGCCCCGTTGCCGATTGTTCTGACGTTGCTGGCGGCGATGTGCTGGGCGATTACCTACATCCAGTTACGCCAGGTGGATGACCAGACCTCGGTGCTGGAACAGATGCTGATCACCAATGTGGTGTTCGTCATCTGCATGACGGTGGCGTTGCCGTGGACCTACACCCCGACACCGACGCCTGCCTGGTTGGGCATGCTCGGCGCAGGGCTTTTGGGCGGTATCGGGCAGTTTCTGTTGTTCGCCAGTTTCCAGCGCGCCACCGCGACCGTGCTGGCGCCGTTCGAGTACACCGGGCTGATCTGGGCGTTCCTGCTGTCGAGCCTGATCTGGGGCACGCTGATGGATGTGTCGCTGATGATCGGCGCCGGTCTGATCGCGGTCAGCGGCACCCTGGCGATGATCTTCGGTCGGCACCCGTCACAGGACGTCGTCGGCTCCGAATGCTCCGTGTCGCAGCCCCTTTATCCAGCAGCGGCAGATGTGGAGGCCGTTGGCGGGGCTGAAGGTCTCGGGGTTCAGGCACCACTCGATCCAGAGGCCGTCGAGCATCGCCGATAAACCGATGGCGGCAAGGCGCGTGTCGTGGATCGTGAAACCTTCGCTGGCCGCCAAGTCATCGAGCAACTGGCGCAGCAGGTCGAGGTAGGCACCGTAGCTTTTTTCGTGGGCCTTGCTGACGTGATCGGAGTGGCGGATCAGGCTCCAGAACACCACCCAGGCACCCAGCAGTTTCGGGTCCATGACCCTCGGTGAAAAAGAACCGACCAGGAAGGCGTCCATCTTCTGCGCCGGTGTTCCGGCCTGGTGGATTTCGTGGAGCAGAGCGGTGGTGAGTTCGCTGGCGAGCTTTTGGTAGGTGTCGGCGATCAGCGCATCGATGCTGCCGAAATGGTGATTGAGCAGGCCGACGGACACACCGGCCTCGGTCGCGATGCGCCGCACGGAAATCCCGGAGTGGCCATCGCGAACCAGACAGCGCAAGGTCGCGGCAATCAGCAGTTCGCGGCGTTCGTCGGGTTCGGCACGGCGGTTTTTCGGGGCAACGGTGGTCACAAAGAGTTCCTTGGCGTAGTTCCACGTTGGCGAGCTTAGTTGAACAGATGTTCAATCTCCAGTATCGGCAGCGACGATGTTTAACGGTCATCACGGGAGGGCAAACACATGGTGCAGGACGTTTCGTTCAACATCCCCAACAATAACGGCGACGCGGTGCAGGTCAGTGCCTGGCGTTTCGTCGGCGACGGCCACGGGCCGACAGTCCATCTACAGGCCGGGGTGCATGCCGACGAAATCGCCGGGATGCTGGTCTTGCATGTGTTGATGCAGCGTCTTCACGTGGCGCACGCGCAGGGCCGGCTCAAGGGCAGTGTGACCGTGGTGCCACAAGCCAATCCGCTCGGCATCGGGCAGTTTTCCCAGGGGCGGATCCTCGGGCGATATCACCATGCGACCGGCCAGAACTTCAATCGCGGATTCGACCGGTCGGCGGCGATGGAACGACCTTCGACCAACGTTCAGCAGTGGCAAAAAAAACTGGTGCAACTGGCGGCGCAGTCGGACCTGATGCTCGACCTGCACACCGACGACGCAGCGCTGCCCTACCTGTATGTACACCGCAGTTTCTGGCCCCGTGGCCGTGAATTGGCGGCGGCGATGAAGATGGACGTGGCGATCATCTGGGACGACGGTGACGATGGCTCTTTCGAGGAAACCATCATTGCGCCGTGGTTGCGCGACGGCACCACCGATCAGCACATGGCCGCGACCCTGGAGCTGCGCGGGCAGGGCGACGTCAGCGATCGATTCGCCGAGCAGGACGCCGAGGGACTGTATGCCTGGCTCTGTACAATCGGGGTCATCGATGATGCGGTGTCAGCGGCAGACTGGCCCGTCGAAGCCGTGGAGATGGGGCACATGGAGACCATTCTTGCACCGCAACCGGGGGTGCTGATCTTTGAAAAAGAACTGGGTGATGTCGTCGAAGAAGGACAGCGTTTTGCGCGCATCCTGCGTCGCCCGGGTGACCCGGACTCCGAAGTGGTGCTGTTGGCCGAACAGACCGGGCGGCTGGTTACCTGCTGTCGGGATCGATTCATTTCCCAGGGCATGGGGGTGGCGAAGTTCACGGGTACACGCCCGTCGCGGAACTGGAGCGGAGGGTTGCTGGACCCGAACTAGGTCGATTATTTCTGCCTTGAAATAGCGGTGACGCCTTCGCGGGCAAGCCTCGCTCCTACAGGTTTTGTGGTGCGCGCCGATCATGTGAACGACACAAAACCTGTAGGAGCGAGGCTTGCCCGCGAAGCTTTTAATGCTTGAACATCACATGCCGCACGACGGTGTAATCCTCCAATCCATACACCGACATGTCCTTGCCATAACCGGACAGTTTCTGACCGCCATGGGGCATTTCGCTGACCAGCATGAAGTGCGTATTCACCCACGTGCAGCCGTACTGCAACCGCGCTGAAAGACGATGCGCACGGCCGACGTCCGCGGTCCAGACCGACGACGCCAAGCCATAGTCCGAATCGTTGGCCCAGCCCAGCACCTGGGCTTCATCGATGAATCGGGTCACCGACACCACCGGCCCGAACACTTCGCGACGGACGATTTCGTCGTCCTGTTGTGCGTCGGCCAGCACCGTCGGCTCAAAGAAGAAACCATTGCCTTCAACAGCCTTGCCACCGGTGATCAAGCGGATATGCGGCTGCGCCACGGCGCGCTCGACGAACCCGGCGACGCGGTCGCGGTGTTGCGCGGTGATCAACGGCCCCAGTTCGGTCGAGGGATCATCCTGCAAGCCGTACTTGATGCTGCTGACCGCTGCGCCAAGCTTCTCGACGAATTTTTCGTAGATGCCGGCCTGGGCGTAGATGCGGCACGCGGCGGTGCAGTCCTGGCCGGCGTTGTAGAAACCGAAGGTGCGAATGCCTTCCACGGCCGCCTCGATGTCGGCGTCGTCGAAGATGATCACCGGGGCTTTGCCGCCCAGTTCCATGTGCATGCGTTTGACGCTGTCGGCGGTGCTGGAAATGATATTCGAGCCGGTGGCGATCGAGCCGGTCAGCGACACCATGCGCACTTTCGGGTGCGTGACCAGCGGGCTGCCGACCGTAGGACCCCGGCCGAATACCAGGTTGAGCACGCCGGCCGGGAAAATCTCCGACGCCAGTTCGGCCAGGCGCAGGGCGGTCAGCGGGGTTTGTTCCGACGGCTTGAGCACCACGGTATTGCCGGCGGCGAGGGCCGGGGCGATTTTCCAGGCGACCATCATCAGCGGGTAGTTCCACGGCGCGATGGAAGCGATCACGCCGACCGGGTCACGACGGATCATCGACGTGTGCCCGGCCAGGTATTCACCGCCGGCCGAACCGCTCATGCACCGGCTGGCACCGGCGAAGAAGCGGAACACGTCGGCAATCGCCGGGATCTCGTCGTTTAGCGCGGCGCTGTAGGGTTTGCCGCAGTTGTCCGATTCCAGTTTGGCCAGCTCTTCGCCATGGGCTTCGATGGCGTCGGCGAGTTTGAGCAGCAGCAGCGAGCGTTCTTTCGGCGGGGTTTGCGACCAGCTGTCGAACGCCGCATCGGCGGCCCGCACGGCGGCATCGACCTGGGCTTCGCGGGCTTCGTTGATTTCGATCAACACGCGGCCGAGGGCCGGGTTGAACACCGGTTGGGCGGGGCCGTCGCCGTCAATCAGTTGGCCGTTGATCAAGAGTCTGGTTTGCATCTCAATATCCTCGCGATGCCCTTGTAGGAGCTGTCGAGTAAAACGAGGCTGCGATCTTTTGATCTTGCTTTTTGAAGACAAGATCAAAAGATCGCAGCCTCGTTTTACTCGACAGCTCCTACAGGGGGATTGTTTTTGTTCTGTAGGAGCGAGCTTGCTCGCGAAAAACGTTAACGATGACAAGGGCTATCTGGATAAACGCGGCGCCCTTACGTCCTTCGCCAGTTCAAGCTCGCTCCTACAGGGATGGTTGTTATCAGATCGAGGTTCGGCTGGCCGATGCGCCGGAAACTCCAGCGGGTTTGGCAAGCGGTTTGGAGAACTTCCAGGCATCACCGGCCGGCGCCGTGCCTTTGTCGTAAGGCTTGCCGAGCAGCATGTACACCAGGCCGGCGCCCATCACCACCAGTGTGGTCAGGATCATCGAATAATTGATGTACCACGGCGCATCCGGCGAACGCGGCCAGACCATGTTGACGATGGCGCACACGCCATACACCAGCGCTGCCAGGTTCACCCAAAGACCCCAGGCGCCGAGGGTGAATTGACCATTCGGGCGCCAGCCCTTGGCGCGAGCGATCAATGCCGCGACGACGATCAACTGGAACGCGACGTAGATCCCGATCGCCGCGAAGCCGACGATGGTCGCCACGGCATCGGCCATGAACATGCCCAGGCAGACAATCGCCGCGGGCACCAGCCCGCTGATCAGCAAGGCGAACGACGGCACATGGTTGCCCGAGAGGCGCTTGAGCAGCGAACTGCCAATGATCATTTCGTCGCGGGCATAGGCGAACAACAGACGGCTGGCCGCTGCCTGCAGGCTCAAGACGCAAGAGATAAACGACACCATCACCACCGCCATGACCAGCCGCGAACCGACCGGGCCAAAGGCGTTCGCGAGGATGGTGGCCACCGGATCGGTGTCTTCACCGGCCAGCACCTTGGCCATGTCCGGCACTGAAAGAATCAGCGCCAGGCAAGCGAACATCGCCGCCGCACCGCCGATGTAGATCGTCATGCGCATGGCTTTGGGGATGCGCTTGCCTGGGTTCGGGGTTTCTTCGGCGACATCACCGCAAGCCTCGAAGCCGTAGTACTGGAACAGGCCCGCCAGGGACGCCGCGAGGAACGCCGGCAAGTACGAGCCATTGACTTCAAGGTTGAAGGTGTCGAACAGCACGCTGAATGGCTGATGACGCTCGAAAATCAGCAAGTAACCACCGACGAGAATCGCCCCGACCAACTCGCAGAGAAAGCCGAACATGGCGACGCGTGCCAGCAGTTTGGTGCCCACCAGATTCAGGCAGGTCGAGAGCAGGATGATCGTCAGGGCAATATAGATATTGGCCTCGGGACCCGGATTGAAGCCGAGCATAATCGCCAGATAGGGCCCGGCACCGACCGCTACGCCAGCGATGGTTGCACACAAGGCCCACGCATAGACCCAGCCGACCATCCACGCCCAGCGCTTGCCGACCAAACGGCGAGCCCACGGATAGACACCGCCGGAAATCGGGAATTGCGAAACGATTTCACCGAAAATCAGGCACACCAGCAGTTGGCCGGCACCGATCAGCAGGTACGACCAGAACATCGGTGGGCCGCCGGCGGCCAGGCACAAGCCGAACAGGGTATAGACACCGACAACCGGCGACAGGTAAGTGAAGCCCAGGGAAAAGTTCTCCCACAGACTCATGCTGCGATTGAAGTCCGAACTGTAGCCGAGGGCGCGGAGTTGTTCCGCGTCCTGATCGGCGACGCTTGCACGCGCGTTGGGTAAGCCACTCATTTTATTTCCTCATTATCAATGGCAGTTGATTTGCAGTACTGGCGGGTGGTCCCGCCATTGCTCGTTTGAGCTTGTTGTTTTGTTCAGGCCTCGCACCTGTAGCAGCTGCCGAAGGCTGCGTCCGGCCGCGAAGCGGTCGTAAAACCTGGGTGCAGGGTGCTCATGAAACACCGCATCGTCTGATTTCACGACCGCTCCGCGGCCGAACGCAGGCTTCGCCAGCTGCTACGTTCAGTGGCGCAGTGGGCCCGCATTTTCAAGCCTGTTTTTTGGTCTCGGCGTCACGCCCGTCGTCGTAGTGGGAGAGCCATTCGACGGCCGCATCGCGGTAGCGGCTGAAGCCCTTGTAGTCGACCAGTTGCTGGTTCAGATCCCGCAGGACCCGATGCATGCGTCGGGCCCACGCCGGGTTGGTGGCGATGTCTTCGAGGCTCAACAGGTAGGTACGAATCGGGAAGACGATGGCGTTACTGCGCGGCAAGCGATGCAGCGGCTGCAACTCGATACGCAGGTAAACCAGCTTGCCGGCGTTTTCCGCGGTCACGATGGTGCGGTCCGGTGCCCATTCCGGCAGGCTTTCGGCCGACACTTCGAGGCGCGGGTTGACGGTCAACGACCAGTTCAGGCGACGCACCGGGTGGCCCGTGCGCAGGCGCAGCAGAAACTTCAGGGCGCGGTCGAGCATGCCGATTTCCTTCACCAGCGGCACCGGTCCGTGGAACTCTTCCCAGCTCATGCCGAGGTTGAAACGCAAGGAGTAATCGGCGCGCTGGGTCGCGATCCCGGCCCCCCAGTACAGCGTGCCGTCGCGTTCTTCCTGCAGCACCCAATCGCCCTGCGCCTGACGGGTCACATACTCCATGGGCTCATAGGGCAGGGTGGTCGGATCGCCGAAGGTAAAGTGGTCGTCGATGTCCAGCAGACGGTTGGTCCAATGCCACTGCCGACCTTCACGCGCCAGGCTGAAGTACTGCGGATAATCCCGGGCGTAGGACTCCATGATCAACTCAAGCAAGTCCCATTGCGCCTCCATCATGTGCGGGGCCGAGACGTAGTGCATGCCCGGATCTTTTTCGAGGGTGATCGCACGGTCGCGGCACTCGCTGATGTAATGCTCATCGAAGTCGAAGGCGGCGCGAAACGCACCGTCGCCGACCGAGACATGCGGCTCGAGGTTCATCGAGTACATGTAGTCGTCATCAGGGAACGGGAAGGGCGCCCGCGCGATCGTTTCCGGACGGTTGGCGAAGGTGTAGTCGTCGCGGTAGGTTTCGTCGGGATTGAATTGGATATTCATTGTTATGTCTCCGTCGATCAGAGGTCGATGACCAGGCGATTGCATTTGGCGCGGGATACGCAGGGCATGATTTTCTTGCGGCTGGTTTTGTCTTCGTCGGACAGCCAGTCATCGGTGTGCAGCAGCTCGCCGTCGAGTTCCAGTACCTCGGTTTCGCAGTGACCACAGGCGCCGCCACGACACAGGTAAGGCATGCTGTAGCCGGCGGCCTCCACGGCTTCGAGCATGGTCTGGTCCGGTGAGACGTCGATGGTTGCGCCACTGCGGCCGAGGGTGAAACTGAAGGCTTCGCCGCCGCTGCTTTGTTCAAGGAAGCGCTCGAAGTGCACATGACTGTCGGTCCAGCCAAGGTCGCGGGCACAGGCCAGGGTGGCGTCGATCATGCTGTCCGGACCGCACGCATACACGTGGCTGCCCAGCGGACGGTCCGCGAGGATCCGGCCTATGTCCATGCGCGACTCGATGCCTTTGCGGTACAGGTGGACCTGCTCGCCGTAGGTGGCTTGCAACTCTTTGCCGAGCTGCGCGTGCGCTTCGCCGCGAACCGCGTAATGCAGTTCAAACGGCACCTTGCTCAGCCGCAGTTCTTCCAGTTGGGAAATCACCGGCGTGATGCCGACGCCGCCGGCGATGAACAGGTGCAGGCGTGCCTGTTTGATCAACGGGAAGAGGTTGACCGGTGGCGTGACTTCGATCAGATCGCCTTCTACGACGTTGTCGTGCAGCGAGACCGAACCGCCGCGACCGCTTTCTACCCGGCGCACAGCAATCTGATAGCTGCTGGTGTCGTAGGGTGAACTCAACAGCGAGTAAGGGTTGCGCAAGGTGTTGTGTTGATTGCCGATCAGCACCACAACGTGGCTGCCACCGGAGAACGCGGGCAAATGCGCGCCGGTCGGCGACACCAGGGTGAAGCGTTTGATTTCCGGGGTGACCGATTCGATTCGGGCCACGCGCAGATTCAACGTCCCATTGTTCTGGCTCATGTGTCGAGCTCCTCGGCTTCGGGCAATTCACCCGGGACTTCGGCATCGGCCTTGACTGCCTGAAAGGCCGCCAGCCGCCGGGAATAGTGATCGCGCACCACCAGCGTCAAACCGCAACCGGGGCAGTCGTAAACGCGTTGGGTGACATTTTCGGTGTAGGTGTCGCAATGCACGCACCAGACTCGGCGGACCAACGTCCCGGAGTGTTCGCGCAGCACTTCGTCGCGATTCAGGTCGAAATGCGTGGCCACTTGCATGGCACTGCCCAGGAAACTTTCAGAACCGGCGAGGTAAAGACGGGTGCCCATACGCGCTTCACCGAGCAGCGTCTTGAGCTCGTCGATCAGTGCCTGGTTGGACGCATGCACGTGCAGTGAGTGTTCGCGGTGCTGCTGCAATTGGGCCAGGTAGTCCTGGCCGGAAAACGACTCCTGGGAGTACAGCAAGGTGATCGGTCGATCCAGCCCTGCCATATCGCCCAACAAGCGCAACATGGCGCGACCGCCGCTGCCTTGCCCGGCAATGATGTGCCGAAGGCCTCCCGGCAGCGGTTGCAACTGGTCATAGACCGGTCGGCTTTTGATCCCGGTGATCAACATTTTTATTATTCCTCCTGGCTACCGGCTCGGCTGATGGAAGCCGGCCCTGATGCAAAGCCCAATGATGATGGGGTGCAGATAGCAGGAGCACAGGTCGTGCCAGATTATTAACCAATTGAATTTAAAGGTTTTTATAGTTTTGTGAGTGTGAGGTGCAGGCAGGAATGGCCACGGCTGTATGCGTTTTTGCAGCGCTTCAGGCGAAAAAGAAGGGGCATTGGACACATCCCTGTGTCGGGGAGATTCAGTCGCGTTGGAGCTTGCGGATCAGCGTACCGATGTCGATACCCAGGTGCTGCGCTGCTTTGCGCTTGCTGCCGCACAGGTGCACGGCCCGGAGGATGACCTGGCGTTCGAAATGCTGGACTTGAAGCTTGAGATTGCGCTCTGGATTGTCCTCCGGTTCTTCGTCCGCAACCTTGGTTTTCAAACGCTCCTGAGGGCGCACCGGCTCGAGCAATTCGGCCGGCAGATGATGCTCCTGTGCTTCATCGTCGGCGAGTACCGCCAGCCGTTCAAAGATGTTCACCAACTCGCGGATATTGCCCGGATAGTCATAGCTCATCAGCCGCTGCCGGCAACCGGCAGACAGGCTCAGGGAGGGCTCGCGATCACCGTTGATACGGCTCAACAGAATGTCGATCAGAAACGGCAAGTCATCGCGGTGCTGGCGCAACGGCGGAATTTCTACCGGCAGGACGGCCAGGCGGTAGTAGAGATCGGCGCGAAACTCACCCAGGCTCACCAGGTGACGCAGGTCCTTGTTGGTGGCCGCAATCACTTGCACCTGAACCGTTTTACTCAGCGGCGAACCGACCGACTGGATCGTACTGTCCTCAAGGAATTTCAGCAGTTTGGCCTGGACATGCAGGGGGATTTCGCCGATCTCATCGAGGAACAAGGTTCCGCCCGAAGCGGCCTCGATGTAGCCTTGCTTGCCGCCCTGCAATGCGCCGGTAAAGGCGCCTCGTTCATAGCCGAACATCTCGGATTCGAACAGGCTCTCCGGAATGCTCCCGCAGTTAACGTGAATAAAAGGGCGATCACCCCAGCCGGCTGCACGGTGGATATGCCGTGCGATGGCCGTCTTGCCGACGCCCGGCTCGCCCAGCAACAACAACCGTGCACGACGTCGAAAGGCGCGCACGCCGGTGTCGGCGATGCTCGAGAGTTGAGGAGACAGATGCAGGGCGCTGTCCTGCGGATCGCGCAGACCTTGCGGCTCCACGGGCCGGTTGCCTAGCGACGCTCGACGCTGCGGCTGACTGCCGTCGAAGTCTTTCTGGGTCAACATCCTGAACGGTTTTTCGTAGGCGCCCGTGGGGATGGCATGGGTGCTGCTGAGTAGCACCCGACCTTCCCGTGAGCGGGTCAAGGCGCTGTTGCCGCCTCGGTTTAGCGCCGTGATCAAGTCGTCGTAATTCAATGCCGAGCGTTGGTAAAACTCTTGGTCGGACAGCCCGACGGCTTGCTGTTTGGACAGTCGATTAACGCGCTCGGCGGCCAGATTGAGAAAGCGCACCCGGCCTTCACCGTCGGTCACGATCAGCGCTTCGCTGAAGCTATCGAGCAAGGCGTGCAGCGAGGGTGTTTCCAGCAAGGCGCCGAGCACCTCGCTGCTGACATTGACCGATGAGCGCATGCCCATTTGCAGCGTGGGTGGCAGGTTCTTGTCGTTCATGGGTGCAACTCTTGCGCACGGCGTACGCCCTGGCTTTCACGAAACACCGCCACTCGCCACGCCACGCCTTCGCGAATCAGGATGCGCGAACAATGCACATTGAAGTTCAAGTCTCGCCCGCTCAGATCCGGCAACGGCAAGCTGTGCCAGGTGCGCTCGGGCAGGGCGTTATCCATCAGCAATCGAGCGATGCCGGCGCCATGGGTAATGCCAAACGTCTCTTCGAAGGCTGCGTTGCGCCATTGCGGTTGCAGGTGTTCGTCGATCACCAGCACCGCGTCCGGCACCGCATCGAAGACCCGGCGCAAGGCATCGATGCGCTGCTCGGCGTCGTGTTGCATGCGCAATTCCTGGCTGACGTCGCGAATGCTGCCCCACATGCGCAGCAGATGGCCGTTGACGATGGTCGCGCGGACATCGTTTTCGACGTAGGCCGGTGAGCCATCGTGACGACGGTCCACGGAGAGTGCGCAGTCGACGCTGAAACCGGCTTCGATCAAGCGCCGCACAAACTCCTCGTTGGCCGGGCTGCGAGGCCAGTACAGACGAACCGGTTGCTGGTTGAAATCGACATCCGACGGCATCTCATAGACGTCGGCCATGGCCCGGTTGCACAGCCGCCAGTGCGAGTCGTTTTCGAAGACCTGGCGGACGATTTCATCAGGCGACGTGTTGATGTCCACCGCCTCGGCGAACTCGATGCACCAGTAGGCCACCTTGGCGCTCTGCAGCATCTGGCTCATGACTTCATTGGCGTTGTGCATTTCCCGCAGCCGATGGCCCAGCGATCCGAGCGCAATTTTCAGCAGGTGCAGGCGCGCCGGTTGCACCGAGCGCCATTCCAGCAGGCCGCTGGCGACGACGTGCAGCAGACCGCCGTTATGGCGAATCAGCGTCAACTCCAGGCTGTGGACCTGCTCGTCGGCAGAAGGATTGGCGAACAGCAACTGCAAGGCCCGCACCGACTCGACGCTGTAGATACGTTCAATCGGCTGATTCAGCAGCTCCTCTGGCGCATAACCCAATTGATCGCTCAGGCTGGCGGACAGGCTGACGAGTTGCCCGTCAGCGTTCACGGTGCTTGAAAGGGGCTGGATTTTGTTGACCAGTAAATTCAGGGTATCCATCGATTGATCGGCTCGATTTGGCTTATGGGTACCTGATTGAAAACACTCAGGCTTTTGAAGCAAGGGGCATATCGCATGCCAACTCATCGGCTGGTAAACATTGAGGTTCGAGGGCGTGAGCGCGAACCTGTGCTGTGATAGTGCAGCATGTTATGCATTGTTGCAGCGCTTAACGCCCGATGGCTTGCTCGCGATGGGACTGAAAACACCGCGGGTGGTCAGGTTTTCAGCGTTATCTTTGACGACCATCGCGAGCGAGCTCGCTCCTACAGGTGCTACAACAAAATTTCGCCATTTCTCACATCTGACCGATTTAGCGAAGTTTCATTTCTGCGACGGTGAACCCCCGAAAACTCTGTAGTAGAGCGGCTCATGGACTATTCAGGCCATTCAAACCTGAGCCGCAATCCCCAAATCCTCCCCACCCAAACATCGCACATGGCGAAATTTTGATACTACACGTCGAGTTGGCGGGAGCGACGGAGCGCTGGCGACGATTATTGTTTTCGCACAAAAGCAGGAAACAAAAATCATGCTGCCGTCGACCAAAAGAATAGACAGTCACGTTCATTTTTATACCGCGCAGGATCTGCATCGGGTGGCCGGTTCGCTGCCCTATACGTTGCCTGAGCCATACCCGCTGACGGCTTATCTGGATGCATTGATCGATGCCGGAATTGCCCCGACGCTGATCAATAACGTCCATCTGAGTATCCTGCCGGATTCGGAAAACGTGTTCGCCTCCTTCGAGGAGCTGAAGAACCTCCAGGCGACAAACCCGCTGCGTTACGGCGGCGTCAAACTGGTGGGCACGATCAAGGCAGAGCCTGCTTACGCAACCTCGCAACGGCTCGCACATCCGCAGGTGATGGGCGCCCGCATCGTCCTTCACGATGCACGGCCTGAAACGGTTTCCGATACGCAGTTCAGCGATGGGCAATGGTCGGCGTTTTATGCCCGCCTGCTGCCGCATCAGCACCTGCATATCTACGCCAAAGAAGCCGAGACCAATCTGCGGGTGTTGCGCCAGATCCCACGCGACGTGCGGGTCATCATCGATCACCTGGGCACCTGTCACCCCGAGCGGGACATCACCGAGCCGGCTTACATCGCGCTACTCACCGAAGCGCGAGAGCGGGGCAACGTGTGGTTCAAAGGCCCCGGCTATCGCACCTCTGTGCACCCCGAGGAAACCGCCCGATTCGTCATGCAGATTGTGTGCGCGGTCGGCGCTGACAAGCTCCTTCTGGAAGCCACCGATGCCCCTCATGTCGGCACCGACAACCAGGGTGCGCCGTATGCCGGACGGTTTGATCCGAGCAACGCTTTTAACTTCGTTGATGCCGTTGCACAGCATGTTTCCAAAGAAACCCGAATTCCTGTTGACCAGCTTCTCCGAGGAGCCGCTGGCCAATTGGCAAGTTGATCTACGCCCACGCTCCCACTTCGAGATATTTAGCGATGACGACCATTACAACAAAAGAAATCAACTTTACCGTCAAGTACGGCGACGACACCCTGAGCCTCAAAGGCACGGTGTTTCAGCCTGGACAATCTGACGCCGCGTCGAAAAAACTGCCACCCGTTATTTTCAACTCCGGCTTCACCGGCGGCGTGACGATGTACGGCCAGCTGTTCGGTCGCGCCTTGGCGGCCCGTGGTTATCGCGTCATGACCTACGACGTGGCGGGTTTCTTTTCCAACAAGCACATCCGCAATACGATCCAGGCTGGAGACATTGAGATCACCAATGTCATCCTCGAAGACCAGAAAGACGAGGTTCTGGGTGCCGTTGAATGGGCGCGTGAGCATTTCGGCGAGATGCCGGTGGTCGCCTCGTGGGCGATGGGCTCGGTCGCGAGCCTCGGTGCAGTGGCTGAGCTGGCCGCGGCCGGTGGTGAACAGATCCGTTTCTGGGTGCCGATGAGCTACACCAGCATTCGCAAGCTGCAAGCCTTGCGTGCTGATCAGGTGGCTGCTGACGCCGCCATCCACCTGCTCGCGGATGACGCGCCGATCCCGCCGTTCGACACCGGGACTGACGCGACCCGCCTTGGCTACTATCCGCTGGACCCGGAAACCCAGGCCTATGTTGATCAGCAACTGGGCGGCTACACCGAAGCGGGCGGCGCTGACCGCTGGCCGGGCTGCACCCACGTGACGGCGAAGTCCTACAAGTCCTACGTGGCGTATGACCCGGAGCAGTCCATCGAAGGTGCAACAGGCTTCCCGCCGGCACTGATCATCCATGGCGCCGACAACACCCTGCACATGCCTTCGGAATCGGTGCGTCTGCACCAGAACTATCCGGGCGATGCCGGCCCGAGCGCACTGATCATTTCGCACATGCAACATGGCCAGCAGAATCAGGTCGACAGCCCGGTGTTCCAGTCGATGATCCAGAGCATCGATGAGGCCATCCGCGCACGCGGCTGATCCTCCGGGCAATTGCCTGTGAGACCTCGTGTGCCGAGGTCTCACAGCGATTGTTCACCTTCCCCGAGCGACGTTTACCCGATCGCTGCGAGCCATCGCACGGCGTCGGGTTTACCCTGCGCTGTCCCAAAGATCAATCTGGCTGAATGCGTGCCCAGGCCCTAACATAGCGTGTCCAAAGCCACTCCTCCGGGCTGGCCTAAGCGGTTCACTTGAACGGCTGGAACCACCCATGACAAGGATCTGGCAATGACGGCCCCCGGTGAATCAGCGACGTCTGTGAATAGCTACACCACCAAGCGAATCGGGCTGCTCATTCTCCCTCAGTTCTCCATGATGGCCCTGGCCGGCGCCAGCGAGCCGTTGCGGGCGGCGAACCGGCTGTTTGGCAAAACCCTGTATGAGTGGACCCTGCTCACGGAATCCGGTGGGCCGGTCAGCTCCAGCAGCGGTATCGAAATCCAGACCGTGCCGGTTGATCAGGCCCCGGAACTGGATCGGGTTTTTGTCCTGGCAAGCCTCGACATCGAGCACCAGAAACCACCGAAAATGCTGCGCTTCCTGCAACGCGCGGCGGCGCGCGGGATCACCGTTGGCGCACTGAGCACCGGTACGTTCATCCTCGCACGCGCCGGCTTGCTGGAAGGCAAGCGCTGCACCTTGCACTGGGAATCCATCGGGCAGTTTTCGGAGGAATTTCCGACCATCGAAGTGACCAAAGAGCTGTATGTCAACCATGGCAATCGCTGGACATGTGCCGGAGGGACGGCGGCCATCGACCTGATGCTGGCGCAAATCGCGCTTGATTTCGGCAATCAACTGGCCGCGAGCATCGCCGAGCAATTCCTCCACGCCCGCATCAGAGCCCCGGAAGAACATCAGCGGATGTCGATTCAGTGGCGGTTCGGGATTCACGATCGCCGGCTGACGGCCGCCATCGCCTTCATGGAAGACAATCTGGAGAACATTGTCGGCATCGAAGAAATCGCCGGCCGCTGCAACCTGTCCCATCGTCAACTGGAGCGGCTGTGGCATCAGCACTTCGGCATGACGCCGAAGAAGTTTTACCTGGAGCTCAGGCTGAACGAAGCGCGGCGCCTGTTGCGTGAAAGCACCCAGCCCATCGCTTCCATCGCCTACAGCTGCGGATTTGTCTCGGCGTCACACCTCGGTGCTGCCTACCGTCGAGTATGGGGATGTACGCCCGGTGAGGAACGGCGGAAATTTGATGATGCGCATTCCTGAGGGCCGTCGTTGAACAGGCGGGTCAATCAACGCCAATCCCCTGAAAAACCACACAGTCGGTCCGCGTTATAAAACCGCATAGCAAGCTAATGACTCGGCCCGACAGGCGGTGCGCTCCGGCCAACCTTGGGAAATGGGCGATCCTGCATACTTCCTTCCTCAATCAACGCTTCACCTGGCATTGCATGCTTGAGTGCCACGTGACGTCGATTTTTTGATAGAAATCGTCGGGCGCAAAGCTCAGGCTGCCGACGGTAGCGCGGTAATGTTTCCTACAGATCCGGCGTTCACTTCCAGATGCACGACCGATAAAAATAACAATGACGTACAGAAGGCATATCAACCATGGAAACCTTGAGTTTCATTCTGGAAAACGGCGGGCTGATCAGTCTGCTCCTCGGGCAGCACCTGCTCATCGTGGCGATAGCGGTGGGGCTGGCGATTCTGACCGGCGTGCCTGTCGGGATCGCGATCTCCCAGCACCCCAGAACGCGCCGTTGGGTCCTGGCGTTCGCCGCTGTCCTGATGACCATTCCTTCTGCCGCGCTGTTCGGCCTGATGATTCCGGCCCTGTCGCTGATCGGCTACGGGATTGGCATCGTACCGGCGGTGATTGCGCTGTTTCTCTACTCCCAATTGCCCATCATCCGAAACACCACCACCGCGATTTCCAACATCGATCCTGCCTTGCGTGAAGCGGCGATCGGCATGGGCATGTCGACCTGGCAGCGCTTGCGCAAGGTTGAGCTGCCGATTGCGGTGCCGCTGATCATGGCGGGCGTCAGGATGGCCACCGTCATCAACATCGGCATTGCAGCCATCGCGGCCTACATCGGCGCCGGCGGCCTCGGTAGCCTGATCATTCGCGGCATCGCGCAATCGGATACCCGCCAGCTGTTGGCCGGCGCAATCGTCATCAGTGTCATCGCCATTGCGGCCGATTACGCACTGTACGGCTTGCAGCGCCTCCTGACGCCAAAAGGCTTGAACAAGAACAAAGTGGCCACTGGCCGAATGAAGGAAGCGACGACGTGATCCAGATCGAAAACCTGAACAAGCAATTCGGCTCAATCACTGCGGTAGAGGATGTCTCTTTCAATGTTGAAGAAGGGCAGATCTGCGTACTGCTGGGGCCGTCGGGCTGCGGCAAAACCACGACGCTGAAAATGATCAACCGACTGATCACGCCCACCTCCGGCACGATCAGGATCGGCGGGCGCGACACCTCCGAACTGGACAGCGTCACTCTCAAGCGTTCAATCGGCTATGTGATCCAGCAAGTCGGGTTGTTCCCGAACATGACCGTCGAGGAAAACATTTGCGTCGTGCCTAATCTGTTGGGCTGGGACAAAACCAAGAGCCGCAAGCGCGCGGCGGAGTTGCTCGAAGTGGTCGCACTGGACCCGTCCAAATTCCTCAAGCGCTACCCGTGCGAACTGTCGGGCGGCCAGCAGCAGCGCGTCGGCGTGGCCCGGGCCTTGGCCGCGGATCCGCCGGTCATGTTGATGGATGAGCCGTTCGGCGCGATCGACCCGATCAACCGGGAAGTGATCCAGGACGAATTCATGCGCATCCAGCGCCTCGTCAACAAGACCGTGCTGTTTGTCAGTCACGACATCGATGAAGCGGTGAAGATGGCGGACTGCGTCGCGCTGTTCCACAACGGCAAAATCCAGCAGTTCGGCACCTCGGATGATTTGCTGGCACGGCCCAACAGCGAGTTCGTGGCGAACTTCATGGGCGGCGACCGCATCATGAAACGCTTGCGTCTGCTGCGCGCGGTTGACGTGGCCAGCAAGGTCCCGCCACGCGAACACATGCAGGTCGTCGGCGGCAACAGCAGTGTGACGTCGCACACGCACTTGATCGTCAAGCCCGGGGATGACCTGCGCCAGGTGCTCTCGCAACTGTTGGGACGCGGTCAGGACTGGGCACTGTGCAACGACAGCGACGGACGCTTTATCGGCTATGTCCACCAGGCCGACATCCTCGCACGACTTGTTGAAAACATTACGCCGGTGGTGCACTGACGATGTCTGACTTACTGAGCAGAGTGTGGCAAGGGCTGCAGTTTTACTGGGGCGACATCAGCTACCTGACGGTCCAGCATCTGCAAATCGTGGCGATCAGCGGGGCGCTGGCGTTGGCCGTTGCGCTGCCGTTGGGCGTGTGGATGAGCCGTCCGGCGAACCAGCGTTACGCCATGGTCAGCATGCAGGTGCTTAACGTCGGGCAGGCGATTCCCAAGCTCGCGTTGCTGGCATTGGCCATGAGCTTCATTGGTGTTGGCAGCGGCTCGGCCATCATCGGTTTGTTTGTCGCCACCTTGTTGCCCGTGGCGGTCAACACCTATGAAGGCCTGCGCGCCGTGCCGCAGCACCTGGTCGAAGCGGCCGAAGCCATGGGCATGACGCCACGGGAAACGCTGTGGAAAGTCGAAATTCCCAATGCGATGAACGTGATTTTCGCGGGCATCCGCACGGCGCTGGCAATCAACGTCGGCACCGCACCGCTGGCCTTCCTGGTCGGTGGCGGCGGGCTGGGCGAGTTGATCTTTACCGGAATCGACCTGAACGACTTCGGCATGATGCTGGCCGGCGCCGCAGCGACGGCGCTGTTGGCGATTGCCGTCGATCTGGGTTGCGGCTTGATCCAGAACGTTGCCGTGTCACGGGGCTTGAGGCTGGCCGGGCGCGAATGAATCTGCAGACCAACGACAAAAACCAATAATAGAGGTGCACGATGATTTATCGAATGCTAGCCAGTCTGATCTTTACCCTGAGTCTTGTGTCAGGTGTCGTGGGCAGCGCGTCTGCCAACAGCACCATCGTGGTTGGCGGCAAGAAGTTTACCGAGCAACAACTGGTCGCCGAGA
Source organism: Pseudomonas sp. NPDC086251 (assembly GCF_044746405.1). Lineage (NCBI taxonomy): Bacteria > Pseudomonadati > Pseudomonadota > Gammaproteobacteria > Pseudomonadales > Pseudomonadaceae > Pseudomonas > Pseudomonas sp. NPDC086251. The sequence continues at coordinate 23,047 of NZ_JBIVBY010000015.1, forward strand.
TGACCGCTCAACTCTTGCGCGCCAATGGCTACAGCGTCGATAAACGCCCGGACCTGGGTTCGTCGGTATTGCGCGCGGCGCAAGAGAACGGCCAGGTCGACGTGTACTGGGAATACACCGGCACTTCGCTGATTACTTACAACAAGGTCACGGACAAACTCGACGCTGAGCAGACGTACAAGAAGATCAGCGAGCTTGACGCGCAGAAGGGCATCACTTGGTTGAACCCTTCAAAGGCCAATAACACCTACGCTTTTGCCATGCGCAAGGAAGAGGCCGAGAAAGATGACGTCGTCTCCATCAGCGATCTGGCGAAGAATATCCAGGGCGGCAAATCCTATAAATTCGCCTCCAACGCCGAGTTCTTCTCGCGCCCCGATGGCCTGCGTCCTCTGCAAGACACCTACAAGTTTGAATTCGAGCGCAAGAACATCGTTCGTATGGACGGCGGGCTGACCTATCAGGCGCTCCGGGATGGTCAGGTCGATCTGGCTTTGGTGCTGTCGACGGATGGGCGGATTCCGGCCTTTGGCTTCGTCGTGCTGAAAGACGATAAAGGCTTCTTCCCCAGCTACGCGCTGACGCCGGTGATTCGCACTGAAGTGTTCAAAGAGAACCCGAAGATCGGCGAGTTGCTCAACGCGCTTTCTTCCACGTTGGACGATGACACCATTGCCGGCCTCAACTCCCGGGTCGACGTTGGCCGTGAATCCATCGAGAGCGTGTCCAAGGAATTTCTGCAAAAGAACAAGCTGCTCTAGTGATTGCGCGGTGGCGGTGACGTCACCGGGTTTGATCACGACTGTCCGGGCCAGCTGAAAATCGCTGGCCTCTTTTTATCCTGCCTATTTGTATCGCTCGCCCCAATAGCCTGGGGCCTGAGCTCATTCCGTTCGCCTGTACTTACTGGAGAATTACCCATGCAGTTGAATAAAAAGTTTGTGGCGTGTTCGTTGCTGGTGTTGGCGGCAAGTGCTCAGGCGGATGACGGTATCGAGCGCATGACCCTCGCCGATATGCGTCAGGCGTTGAATAACGGGACCCTCAGTTCCGAGCAACTGGTCCAGCACTACCTGGATAACATTCAGGCGAACAATCATCAGGGCCAAAAGATCAATGCGCTGGTGACCCTCAATGAACAGGCGCTCGATCAGGCCCGAAAGTGGGATGCGCAACGGGCGAAAAACCCCACTGCCCAGTACGCACCACTGGCCGGCATTCCGTTCGTGGTGAAGGACAACTTTGACACCGCCGGTATGGTGACCTCCGGCGGTTCCTACGTGCTGCGTTCGTCGGTGCCGAGCCAGGATGCGTTCACCGTCAAGAAGCTGATCGACGGCCAAGCGATTCTGCTGGGCAAAGCCAACCTGTCGGAACTGGCCGCATCGTTTGGCTGGTTTGGCTACAGCTCGTTTGGCGGCCAAACGCTGAATCCGAAAAACACCCGGCGTGATGCGTCGGGCTCCAGCAGCGGTTCTGCGGCGGCGGTGGCGGCAGCCTTTGCACCGTTTGCATTGGGCTCGGACACCAGCGGCTCGATCCGCGCACCGGCCAGCGTCACCGGTACGGTGGGGTTTCGCCCTTCGCTGGGGCTGATCAGCCGTAGCGGCATTATTCCGCTGTCGCTCGCGTTCGATACCGGCGGCGTCATTACCAACAGCGTGCTGGATCAGGCCATCGTGCTGGACGCGATCAAGGGCCAGGACAACACCGATCCAGCCACCCTGGACATTGTCGCGGACAAAATACAGTTCGAAACCGCCCTGAGCCGTACCTCGCTGCAAGGCAAAACCATTGGGGTGATCACTAACTTCAAAGGCGCCAACCCGGAAGTGGATGCGGTGTTCAAGTCGGCGCAGGAAACCCTCGGCGCACGCGGTGCACACATTGTCTCCATCGAGCTGCCCAAAGCCTTTGAAACCCTATGGAGCGACGTACTCGGCCCGGTGGGCGAGAGTGAATTCAAACCGCAATTCGAACGTTACCTGGCCACCCTCAACCCGAGCCAGCCGCGAACGCTTGCGCAGTTTCTCGACCTGGCCAAGAAAAATCAGGCGCAAAACGGACCGCATGGCATGAACCCGGCGCGCCTGGCCGGACTGGAAACAGTCGCGAATGCCACCAGCACCGATTCGCCGCAGTACATCTCGATCCTCTCGCGGAAGATCCCGCAATTGCGCCAGCAACTGATGGGCATCATGAAGCAGAACAACGTCGACAGCCTGTTCTTCGCGACGATCAATTGCCCGGCGTCGGTAGTGCACGGGGTGACCGATGACAGTTACGTGTGCAAGTCAGGCGATACCTACGCCTCGTCGTACATTGCCTCCGCGACCGGATTCCCCGAGATCACCGTTCCGGCCGGCACCATCAAGGGCAACCTGCCGGTCGGTGTTTCGTTCCTCGGCGGCTACGGCGAAGACGCCAAGGTGGTCGGTTTTGGCTACGCGTTCCTCGGGCGCTGATCGTTAGATCTGTTGCAGCAACCAGGTACGGAACGCCACCAGCGACGGCAGCATTTCGTTGCGCGGCGGATAGGTCAGGTAGTAACTGCGCTGGCTGGCGAAGGGCTGATCGAGGCTGATCAGCTCGGCGTTGGCCAGCTCGTCGGCCACCAGGATTCGCGGCACCAGGCCGATGCCGATGCCGGCCCGGACGGCCTGGATCAAGTGCGAGGTGAGTTCGAAACTCGGCCCCAGCCGCATCATGCGATGGGGCAGGCGGTGGTGGCTGAACCACTCGCCCCAGACGTTGGCGTTGCTGGCGACGTTGAGCAGCGTCTGGCCGCCGATGCGTTCCGGAGTCCATGCGTCATGGGCCTGGGCGGCTTCTGGAGAGATGATCACCATCAGTTCTTCGGTGTGCAAACGATGGCTGATCAACCCTGGCACGTCGGCGCTGCCCACGACGATGGCGGCATCGATGCCGCTGGTTTCGAAGTCGATGGCGTCGATCCGCGAGTTGATGTGCACCAGCATGCCGGGGTGGGTTTTGTAGAAGTCATGCAGGCGCGGCAACAACCACTTCGAGCCGAAAGTTGGCAAGGTGGCCAGGCGCAAAGTGCCGCTGCCGGACTGATAGGCCATCGCCTGCAACGTGGCGCTGCGGATGCGTCCGAGCGCTTCACTCATTTCCCGCTGATACAGGCGACCGACGTCGGTCAGTTGCACTTGCCGGCCTTCACGGCGAAACAGCGTCAGACCGAGTTGCTGCTCCAGCGCCTGGACCTGCCGGCTCACGGCACTTTGGGTCAGCGACAGTTCCATCGCGGCGCGGGTGTAGCTCTCATGGCGGGCGGCGGCTTCAAAGGCCAGCAGCAACGACATCGAAGGGGTGAGGTGACGGTAATTCATTCGTAAAAGTCATCGATAGCGGCAGGATTATCCGTTTGTCCCACGCCAGGACCTGCAGGATCATTGGCGTAGCCGACGACCTGAGGCTGACCCATTAATGCTCAGGCGACAAGTGTTTTGATTTTTCCCGTGATTAGACCGACAAGAGAACAGCCTGCGATGATCGCCCAGTTGCCCACCGTTGCACTCGCGGCAGACTACCCCGAATTCCTTCAAGCCCTGCGTGCCAGCGGCTTTCGCGGCCAGCTTAGCGCCGACTACGCCACCCGCACCGTGCTGGCGACCGACAACTCGATTTACCAGCGCCTGCCGCAAGCGGCGGTATTCCCGCTGGACGCAGACGACGTCGCGCGCATTGCAACCGTGATGGCCGAACCGCGCTTTCGCCAGATCAAACTGACCCCGCGCGGCGGTGGCACCGGCACCAACGGCCAGTCATTGACCGATGGCATCGTGGTCGACCTGTCGCGGCACATGAACAGCATCCTCGAAATCAACGTCGCCGAACGCTGGGTGCGGGTGCAGGCGGGCGTGGTCAAGGACCAGCTCAATGCCGCGCTCAAGCCTCATGGTCTGTTTTTCGCCCCGGAGTTGTCGACGTCCAATCGCGCCACCGTCGGCGGCATGATCAACACCGACGCCAGTGGCCAGGGCAGTTGCACCTACGGCAAGACCCGCGATCACGTTCTCGAATTGCACAGCGTACTGCTCGGCGGTGAGCACCTGCACAGCCAGCCGCTGTCCGATGCGGAGCTGGAAGTTGCCTGCGCGCAACCCGGTCGAATCGGCGAGGTGTACCGGGTGGCGCGGCACATTCAGGAAACCCAGGCCGACCTGATCGAGTCGGTATTCCCCAAACTCAACCGCTGCCTGACCGGCTACGACCTGGCGCACCTGCGCGATGAACACGGGCGTTTCAACCTCAACAGCGTGCTGTGCGGCGCGGAAGGTTCGTTGGGTTACATCGTTGAGGCCAAGCTCAACGTGCTGCCCATCCCGAAGTATTCGGTGCTGGTGAACGTGCGTTACGGCAGCTTCATGGATGCACTGCGTGACGCCAATGCATTGTTGGCGAACAAGCCGTTGTCCATCGAAACCGTAGACTCCAAGGTGTTGCTGCTGGCGATGAAAGACATCGTCTGGCACAGCGTTGCCGAGTATTTCCCGAGCGATGCCGGGTGCCCGACGCTGGGGATCAATCTGGTGGAGTTCAGCGGCGACGACGTGGCTGAAGTGAACCTGCGCGTGGCGGCATTCGTCGCACATCTGCAAGCCGACACGACCATCGAGCGCCTCGGTCACACATTGGCTGAAGGGGCCGACGCGGTGAGCCGTGTCTACACCATGCGCAAGCGTTCGGTCGGGCTGCTGGGTAACGTCGACGGCGAGATTCGCCCGCAACCTTTCGTGGAAGACACCGCCGTGCCGCCGGAAAAACTGGCGGATTACATCGCCGAGTTCCGTGCATTGCTCGACAGCTATAACCTGGCGTATGGCATGTTCGGCCACGTCGATGCCGGCGTGTTGCACGTGCGCCCGGCGCTGGACATGAAAGACCCGGCCCAGGCCGCGCTGGTCAAGCCGATTTCCGATGCCGTGGCCGAGTTGACCCAACGTTACGGTGGGCTGCTGTGGGGCGAGCACGGCAAGGGTTTGCGCTCGGAATACGTGCCCGGGTTTTTTGGCGAGCTGTACCCGGCGTTGCAGTCGCTCAAGGGCGCGTTCGACCCGCACAATCAGCTCAACCCCGGCAAAATCTGCACTCCGCCGGAGGCCGCCCAAGGCTTGCTCAAGGTCAATGAAGTAACGCTGCGCGGTGATCTCGATCGGCAAATCGACGAGCGCGTCTGGCAAAGCTTCGGTACCGCGATGCACTGCAACGGTAACGGCGCTTGCTACACCTACGACCCCAACGATGCGATGTGCCCGTCGTGGAAAGCCACCCGTGAACGCCAGCATTCGCCGAAGGGCAGGGCGTCGTTGATACGCGAATGGTTGCGCCTGCAAGGCGCGGCCAATGTCGATGTATTGCAAGCAGCGCGGGGCAAGTTGGCGTGGCTGAGCGGGTTGCCGGAACGCTTGCGCAATAACCTGGCGCGCTCGCGTGGCGAGGCGGATTTCTCCCATGAAGTCTACGACGCGATGGCCGGCTGCCTGGCCTGTAAATCCTGTGCGGGGCAATGCCCGGTCAAGGTCAATGTCCCGGAATTCCGCTCGCGTTTTCTCGAGCTGTACCACGGTCGCTATCAGCGCCCGCTGCGTGACTACCTGATCGGCTCGCTGGAGTTCACCATTCCCTACATGGCCTGTGCGCCGGGCCTGTACAACGCGGTGATGGGCTCGAAATGGGTGAGCCGCCTGCTTGAGCGACAAGTCGGCATGCTCGACAGTCCGCTGATCCATCGCCATGACTTGCAGGCCACCATGACCCGCTGCAAGGTCGCGGTCGCGAGCGTGCCAGCCCTGCGCGAACTGACCGCGGCCCAACGTGAGCGCAGCGTGGTGTTGGTGCAGGACGCCTTCACCCGTTACTTCGAAACCCCGTTGCTGGCGAACTTTATCGAGCTGGCGCATCAGTTGGGTTTCCGGGTATTTTTGGCGCCTTACAGCGCCAACGGCAAGCCGTTGCACGTGCAGGGTTTCCTGGGTGCCTTCGCCAAGGCAGCAATTCGCAACGCCACTCAGCTCAAGGCGCTCGCCGATTGCGGCGTGGCGCTGGTCGGGCTGGACCCGGCGATGACGCTGGTCTACCGCCAGGAATATCAGAAAGTACCGGGGCTCGACGATTGCCCGAAGGTCTTGCTGCCTCAGGAATGGCTCGTCGACGCATTGCCCGAAAATCCGCGTACCACGACCGAGACCTTCCGTTTGCTGGCGCACTGCACCGAGAAAACCAATGTCCCGGCCAGTTCTGCGCAATGGCAAACGGTGTTTGCCCGGCTAGGGCTCACGCTGGTGACGGAGGCCACCGGCTGCTGCGGCATGTCCGGAACCTACGGCCACGAAGCGCGAAACCAGGCCACCTCGCGGACCATTTTCGAGCAGTCATGGTCCGGCGCGCTGGATAAAAAAGGTGAGGCGCTGGCCACGGGGTATTCCTGCCGCAGTCAGGTGAAACGCTTGGCCGACAGGCAGCTGCGTCATCCGCTGGAGGTGGTGTTAGAGCATGTGCGCGTGAAGTAGCTGCATTCATTCCGCAACGGGTGGGCCCGCCGAGCGTGTGCCTTCAAGTTACATTTTGCGGACGCCGTTACGCGGAGTCGAAGGGTCGGTCAGCAGCTTTTTCGATGTGCTTTGCTTGTTCGGCAGTTCGTCGCTGAGGTCCCAGATCTCCAGCATTTTGGCGTATTCGAACGGGTGGCGAGGATCGTCTTGAATCCACCTCTGAAAGTCCAGACGCTCTTCGGTCGTACAGGTGTCATCCTGCAACCGCATGCACCAATGGGCGGCTTGAGTGAGGATTTCGTCGTCCAACGCGCAAGGGTGTGGCGGTGTCATTGGCAGCTACCTGTATGGCTGGGCAGGCCACTCTACGAGGCAGTTTGGTAAAAAAACGTCAAAAAGAAGTAGACATTGTCGTGGTCGTTCAGTGAATCAGGAGCGTGAAGTCAGCCCTGCACAGGGGATTCAACGCTTGCCTGTTTCACTCTACCGAAACACATAATCCACGCTTGTTCATCTCGTCCGCGTAACTTAATCGAACGCGTGTTCCCGTACGATCGGCTATCGCTTTGACGATCGAAAGGCCCAACCCGGAGCCTGCTTCATCAGTGCCCAGGCAGCGATAAAACGGATCGAACACACGCGATTGTTCCTCTGCCGTGATACCTGGGCCTGAGTCCTCGACCTGCAGGATTGCGGCCTCTTGTTCCCGCTCGACCGAAAGGTCGATCCGTCCGCCATGGGGCGTGTATCGGATAGCATTGTCCACCAGATTCCTGACCAGGATTAACAGGTCCGTTTCGTTAAGGGTGACCTGCACGTCCTCGACACTCTCGACGCCAATGTCGATGTGTTTGCGTTCTGCCAGGGGTAATAAATCTTCCAATACACGTCGATAGACTTCATGGACTGAAACGGCTGTCTGTGGTCGGTCCGCGTTCGATTGTGCGGTTGCCAGAGTCAACAGTTGATCGTTGCTGCCGTCGGCCAGGTATTGCACGATGACCCGGGACTCTTCGTTGTCGTCATCGACCGCATTACCTGCGCGATAGTGCAGGGTCATCTGCTGTGGATCAAACAAGACGGCCACCTGACGCAAGGTCTCGTCCTGCATTTCGTGGGTAGCGCGCGATGCGCGCGGGAGAGAAGGTATGCAACGAAACTTAGCTGAGCCTGGGGGAAACAAATTGGCGGAACAGGGCTTTCTCTGGTTCAGCGAATCGGTCACAGGCAGAACGGGCGAGTGGCGCTCTCGAGTCTTGAACCCAACGGCTGTTGTTTTACCGTTGAGCTGACACGGGCCGGGGCTATTGAAGTGCAGTGTTCAGGGCGCAGAGCTTGTACCCAATCCCGTGTACGGTGTGCAGCAGTGGTTCCTCAAAGGCTTTATCCAGTGCGCGTCTCAACATGTGGATATTACTGCGAAGGCTGTCGCTGCTCGTTGGATGTCGCCCCCAGATGAGATCCTCGAGTTCGGTCCGTTTGACAACATGCGGGCTTCTGCGCATGAGGGTTTCCAAGAGTTTCATGCACGTAGGATTCAACTTGATGGGGATGCCGGCGCGAGAGATTTCCATGGTGTCTAAATTGAATTGCAGATCGGCCACAACCATCGTCCGATTCATTTTGCCAACGCGGCGTGATACGACGGCTTCGATCCTGGCAAGAATCTCGGACATGGCAAAGGGCTTGGTGACGAAGTCGTCAGCGCCGACCTTGAAACCGGCCAGGCGATCTTCCAGTTGGTCTCGTGCGCTCAACATCACAATGGCAATGTCGGATTTTGAATGCTCGCGCAAACTTCGGCAGATCTGGTTGCCGTCGATGCCCGGGAGCATGACATCCAGAACAATGGCATCGAACTCTTTCGAAGCGGCTAGATGAAGCCCGCTGAGTCCATCCAGTGCGCCTTCGACGGCGTGGCCCTTGAGCGCGAAAAACTCCATCAGATTGTCGTGAATGTCGCGGTTGTCCTCGATAATCAATATCTTCATTGCATAGCCTTTGGGCGTCTCATCAAGTTGGACAATCTCTGACTATCGTGGAGGGAAAGTGGATCTTCCTTTCGGGTCACGATATACGCGGGAAAGCCTCAATCTTGTATTCTGCCGCGTTTCAGCGGCCGCTAGCGAATGATTCGAGTAAACTTTTCGCGCTCACATTGGGGGTGACAAACCGTTATTTAGCACAATGGCTACGCTTGAGACGGTGAGCAGTAAGAGCGCATTTTAAAAAGGAGAAGTGGGTATGCATGGATACGGAATGGTGGGGGATTTGCTTCATCTAGCCCTTTATTTGGCGACCATTGCTTTTTGGGCGCTGTTTTGGATGGTCTGCATTTTCAATGCCAAGGGGCGCTTGAAACGTCTCTTGGGTGCTCACGCATTGATGATTTGTATTGTCTTGTTCCCGCTGTTGCCCGCGACGTTTATAGGTGGGGCGTTGATTGCCTTCGGTGCCGAAGGCTTGATCTGGAGTCTGTGTATTACAGGGATAGGATTGCCGATTGCGGGCATGCAATGGGTCCAGCGCTATGTAAAGAATCGACCCTGACAAGAAGGGAAAAATCAATTCTGTCGCCGGGCTTAGACCGCAACAACAATGCGCGCAAGACTAGCATTTGGCCGGCCTTAGAGTCTGTTTTACGGAAAATTCACATCTCGTTGACCTTCCAGCGACAGGCAGGTGATTAACCTGAAAGTCTGGCCACTGGAGAACGCCAATGAGCGCCCCTGTCAAACTTAAATTTTCCGAAAAATACGATAAAGATCACGCGAAACAGTACTACCTGAAGCATCAGGATGGTCTGTCACGCAAGTTGTCCCATTATCGGGATGTTCAGATGGCGCGCGCGGCGTTACACAAGGCAGGAGACCCAGGGCTGGTTCTCGACCTTCCATGCGGTGCAGGGCGGTTCTGGCCTTTGCTCGCAGAAAACCCTAATCGAATCATCATTGGCGCCGATAATTCGCCGGACATGATTAACACTGCACTTGAGAACCAACCCGCCGACATCGTCAAGCGTGTGAAGCCACTTGAGACTTCTGCGTTTGCCATCGATCTGCCGGCTAATTCAGTCGACAGTATTTTCAGCATGCGGTTGATTCATCACATTGGTGAATCTGCGCATCGATTGGCGATGCTGCGAGAGTTTCACAGGGTCACGCGCGACACCGTCATCCTGTCGATGTGGGTCGATGGAAACTTCAAGTCATGGAAGCGCAAGCGCCACGAACAGCGGCGTAAGGCCAGGGGCGAGCAGACTGAATACCAGAACAGGTTTGTTATTCCTCAATCCGTCGCAGAGGCTGAGTTCAAGCAGGCCGGTTTCGTCATTGACAGCAAGTCGGACTTTATCCCGCTGTATGCAATGTGGCGTGTTTACGTCCTGCGCAAGATTTAAGCGCTGGGCGAGGTGCCCGGCTGTCTCGGTGCAAGCCGAACAACGCAACTGCGGCGTAGAGCTGAGCGTGACATAACGATGATTGTGGTTGTTGCAATCAGCCCGCTTGCCGACAGGGGTTTGAGAGGGCCAACGTAAACGCCAGCCTTCACTCTCGGCTTGCGCCGCAAGAACGTTCTCCGGTCATCAAGCCGCGAATGGCGCTGATGGCACGTTCGCGGGCGTTTTCCAGTAACTGCGTGGAGAGCGTCGGCGGTTGGTCGAGGCCCTGTGGCAACGGGCTGACGCCGAGCGCGATATGGGCCTGGTCGAACTGCCGTTCCCGTCGTATGACTCCGGCCGACACCAGTTTGAAATAGAGCCTTGCCAAGCGATCCTGCTGCCTGGGCGTCCCGCGCGCACTCAAGGTCCGCTCGATCACCCCCAGTCGCTGCTCCAGCGCGTGACGGAGCCGGGCTTTGCCCTTGCGTTGGATCGGCAAAGGGAATACCGCGACGGGACGCCCTGTCATGCACGCCTCGGTCAGCATTGAAAGGCTGTCGCCGGTGACGATAAAGCGATCCGCCAGCGCCAGAAACGCGGGATAAGGATTGTCTTGCGCGCCATCGAATCGGTAACAAAAGCATGGGACGTCGATGGCCGACCGTATCGCATCGAGGGTCTTCGCGGAGGAGCGCGGACTGCTCGACAACAAAATCGAACCCCCCAGTGCCTTGACCGCCGCAGCGGCTTCAGTGCCGAGCCGAGCGCCCGCGCTCGGGTCCAGGCAATAGGGTGTGCTGCTGGCGCCCACGAGAACCGCTACCCAGGGTCGAGGCAAGTCGGCGAATTGCTGGCGCCAACGCTCCAGTTGCGGCGGGTTCAGGGACCTGGGGTTTATGTAAGGGGCCGGTAGATCCACCACATTGTCGTTCAGCGCAAGGCCGTATTGCGGGGTCGACAGGACGAGGTCGAAGCGCCACAACGGGGCTTGGGCGCGCCCGACATGGACGAGTCGTGTCTTCCCGGCGGAGCGCTGTTTGATCCATTGGGCAACCTGCGCGCAACGCCGCCCCGAACTCAAGACCATGTCAGGCCAGGGCTCGCTCAGGCCTGGTATCGGGCTTCGGGGCGACAGGGGCCCGAATAAAGCGTCCAGCAGGTAAGGGCGAGGTTTGACGGCGATGCGCTTGCATTCGTAAGGCCAGGGCAGTGCGTCGGCCATGGCCAGTAGCTGCGCGTTATCGCCGGCATGTTGACTCAACAGGACCCAGATTTTCGGACTCTCGGCCGTCTGAGCCTGCAACGCAAAGTCGGCGACGAAGCGATGGGTGTGTCCTGTTTCATCCTCGCAATCGAGCCTCCAGCAACGATCCGGATAGCGCTGCGCCACGCGGTGCAGGAGTCTGCGCCAGCCGGCGACGGAGCTGATCATCGAACCGTCACGGCTCACTTTGGCCTGGATGTACAGCAAGCGGGTGGCCAGGCTGAACAGGCGATCCACAACCCAGGGCAGATCTTCCGCCGGCAGCGTTTCAAGGCCATGGGCCGCGATGAAATCCTGGCCGGGCAAATCGGTCTGGCGCAGTTGGGTAATCTCGTAGTGCCTGATCTCCTGGTCGAGTGCTTCCGTCTGTTTCCACGGCCCAATCAAGCCGATCGTGGTCGTGCGCAGCGTGTGGCTCAGCTGCTTGACGTCCTCCGGGATCAGCGCCGTCTGCGTGATGGTTGATCGGCAGGACTGGATGAACGCGGGGCTGGGTTGAGCGGCCGTGTAGAGCTCATACCCGGTCGCATCGGCCGCCTGTTCAAGGCTGAGAAAAAATTCGGCGTAAGGATGGATCAGGTAGCTGTACTGGGCGGGCAGCGGTCGCCAGGGCTGTAAATGCAGCGTGGTGTAATGCAAGAGCCGGGATTCACCATGCTTATATTCCATGTCCCGGGCGTGCCAGACAGCATCCAGTGTTCCCCAGCAGTCGGGTATCGCGGCCGCCAGGGCATGCAGGGTTTTTTTGCGTTGAGTGGCTGCACCTTCCATGTTCCAGCATTGGTGCATCCGCTCGCAGTCGATGAGCATGACCGCGGTCTCCTTGGGAGACAGCGCCAAGTAGCCATGCTCGCCCATCGGTTGGTCGAACAAGGGAGCCGGGTCGGCGGTGTAGATCTGATCGACGTCGTTGTAGAGCGCGCGACCATGGCGCCCCGCGAGGTCCGGGATAGCGAAGCGGTAATTGGTGAAGCCTGTACGCCAATCCGTCTGGACGAATCCGGGCAGGCTGGTCATCCGGTAAATCTCATAACGGCGGTCCGGGTTTCGCACGTGTGCCAGCGCATAGACAAAAATGCGCTCGGCTCGGTATTGCGCAGGTTCGGTGCCCAGAAATATCCGCACTGCCGGTGCCTGCGGCGCGCCGGCGCGGGCTGCCAATACGATTGGCTCGATACGGGGAATCGCGACCGGCGCCCCGGTGCCGCACCCGACAACCGGGTGGCGGGCATCGATGCTGGAGGATGACGGCAACGAACTTTTCAGCCACGACTGGATTCCGCGGCGCATTGGCAGTTCCTCGGAAAAAGTACTGCTCAGAAGCATAGAAGGTAATTGGCAGACGGCGAGAACGAATTGCCCCTCAATGCATTTCTTGATCCAGGCGATGGCCGGGTGTCGAAAGGACACGCCAAGTTCAGGTATTGATCTAGTCTTGCAAGCAAACCCTTGATGATCGTTGGGGTTCCTGGCAATCCAATCCTTAACCTGAGGAGCCTGGGAGACATGGGTCAATTCGAACGACGCACACGAACAGGCGCCATCATCTTGAGTGCCGGCCAGGGGCGGCGACTCCTTCCGTATACGACGAATTCTCCCAAATGCCTGATCGAGGTCGGTGGGCAGCGGGTCATTGAATGGCAAATCGATGCCTTGTTGGCGGCCGGGATAACGCGGATCACCGCGGTGGTCGGCTACGGGGCCGACCAGGTCGAACGGGTGTTGAACGACCACTATGGCCCGGGCGTTATTTCAACGATTTTCAACCCGTTCTTTGAAGTCGCCGATAACCTGGCCAGTTGCTGGATGGCGCGGCATGTCATGGATGACGATTTCATCCTGCTCAATGGCGACACCTTGTTCGACTTGCCGGTGCTGGAGAGGCTGCTGGAAGCTGCGCCAAGGGCGATTACCCTGGCGGTCGACAAAAAGCCGGTCTATGACAGCGACGATATGAAAATCCGCCTCGACGGTGATCGGATTTGCGCCGTCAGTAAGCAGATTCCGCTCGATTGTGTCGATGGGGAATCTATCGGCATGATGCATTTTCAAACCGGCGGCGGGGCACTTTTTCGCAGTGCGCTCGAAGAAAGCATGCATCGCCCGCAAGCCCTGCAGCAGTGGTATTTGAGCATCATCGATTACTTGGCGGGGACCACCGGACAGGTCTTCGCCCAGTCAATTCAAGGACTGGGCTGGAGTGAGTTGGACTTTCCTGCCGACCTTGAGGCCGCGAGAGCGTTGGTCAGGCCTTGGGCAAGCCGAATACATGGCGCAGAACCCTTCTTCGTTCAGGGCAAAGATGTACCAACCTAGGCCGGCGACCCACAACCGCTCAACCGATCGGCTTCGCGGCGGCAAGCCGTGAACAGTCACAATGGAAATTGGCGTGTCGCACAAAGGTTGCGCCAGAGACCGCATAGTCCCAGCGCTCGACGGTGACCTGCCTGGTCTGTTGATCCAGATGGATGCGGTTGAAGGAATTGGGGATGCTGCCGCGTAACCGTGACGAGAGCGTGGTGCCCGCTTGCACGAGCCAGATTTCCTTGGCCAGCCCGGCATATTGAGTGCTGAGTGGCAGTACATAGGGAAGATGAATATGCCCACCCATCACCAGATCCAGACCTGAGGCTGCCCAACGTTCCAGTGCGGCCCTTGCGCCAATCTGCAGGTTGCGCAGGTCCGAGGCGACGATGGAGCCGAACGGCTGGTGAGCCACGACAATGCGCAGCTTTTTCGGGTCGCAATTGTGCAGCCGCTCAGCCACTTCCTCAATCTGCCGCTCAGTGACCTTGCCGTCTTTTCGCCGCTTGGGGTGCGTTGTATTCAACCCGATGATCAATGCATCGTCGTTCTCGAAAACCGGCGCGAGGTTGCTGTCGATGTACCGACGGTAGTAGCCGTAGGGTGAAAACAATCGCGCGAACAGATTGAACATGGGGATATCGTGGTTGCCGGGTATCGCCAACACCTGAGGAATACCATGGTTTTTGAGGCGATTGATGAACGCCTGGGCTGAGGCGTACTGGGCATTTCTCGCCCGTTGTGTGATATCGCCGGACAGTATGACCAGGTCGGCGCCATGCTCGATGACGTGCGCTTCCAAGGCTTGCATGACCGGCATCTGCTCGGTACCGAAATGCGTATCGGAGATATGCAGAAGTTGGGTCATGGTCACAAGGTGTCCTTTATACGAGGCGATTTCAGGTGCAACTTCATCAGCGTAGACGACGGCTTCTCAGCAGTCGCCAGAGCAACGGCCAGCCGAACACCAGCGGGTAACGGCGCAGCCGCTGAGTCACGACGATAGGCTCATCCAGATGGCGTTCGAGCTTCCAGATCAGGTAGTCGACACCGTTTTCGAAGGTGTAGAAGGATTTGACCAGCCGCGCCACGTTCAAGGTCCTGCCCTGAACTCGCCTGAATCGCCACAGCAGCGCATTGCGCCGGCGCATAGATGCCGGGCACAGGTTGCGATAGCGATCCTCTTCGCCCGTACATTCAAGGTGCTTCACGGCGGGGGCGGCGGCGCGGGTGATGCGCGAATAATAGGCCCTGTCATGCCGGACCAACTGCCCGGGGCGATCGGCTGGCTCGGGCCGCAACTCGGCGCCATACGCCAGCGTCAGGGCCTTTTCCCACAGGGTAAAGCTGTCGAATTGATCCGGGAGCATGGCAATACAGCGGCTGATCAGCGTGATCACGGCGCGCGCCAATGCCAGGCAAATACGATGCTGCGTAGCCGGGTCCTTGAAATACACCAGCCGTGACGGCTGGGCGAAACGGGCCCAGAGATAGCTTTGAAACCATGAATCGGTACCCGCCTCGAAATCCTGCAACGACACGATGGCGCATTTGGCCTGCAGTTTCCGCCCATCGGGCGCATTGACCCTGACGAGAATCACGGTGGGGGGCAGCCAGGCATTGGACAGCTGTGCCAAGCGCTTTTGATGAGCGTGAGCGTAGCTGTCGACCAGTGCATACATGTCGATCATGCCATCGCCGAGGTTGCCATCGCGCAAGCATGAACCGTGGAACAGCAGCGCCGCCAATGCGCCGCCCAGGCGTGTGCGCAACGCCTGGACGAGGCCATCCAGATGCTCGGGCACCGGCAGCGAGCACTGCGCCCTGATGTGTTCCAGCAGGTCCGCGGGCACTTCGCGGCCTGTCGAGCGCCCTGGGGCGCTATGCATCGTTGAGGCCCGAACGGGGCGCAAACAGCCGGACGATCAAACGATCGCGCTCGGTGGCCATGTCGATCCGGCTAAGCCAGGGCTGCACCGGGTGTCCGCGGCGCTTCAACAGCAGAGCCGAAACCGTGCGCACACCCAGAATCAGCGTCGAGACGCACGTCCACACCGCCACGAGAACCAGTCCCATGTCATCGGCGTCAACCGCCCACGACCAGGTCAGAATCAGCAGGTTGGGATTACGCCGCGCCGTGACGAGCCTGTTGATCGAATCGAAGGGCCGCCAGAGAAACAGTGAGAAGGGCGCGACGAACTTGAAGGCGCCTTCGCACAGCCGACCTGCGACATAGCCCACGAACATCAACCAGAGCACCAGGTTGAGAGAGACATCCAGCTGCCAGGTCGCTTCAAGCCCGATCCCCCACGCGAAATACCAGAGCGGTGGGTGAATCAGGTCCAGGCCGTGGTCGAAAATGTTGCCGAATCGGGTCGACGTCACGGTGACGCGCGCCAGTTTGCCATCGACCGTGTCCAGAAACGTCATCAACCAGCCAGCCAACAGTCCCGCACCGAACAGCCCATGCCAGAACAGAAAGCCTGCCGCGATGGCCAGCACATAACTGGCCGCAGTCACCTGATTGGGGCTCAGCCCCCACCGCACGCACCAGACCGTGGCCCAGTGCGCGGGTATGGGCCAGATGCCCCGGGTGATGAAGTCGGTCACACCTTTGTAGGAACCGTTGAACAATGACTTGCTCAAGTACGCCTGGTTGTCAGGCGTTATCCGCGCGACCCACGGAGGATCGAACTTACGCAGTTGAATCTGAATCGAGGTGGCCACGCTGTCAGGAACCACTGTGCGCAGTTCGGCGACCGCCGCACTGTCCAGGCTGGCCTGGTGCGCCAGTCGATCGACGCTGGCATGGACGGCGACGATAGTGTCGGTTCGGGGATCCTTTAACGCGACCTCGTGCATCTCCATCAGGCCCCGGAGCACGCGGTCGTCGTAAAGGTAATCCTCGCGCAGCAAGACGACTTCACCTTGCGCCGGCAAGGGTTCGTCTGCGTCGCAGAGGCGGGCGTTGGGTATCTTTGCCAGCATTCGACCCAGGCGCTCCCTGGACGTCAGGTCCCAGAGCCGTACCGGGCAGCTGTGGAGCAGATAGACAGGTGTTTTCATTGTTATGCCTGCGTCGAGTCTGATTGGTGAAAAGGAGGGCCGCAGCGTCTCATCCGTAGAACGAGCCTGTGCGGTTTCAGCGACGGCCCCGGTCCAGGTAAACCACGATGACAATAGCCACTCCCAGCAAAAACACGGCGGGCCCCAAGGTGGTGATTAACGTGTTGAGCTTCAGCAGCAATCCAAGGTTCACAATGATTTGGTTGCTGACATAGACCAGCAGCCCGATCAGCGCACCCACGGCAAGCCGGGCACCGAGGCCGGGCGAGCGGGGTTGTGAAACGGCAAACGGGATCGCCAGCAATATCATCGCCAGGGTCAGGATCGGTCGCCCGAGCTTCTGCCACATGGCCATTTCGTACTGCGCCCAAGGCTGGCCCGAGGCTTTGAGATATTCGACGTAACGGTACAGCTGGCGCGCGGAAAGGCTGTCGGTCGGCAGCGTGATGTCGCCCAATCTTGATCCGCCGAATATCGAATGCCAAGGAAGATGATCGAGTTGTTCCGCCGTTTCAGTGCCCTGGTCCCAGCGTTTCACTTGCACATTGTTCAGGCGCCACATGCCTGCGTCCTGAATGTCTGCCGTTTGTGCAAAGGTGTAGGACGTCAGGGAGCGGTCTTTGCCAAACCTGAAAATTTCAATGTCCGTGGGCAAGCGCTTGTGCTCCAGCTTGCCGATGCGAACGACCTGATCGTCCTGTCGAGCCCACAGACTGCCTTGATCGTTGCTGGCCTTCGCGCCCGCCGCTATGGCTTCAGATCGCAGTTCCAGGCCATTTTGCTGCAGTGGCGAGGCCACCCATTCATCCAGCGCGCCCCAGGCCACCGCCAGCACCAGCCCGGCCAGCATCGCCGTGCAGCTGATCCGGGCAATCGACAGCCCGGTGGCGCGCAGGATGGTCAGCTCCTGGGTGGCCGACAATTGACCGAGCGCGGCAATGCCGCCAAGCAGCGCAATGAACGGGCCCAGTTCGACCGCACGGCGTGGCAGCGTCATCAATACCACTTCGATGGCCTGGTCCAACCGGTACCCACCGGGTGTCACGTCGTCCAGTTCACCCACCAGGTCGAGGGTGGTGAACAGCGGCAGCAGCAGCGCCGCCGCTGCCGCGAAGCCGAAGAACACATGACGGGTAATGTAGCGATCGACGATTTTCATCGGTAGCCGAACCGGAAACTGGTGAGGTCGCGAGCGATAAACACCAGCAGGGCCAGGCTCATCAGCAGCGGCACTGTCCACATCCCCGGGAATAAGGGCAGTGTGTTGTTACCCACCATTGTCTTGCAGATGTCCCCGGCATAGAAGACCAGGGCGAAGACGGCGGTCACCGGCAGCAGGGTGGAGAATCGTCCCTGCCTGGGTCGGGTGCGGCTCAACGGGATGGCGAGCAGTGCAAGCACCGTCGCGCTCAGGCCTCGGGTCTCGCGCCATTGTAATTCGGCCTGGTCCTGGAGGGCGTCGGACGCCTTGAGCGTTTTGCTGGACGAGGCCTTGCGCTTGACGTCCGCGCTCTGCTCAATGGGTTGCAGATGAAGGCGCATGCTGGCAAACGTTTCTGATATGTCGCGTGTTGCATTGTGCTGGAGCCAATAGGAGTGGCCTTGCTTGAGCTCCACGATCGGATCGTCTGGATCGGGGTTCAGGATGCGGGCTTCATCCGCGCGAAATACGCGGGTTCTTGCACCCGGGTCATAGATCAGCACATCGTGCAGCCTGCCGTCGCTTCGGTCGATCCGCTCGGCCAGAATCATCCTGCCGTTATCGTCGTTCAGATTGAACCGTTGCGGCAGCAGGTGATTGACGTCCAGGTCGGTTTTGGATTGCTGTTCAAGGGCGTAGGCCTGCGTATAGGCCCAGGGACGCCCGTAGAGCGAAAGCATGGCCACGGCCAGCGAGATCGGCACTGCCAGCAGCAGGATAGCCCGGTAAATCCGCAGTGGACTGGCGCCCGAAGCGGCTATCGCAGTGATTTCGGAATCATGGCACAGGCGGCCGACCGCGATGGACACCGAGGCATACAACGCAACGGGCACCAGCACTTCGAGGGCAATCAGGACCTTGTAGAACACCATGTCCAGCACCGCCGGCAAGCCGAGCGTGCCCATGGCCGCCTCAGCGAGATAACGCTCCGCCGAATAGCTGGCAAAGATGAACACCAAAATGCTGACCATCACCAGAACCGGCCGCCCGGTCTCTGCGATGACGTAGCGTTCGATCAGGAACATGCCACATGCCTTGATTTTTCGCAGCGACCGCAATGCGCTCTGGCGCTGGTGGACCTTTGCCGTCCCAAGCCATCAAGCGTCGCGCGGTATTGATTGGGTTCTCTGGGCATGGAGCTTCTCCACTGTTTGATGATCCTGCGGCGAATCGACATCGATGGCGGCCTCCGCGAAGGGCATGATCACCGCGCCGATGTTCATGCCCAACTTGGCGGACATTCGTTGCAGCGCCTGTTCCAGGGTCAGCCGACCCGACACGTAACGCAGTATTCCTGCAAGGCCCAGAGCACCGGCGATGACCCGCCGGGGATGCTTGCGATCCTGTTCGACCCGCTGCCAGAAACGGGCCAGGCGTCGGGCGTCTTCTGTCATGAAAGCGAACAGGTTGCTGCCGCAGTACGGACCGCCGCGAAGCCGAATCCCTGTGCGGCGGGTCCCGGGAAAGCGCGCGAGCACCGTGTCAAGCGGTGTCACCGCGACGACCATGTCACAGCCGCTTGCGGTCGCCTGCTGAAGAAAGTAGTCGATCATTTCCCGGCTGAGCAGCGCGTGATCCGCTGTGGTCACCAGCACGGGCTGGCCTGCGGGCTGGCGTGCCAGGCCCATCGCCGCGCTGGCGCTGGGAGAACCGGCGGGTTCCAGCCAACTGACGCCGGGCGAGTCGAGTAAATGTGCGGTCAGCGCATCGCGCGCCAGCAAATGCTTCGCGGGCCCCAGGAGTACGATGTGGCCGATCCGGTCGCTGGACGCCAGCACTTCGACCACGCGACGGACCATGGGCACCCCAGCCACAGGCACCAGTGCCTTGCAGCTCGCTCCGGCCATCGCGGCCACCGGATCGGCCGGGCCCCTGTCCGCAGCCAGGACCAGCGCAGTGAACCGTGGAGCTTCAAATGTGTTTTTCATAGATCCGGTAGCGCTTGTAGGGCAGGGCACCGATGCGTTCAAGGATCTTGCGCATGACTGCATTTGATTCAAGGATCCAGGACATTTCCAAGGCTTCGATGCCGCGCTTGATGAAGGGCGGTTTGAGCGCTTCGATCAAGAGTAGAGCGAGCGTCGGGCCTAATCGACTGAACTGATAACTCTGCTTGACGCCCATCAGCGGCACCCGTGCCGTGCGGGTACCTTTGACGCGTAGCCGCCACAGCAGCCGCAGCCAGCCAAAGGGCAACAAGCGCCCCTTGAGGGGGGCAATGGCCTCGTTGATGTTAGGCATGGCCACGATAAACGCACAGGGGTCGCCTTCGACTTCTGCGATGTACAACAGGTCTTTGGGGACCAGCAGCCTCAAGTGAGTACCCAGCTTGAAAAACTCGCTTTCGGTAAAGGGCACGAAGCCCCAGTTGTGGCGCCAGGCATCGTTAAAGATTTCTCGCAGAAAACCCATGTCTCGCCGGAACCGACGAGGGTCCAGAGGCCTGATCACCACGCGCTTTTGCTCACGCGCCATCAGCGCCGACAACACCGGGGGAAAGTGCAACTGATCGGTGCGCATCCAGTAGGCGAGCAGATCCTTGGCTTGCCCGTAGCCCTGCGCCTTGAGCCGGTGATCATAAAAGGGTTGGCCGTGTCCCATCATGGCGCTGGGGGGCGTATCGAAGCCCTCCACGAGCAGGCCGCTTTCCTGGTTGATGGTCAGGTTGAACGGACCTGTGATGCGGGTCGCGCCTCGCTGCCGCAACCAGGCCTCCGCCGCTGCGAACAGGCTGTCGAATACGGCAGGGTCGTCCACGGCTTCAAGCATCCCGAAGTGCCCCGAATCACTGCCGTGCAATTGCCGATGAAGCGTGTCGATCTGTGCGGTGATACGCCCCACAACTTCGGTACCCGACCACGCCAGCCACGCCTGCCATGTCAAATGAGACGCCGCCGGATTCTTTGACGAAAGAAGTTCGAGGCGTTCGGAATGAAGGGGTTCGACCCAGCAAGGGTCGTTACGATAAAGGGTGCCGGGAAAGCTGATAAAGGTTTTTAGATCCAGATTGTTGGTGACGGGGCGTGTAATTATCGGCAGCTGGTTAGTCTTCATCGTTTGGCCACACAAGTCGGTGGAAGTTGAATTCGTACCGCTTGAACAGTGCTTTTCGAAGTCTAGCTTAAGTATTGGATAAGGGGAGGGCACCTAGGCGACTGAGCACATTCGCTGCGTAAGCCCTTATTTCTGCTCAACTTTATAGCGGGTTACACGTTTGGGAATGAGTTGCTTTGGCTGTCACGAACTAGCCGGTCGTCGCTCTCCTTGGAAAAAATTTGCGAACACCCGGATGCCGATTAGTATTGCGTTAGGCCTTGAATTTACTGGGGTGGGATAAAACAAACGGTCGGCGGACCCGTAAATCATAGAATCACCGATTGACGGAGAAGACATAGGAGGCAATGAGGCCGCACGTATTAAGTTGGCGCAGCTGTACTGAGCGCTATTTGGCTGGTCCTGATCTGGACTTAAAAATATGGCTAATCTTTATATGTCTTCGACCCTCGCAAAACATGAACTAAATCATCGTTTGGCTGACTTCCCCACGTTGGTGGAAGCCCTCGACTATGCCGCCTTGGGCGAGACCGGCATGAATTACTACGACCGGCATTGCCACTTGAATGCGGCGGTCCAGTACGGGGCACTCAGAGATAATGCTGTCGCAACGGCCAAGCGGCTACTAGGGCTCAAGTTGAAGAAAGGCGACCGGGTCGCGCTCATTGCCGATACGGACCCAAGCTTCGTCGAGGCATTTTTTGCCTGTCAGTACGCAGGCCTGATCGCGGTGCCTCTTCTGGTGCCTTCCAACCTGGGAAGCCATCGTTCGTATGTGGAAAAATTGCGCGGGCTGCTCGCCAACTGCGCGCCGGCCGCCGTGCTGGGGCTGGAGGACTGGCTTCCCTTTGTCCGGGAGGCGCTGGGCAGTACCGCGAAAATGTTCGTCGGGACCCTTGAGCAACTGAGTACCTCGCCTGCGGTGGAGGAGCTTCCCGGCGTTTTTCCGGACGATGTCGCCTACCTGCAATACACCTCCGGGAGCACCCGTTTCCCTCGTGGCGTGATCATCACCCAGCGTGCGGTGATGGCCAACCTGCGCGGCATCGTCGTGGACGGTATCGGCGTTCGCGCGGGCGACCGATGCGTTTCCTGGCTGCCGTTTTATCACGACATGGGGCTGGTGGGTTTTGTCCTCGCACCCATGGCGGCGCAACTGTCTGTCGACTACCTGCGCACCCAGGATTTCGCCACCCGGCCTGGACAATGGCTCAAACTGATCAGCCAGAACCGGGCGACTATTTCGGTGGCTCCGCCGTTTGGCTATGACCTCTGTACCCGGCGCATCCGGGACCCGGAAAAGGCTGCACTGGATCTCTCCAGTTGGCGTGTCGCAGGGATCGGCGCGGAGCCGATTCGGGCGTCGGTCTTGAACCGCTTCGCAGATCGTTTCCTCGACTGCGGATTCGACCCGCTCGCTTTCATGCCCTGCTACGGTCTGGCGGAAAGCACACTGGCCGTCAGTTTCGCCCGTCGCGGGGCAGGGGTCCTGGTGGACCATGTCGATCGCCAGATGCTGGAGTATCAATCCATTGCGGTGGCCTGCAGCGCCGAAGATCCCGGAAGCTGCGTCTTTACAAACTGTGGCGCCCCTTTGCCGGGCCATCGCGTAGAGATCCGCAATGCGGCCGGGCTAGTCGTTTCCGAGCGGGAAATCGGGCGGATATTCGTGCAGGGCCCCAGCCTGATGTCGGGTTATTTCAAGGACCCGGTGAGCACGCCGCTGGCGTTGCACGGCGACTGGCTGGACACCGGTGACCTGGGCTATCTGTCCCAAGGCGAAATCCATATCACGGGCCGGCGCAAGGATTTGCTGATTGTCCGAGGCCGGAATATCTGGCCGCAGGATATTGAATTCCTGGTGGAGTCCGAGCCGGAATTGAGGCCGGGTGATGCCATCGTGTTTGTCGTTCCGAGCGATGACGAGCCGCAGGTCGTGGTCCAGGTTCAATGCCGCATCCGTGAGCAGGAGCATCGCGAACACCTGATCCATACCCTGGTGGCGAAGATCACCAGCGAGTTCGGGCTCACTGCCAACGTGCACCTTGTGCCGCCTCACTCTCTGCCACGCACGTCATCGGGCAAGCCTTCCCGTGCCGAAGCCCTTGAGCGATTCGTGGCCCAGGACAAGGCCGATTCTTCTTATCTGGCCTTGGGGGGGGCGTGAGCGCTCGCGTTGTTTCGCTCACCGGCGCGACCGGCTTCATCGGCAGCGTCTTGCGTCAACAGCTTGCCGCCTGCGGGGTGGAACTGCGTGCCTTGGGTCGCGACAAAAGCGGAACGGCCGCGGATGGAACCCAATGGATCAGGGGCACACTTGAAGACGAGCAGGCCCTCGTCAAGCTTACTCATGGCGCGCACGTGGTCATTCATTGCGCGGGAAGGGTCAGGGGCCGGGACGCCCGGGACTTTGACTCGGTGAACGTGCAGGGGAGCAAGCGCTTGATGGACGCGGCACGGCTCAGCGGCAGTTGCGAGCGTTTTCTGTTGATGTCTTCACTGGCCGCGCGACACCCGACGTTGTCCTGGTACGCCGCCTCAAAATCCGAAGGCGAACGGCAAGTAACCGCCGCGGCGGGGGCGGTCGCCGTCAGTATTTTCCGGCCTACCGCCGTGTATGGGCCGGGTGACCGGGAGTTGCGTCCCTTGTTCGATTGGCTCCTGCGCGGGTGGCTGGTGACCCTCGGCCCCGGTCATTCACTGCTCAGCTTTCTCCATGTGTACGATCTGGTCGAGGCCGTCATGCAGTGGCTGGATGCCCCTGCCATGCACGCGCAGACCTTTGAATTGTGCGACGGTCGGCCACAGGGCTACAGCTGGGCAAGCCTGGCCGGCATCGCTTCTGATGTACGCCACGGACCGGTACGGCAAGCGACCGTTCCGGCCGCATTATTGAAGGGGCTCGCACGGGCGAACCTGGCGCTGTCTCATTTCACTCGGCGCGCGCCCATGCTGACCCCCGGTAAAGTCAACGAACTGATGCATCCCGACTGGACCTGCAGCAATGCCCGCATCAGTGCGGCGCTAGGCTGGGAACCGCGGATTTTGCTGCGCCAGGCCTTGCAGGATCGCCTGTTCTAAGCGGACTACAAACCACCGAACTCAAGGAGAATCCACAATGATCTCGCAAGAGGCGATACTCGAGAGGGTGATGCAGTTCATCGGACAACTTGTGCCTTCCGAGACGCCATTAGGTCCCAATACTGACCTTCTTCAGGACCTCGGGTTGGATTCGGTGAAGATGATGGACTTGGTGATGGAACTGGAAGACGAGTTCGACATTTCGATCCCTATTAATATCCTGATGGATGTGCGGACCCCTGAGCACTTGGCCGACACAATTGTTACCCTGATGGAGAAACAAAAATATGGGGCTCTTTGACAAGTTCGGTAAGTTGGCAGCCGAGCGCGCCAGTCTCGGGGTCTCGCAACTCCTGCCATTCGGTACTCGTATCGATGAAATGTATTCGCCGACCGAGGGCTGTATTCAGGGCAGGAAGGTAATTCTTGCCGGTACCAATAATTACCTCGGGCTGACCTTCGACCCCACGAGTATCAAGGCGGCGCAGCGCTCTCTGGAGCTCGAAGGAACCGGCACCACTGGCTCGCGCATGGCCAACGGCAGCTACGCCGGGCACATGGCGCTGGAGGCGGAACTGGCCGACTTTCTCGGCCGACCTTCGGTGATCGTGTTCTCGACGGGCTATGTCGCCAACCTGGGCGTCATCGGCACGCTGGCCGGGCCGAGCGAAGTGGTGCTGCTCGACGCCGATTGCCACGCAAGCATTTACGACGCCTGCAAGCTGGGCGGCGCAGAAATTATCCGCTTTCGCCATAACGATGCCGCTGACCTTGAACGCCGCATGGTGCGCCTCGGCGACCGCGCTCGAGAAGCCATCATCCTGGTGGAAGGCATCTACAGCATGATGGGGGACCAGGCGCCGCTCAGGGAAATCGTCGACATCAAGCGTCGGCTCGGCGGCTATCTGCTGGTTGACGAAGCCCATTCCTTTGGCGTCCTGGGGGCTAATGGCCGTGGGCTTGCCGAAGCGTTGGGCGTGGAATCGGAAGTGGACATCGTGTTGGGCACGTTCAGCAAGAGCCTGGGCGCCTTGGGAGGATTCGCCGCATGTCACGACCCGCAAATGGATGTGCTGCGCTACGCCAGCAGGCCGTATATTTTCACCGCTTCGCCGTCTCCCTCGGCGATTGCCTCGGTAAGGTCGGCGTTGGCGGCCATCCGGGCTCGCCCCGAACTGCGGCGCCAGTTGTGGTCGAACGCGCAACGGCTTTATCAGGGGTTGGCAGGGGCTGGCTACCGGGTCGGGCCACAAGCCAGCCCGATTACTCCGGTGATGCTGCAGTCGCCTCAGGAGGGCCTGGCCATGTGGCAAGCGCTGATCGGCAAGGGCGTCTATGTCAATCTGGTCCTTCCGCCGGCGACTCCCGGCGCAGTCACGCTGGTGCGTTGCAGCGTCAGCGCCGCCCATAGCCTTGAACAGATAGACCATATCATCGAGGCCTTCGCTTCATTGCGCGGGCCGATGGGCATCGCTGCTGCAGGCGCTTGATCGTTGTCTAGGATAACGGGGAGCGACTCTTTACCCATTGCATAGCGAACGACATTCATGGGGATTATTTTTGCCTTTGGCCGCTCTTATCCGGGCCGTACCGTTTTGATGCTGCTGAGTCTTCTGTTGGCGGGGCTGGTTGAGAGCATCAGCTTGACCACCATGCTTCCGCTGATATCGGTGATGCTTGAAGACCAGCCCCATTCGCGGCTGGCGACCCATGTCTTCGAGATTATGGTCTCGATCGGCCTGCAGCCAACCATTCCAACCATGCTGGTGGTCATTGTCGTGGGCCTGACACTCAGCAACCTGTTGATATTGCTAGGTAATCGGCAGGTCGGCTATACCGTCGCGCACGTGGCAACCGACCTGCGCGTGGACCTGATCAAAGCGTTGCTGGGGAGCCGCTGGGAGTATTACCTGCGCCAACCCGCCGGAGCGCTGGCCAACGCAGTCGCCACCGAAGCCTATCGTGCTTCCACCGCGTATGAGCATGCCGCCAATATGCTCGCGCTGGGTATTCAGGCAGTCGCGTATGCCGCCATCGCGCTCGTCGTCTCCTGGCAGGCCGCGATCATTTCGCTGCTGGTCGGCTTTGCACTGCTGTCGGTCTTGCGGGGCCTGGTAAAGGCATCGCGGCGCGCCGGCAAAAGCCAGACCAGGCTGATGCGCGAACTGCTGGTCCAACTGACGGATACGCTCGGCTCGGTGAAACCGCTGAAAGCCATGGCCCGTGAAGACATCGCCGATTCATTGCTGCGCCATCACGCCGGTGAGCTCAACACGGCAATGGAGCGCGAAGTCATGAGCCGGGAAACGTTGCGGGCGTTGCAGGAACCCATGCTGGCGGTCCTGGCCGCAGCGGGTCTCTACATGGGGTATGTACTCGGTGGACTGCCGCTGTCTTCGGTGATGGTGCTGATTTTCGTGGTCGTGCGCATGCTGGGATTGCTGCACAAGGCCCAGCAACGCTATCACCGGATGGCCGCGCAAGAGAGCGCCTACTGGGCCATCAACGAGTCGATCGACTGCGCCATTGCCGATGCCGAGCCCGTCGGCGGGACCCGCGCTCCCACCTTGAAGCGGCAGATCGTTTTCGACAATATCCAGTTTGGCTACGGCGACCGGCAGGTTCTGAAAAACGTATCGATGCGCTTCCCGGTGGGCTCTTTTACCAGCCTGATCGGGCCTTCGGGCTCCGGCAAGACCACCGTCCTCGACCTTCTTTGTTCGCTGCTCATTCCGCAGTCCGGACGCATCTGGGTAGATGACATCGAAATCCAGGACCTGGACAGGCGAAAGTGGCGACGCTTGATCGGTTATGTCACTCAGGAAACCTTACTGCTGCACGACAGCATCCTGGCGAACGTGACATTGGGAGACAAGGCCCTGACGGCCGCCGATGCGGAGCGCGCGCTGCGTCAAGCCGGGGCCTGGCAATTTGTGCAAGAGAGTCCCGACGGGTTGCACGCCATCGTCGGTGAACGCGGTGCCAAGCTGTCCGGCGGGCAACGGCAGCGTATCGTCATCGCCCGTGCGCTGGCTCATCGTCCAAGGCTGCTGATCCTCGACGAAGCCACCAGCGCGCTCGATCCGGAATCGGAGGCCGCCATCTGCCAGGCGCTGAAAAGCCTGACACCTGAAATCACCATCATCGCGGTGTCCCATCGCCCAGCCATGATCCGCATTGCAGACCAGATTCTTGAACTGCGCGATGGCAAGGTATCAGCGGTACAACACGCGCTTCGGTCCTGACGGCATCCGTTCGATGCAACGAATGTCACTTCAGGGCCTCATATGAAAACGAACGGTGCTGTCGGTGAAACTTCAGATGCGATTGCCGTGATCGATTATTTCATGACCGGAGGTGACTGTTTTCATGACGGCGGCTGAGAAAAACCATGTGGACTGGCTGGTCGAGCAATCGATGCTTCATGCTGCAAGACAACGGGCCAAGCTCTATTCGGGGCAGGGGCGATTGTGGCAACAGCCTTACGCGCATACCCGACCTCGTGACGCTTCGGCGCTGGCGTCGGTGTGGTTCACCGCCTATCCGGCGTCCATTGTCACCCGCGAAAATGGCACGGTGCTGGAGGCCCTGGGGGATGAAACCTTATGGCACGCGCTGTCCAGAATCGGTATCCAGGGGATTCACAACGGTCCGCTGAAACGGTCTGGCGGTCTTTCCGGCACCCAGCACACGCCGACGATTGACGGCAACTTTGACCGCATCAGTTTCGACATCGATCCACAGTTGGGCACCGAGGCACAGCTTCAAGCGCTGGCTCGCATGGCCGCCGCGCACAACGCGGTCATCATCGATGATGTGATCCCGTCGCACACCGGCAAAGGCGCCGACTTTCGCCTGGCCGAAATGGCGTATGAAGACTATCCGGGGCTCTACCACATGGTGGAAATCCGCGAAGAGGACTGGCCGCTGCTGCCCGACATTGACGAGGGGCGCGATGCGCAGAACCTCAGCCCGCAGCAGGTAGATGTTCTGCGCGACAAGCATTACATCGTCGGCCAGTTGCAGCGGGTTATTTTCTTCGAGCCCGGGGTCAAGGAAACCGACTGGAGCGCCACGCCGATTGTGCTGGGTGTCGATGGCAAGCCGCGACGCTGGGTTTACCTGCATTATTTCAAGGAAGGGCAACCCTCGCTGAACTGGCTGGACCCGACCTTCGCCGCGCAGCAGATGATCATCGGCGATGCCTTGCACGCCATCGACGTCATGGGCGCAAAAATCCTCCGGCTGGACGCCAACGGTTTTCTCGGCGTAGAACGCAAGCTCGACGGCACCGCCTGGTCGGAAAGCCATCCGCTATCGATCACCGGTAACCAGTTGCTGGCCGGCGCGATTCGCAAGGCCGGCGGTTTCAGTTTTCAGGAACTGAACCTGACCGTTGATGACATCGCCGCCATGTCCCACGGCGGGGCCGATCTCTCGTATGACTTCATCACCCGACCCGCTTACCAGCATGCCTTGTTGATGGGCGACACCGAATTCCTGCGGCTGATGCTGCGCCAGATGCATAACCTCGGCATCGATCCGGGCTCGCTGATCCACGCCTTGCAGAACCATGACGAACTGACCCTGGAACTGGTGCATTTCTGGACGCTGCACGCCCATGACACGTTCCTCTATCAGGGGCAGACGTTCCCGGGGAACATCTTGCGCGAGCACATTCGCGAGCAGATGTATGAACGCCTGGCCGGCGAGCACGCGCCTTATAACCTGAAATTTGTCACCAACGGCGTGTCCTGCACCACCGCCAGCATCATCACGGCGGCGCTGGGCATTCGTGATCTTGAGGCAATTACCCCGGCGGATATCCAGCAGATACGCCAGGTCCATTTGCTGTTGGTGATGTACAACGCGATGCAGCCTGGCGTGTTCGCGTTATCGGGTTGGGACCTGGTGGGCGCACTGCCGTTGCCGGCAGAGCAGGTCGCGCATTTGATGCTCGACGGCGATACGCGCTGGATTCATCGCGGGGCCTATGATCTGGTTGACCTCAACCCTGCGGCGGAGCTTTCCGAGGGGCAGATGCCGCGCCCGAAAACGCTGTACGGCAGCCTGCCCAGCCAGTTAAAAGACCCCGACTCGTTTGCCTCGCAGCTGAAGAAAATCCTTGCCGCGCGGCGTTCCTACGACATCGCCGCCAGCCGCCAGATCCTGGTGCCGGATGTGCAGAATCCGGGGCTGCTGATCATGGTGCACGAACTGCCGGCCGGCAAAGGCACGCAAATCACCGCGCTGAACTTCGGTTCGACACCCATCACCGAAACGCTGCACTTGCCCAACATTGCGCCGGGCCCGGTGGTCGACATCATCAATGAGCGGGTCGAAGGTGATCTCACGCCGGAAGGCGAGTTCACCATCACGCTGGATGCGTTTGAGGGGTTGGCGCTGCGGGTGGTCAGCAGCTCGCCGTTGATCTAGGGCTGCGTTGGAGGTTTCGAGGTGGTTAAGTGCTTAACCACCTCGACGGTATTTCAAACTCGGTTCATCACGGTTGGGTAACCTGCGTCGCGCCGTTGCAGGTCGGCAGCGGTGGTTTTTCGGGCGTGATGCGTTTAGGTGCGCGCATCAGCAGCGGGCCAAACAGGGCCAGCAAGCCGAGCATGATCAACGGGAAAAACATCAGCTTGCTCAAGCCGAAATTGCTGACGATCACAGTGATGGCGGCGGGACCCACAAGCATCCCGGAGAAGCCGATGCAGTTGACGATGCCGATGTTGCGACCTGCATGTTTCGGGTCCCTGCGCCCCGCGGCGGAGATCATCAGGGGCGCGATGCAGGACAGGCCAAGGCCGAACAGCGCGAAGCCGACAATGCCGGTCACTGCGGTGCCCCCGACGAGGGTGACGACCATGCCGAGGACGCACAGCGTCCCGCATCCGAAAACCACTTTCGCATTGCCAAACGCCGCCGCCAGGCGGTCACCGAAGAGCCGTCCGACGAAGGCCGCGCCGACAAAGATGGACACTGCCATGCCGGCCATCGAGGTCGACGTCGAGAACTCACGGCGAATGTATTCCTGACCCCAATCGGCAATCGCATTTTCCCCCATCATGCTGCCCAGCAGCAGGGCGCCCAGGGCAATCATGACCAGCAGCGTTTTGGCCGACGGACCTTTGCCGACTTCATCAAGCGACTGCGCGCCGGTTTGCCAGTCGCTGGACGACAGCTGCGGCACATCATGTTTGCCCAGCAGCCATCGGCTGAAAAAGCAGCCGACGATAAACAGCGCTAAGCCCAGCACGGTGTAGGGCACTTGCACACTGTCGGTGTAGAAGCCGGTCAGCCAGCTGCACACCATCCCCAACAAAAAACCGCCCAGTGAATAGAACGCGTGGAAGCCAGACATGATCGAGCGCTGATAGAAGCGTTCGACCTGGACGCCATGGGCATTCAACGCGGTGTCCATCGCCCCGCGCAGGAGCCCGAGCACGACGCCGAAGCACAAGGCGAACCAGAAACCGCTGACGAACCCCAGCGGAATGATGGACAGGGGATAGGCGAGCGCGCACACCGTAATGACTGGTTTTGCACCGAAGTTGTCCAGCAAGCGGCCCACCCACAGCGCACCTGCCGCAGAACCCACACCGACCCCGAGCGCGATCAGGCCGAAGTTCGCGTCCCCCGACTCACCGGTAAAGCCCAGTTGCGCTCTAAAGACGCTCACGCCCGTCGACCAGATGTACATCATGGCGCCGATCATCATGAAACCCAGGAAAGTCGCGATCCGCGCCTTGCGAATACGGGTGGGTATCGGTGTTCGTTGAAGGTTGTTCATCACGCTGCATCGTCCCTTTTGTTGTTGTGGGGTGTTCGTGCAATTGAGGTATAGCCAGCAAAGAGTTATACGTATAACTCCAGTAAAAATAACATCGGTAGCGGACAGGCTGTCAACAGATTTGTGAATCATGCCCAGATAGGGAGGTGTTTTCTCCAATACTGTGCACGCCGCAGTCGCCCTGCTTTGCGAAGAGGCATTGGCCTAACAGATTATTTTAGGTTATACGTATAACTTTCATGCTCCGAGCACCGAGGTCTCTGTGTCGTCTCAAGAATTGGTATTGCCCTGCGCCACCCCGGATATGACGGCTTATCGGCTGACGTTCCTCCTGTCAGGCCTGTGCATGGGCGCATGGGCGCCGCTGGTTCCTTATGCTCGCAGTCGGGCCGGGGTCGACGATGGGGCGTTAGGCCTGCTGTTGCTTTGCCTCGGCCTGGGCTCATTGGTGATGATGCCGCTCGCCGGCATCCTCAACGCCAGGAAGGGTTGCCGCTTCACCATGCACATCGGCATCGCGCTGGTATTGCTGACACTGCCGCTGCTGGCGACCACTCATTCATTCGCCGGTTTGATGTTCGCCCTGACCGTGTTCGGCGCAGGCTGTGGCGCGGTGGACGTGACGATGAACGTTCAGGGCGTGATGGTTGAACGCGCCACCGGCCGGTCGCTGATGTCCGGTTTCCACGGTTTGTTCAGCCTCGGGACGATTGTCAGTGCCGCCGGTATCACGGCACTGCTGTGGCTCGGCGCTACACCATTGCTGGCGAGCAGTGCCGTCATGGCGGCATTGGTCGCCTTTGTCCTGACAGCCGGGCGTCAGATGCTGGGGCGTAGCGGTGATGACGGCAGTCCGATATTTGTCCGCCCGACCCGCAAGGTTTTGCTGCTGGGCGTGCTTTGCCTGTTCGCCTTTCTCGCTGAAGGCGCGATTCTCGACTGGAGTGCCGTGTTCCTCACGGAGGTGCGCGGGGTTGAACATTCCATTGCCGGACTGGGGTACGCAACGTTCGCGGTGATGATGGCCCTGGGGCGACTGAACGGTGACCGGATTCTGCTGAAACTGGGCTCGCGCGTGGTGCTCGTCGGCGGTGGCCTGGTGGTGATGCTGGGCTTTTTGATGGTCGTGCTGGCAACGGACTGGCTGCTGAACCTGCTGGGCTTCGCGGTGATTGGCGCCGGATTGGCGAACATTGCCCCGGTGTATCTATCGCTGGCCGGTGCGCAACGGACGATGCCCGGCGAGTTGGCCATCGCTGCGGCCACCAGTCTCGGTTACCTCGGTATCCTGATGGGGCCGGCCGTGATCGGCTTCGTCGCTCACTCGACGAGCCTGTCTGCGGCGTTACTCGCTGTTGCCTCGTTAATGATTGCAGTCATGCTCAGTGCGACTCGACTGGTTCCGAAGGTTTCCCGTCAACGGTTACACTGAGTGCATGTTTTTTCACGACCTCGCATGAGGTTTTCAAGAAGATCGGGAAGCAAGCGATGGCATCCGTTTCAATGAAAGATGTAGCACTGGCGGCGGGTGTGTCTCAGCCGGCGGTGTCCTACGCCTACAATCGCCCCTCCAAACTGTCGCAAGCCCAGCGTGAGCATATCCTCGAGGTCGCGGCCTCCCTGGGCTATCCGGGGCCCAACGTGCTGGGGCGAAGCCTTCGTTCGGGCAAGATCGGGGCGATCGGGCTGATGATGATGGACAAATTGTCCCTGGCGTTCGCCGACCCTTGCACCATTGCCTTGTTGCGCGGGATCAGTGAAGTGGGCGAGCTGGAAAACGTTGCGCTGACGTTGTTCCCGCTCAATAACAACCGGCTTGTCGGGCGTGCCCAGGCAGAGAATCACGGCAGCCTTGCCCTGCGCGGGCTGGTGGATGGCCTGATTATCTCGACCCTGCCGGACAATCACCCGGCTGTATTGGCGGTGGTCAAACAGAACATTCCGTTCGTGGTAATCGACTCGCCTCTGGTGGAAGACTCTTTCTTTGTCGGGATCGATGACCGAGGCGCCGCCCGAACCCAGATGCAACATCTGCTGGATCTGGGGCATCGCAAGATCGGCATCATCATTGACCGTCTCAATCCCGACGGCTATCGCGGGCCGATTGATCAGTTGCGTTTCAAAAGTGCCAGTGAGCGCATTGTCAGGGAGCGACTCACCGGTTATGTGGAAGCGGCGAGCGCGGCCGGCCTGGCCTTCGAGGACCTGAGTATTATCGAGGCCGGCGGGCTGGATTCAACCTCCGGGCAAGCGGCCGCGTTTACGCTGTTGACCTCCAATGAGGTCACGGCGGTGGTGGCGTGCTCGGACGTCATGGCGATCGCGTGCATGAAAACCGCACACGCGCTCAATCGCAACGTGCCGCAAACCCTTTCGGTGATTGGCTTTGATGATATTCCCGAGGCGGTTCAGCTTGGCTTGACCACCATTGGCCAGCCGATGGTGGAGAAGGGCGTGTACGCCGCACGGCTGCTGACCGAGCAACTGAATGCACCGGCCGGCACCCGTCTCGAACCTGAGCAGAAAATTTTTGCGACGAAACTGATTGTGCGGACTTCGACGCAGAACCTGCCGCCCACCGATGTTGGAGCAGCTGCACGATAGAGCAAAAGATCGCAGCCTCGTTTCACTCGACAGCTCCTACAGAGGAACGCCTTCGTACCCTGTAGGAGCTGTCGAGTGAAACGAGGCTGCGATCTGTTGTCCCTCAACCCGCCAAGCGCTTGAAACTCGCTGCCACCCGCAAGGCATTGGCGGCGATGGTGAGTGCCGGATTGACGGCCGCCGAAGACGGGAAGAATGAACTGTCGACCACCCAGACGTTATCCAGGTCATGCAGCTTGCAATTCACATCCAGCACGCTTGAAGCGGGGTCCTTGCCCATGACGGCGGTGCCGCACTGGTGCGAGTTGGTGGCGATCCCCATGCGGGCCTTGAGGATCACCGGATAACCCGCCTCGCGCATGACTTTACTGGTCTTGTTCACCAGGCCTTCATGGGCTTTGAGGTTGTTCGGTGTCCAGTGGACTTTGATCGCGCCGCGTTGCTTGTCGTACGTGACCCGGTTCTCCTGTGTCGGCAAATCCTCCGAGGTCAGGTACAAGTCGACGCTGTGGTCGGTGATGTACCGCGATGCGAATTTTGGTAGCCAAGGGCGCATGGCGCTGATCATCGGTTCGCGGATTTTGCCGAGCATCTGCACGTTGCCCAGAGGAAACGAATTCTGCGGGCTGGCGCTGTACCAATCGTTGATGGCCAGGGTCTTCTGGAAGATCACCTTGTTCTTGCGTCGTGGGTCCACCGCCAGCATGAAGGTGCTGTTGTGAACCATGTAGTTGCGACCCAGTTGCCCCGAGCGATTGCCAAGGCCTTCAGGGTGCTGGTCGTTGGCTGACTTGAACAACAGGGCTGCGCTGTTCACCGCCCCGCACGCCAGAACGAAACGTTTGGCCCGAAGCGTCACGTCTCGGCCATTGATAACGCCTTTGGCCTCGGTCACTGTCCGGCCGTCCGGGCTGGTGTTCAGTTGCGTGATGGTGGTGCGGGTCAGCAGCCTGACGGCTCCAGTGCGCATGGCGGGCCGGAGGGCCGAGACTTCAGCGTCAGCCTTGGCATCGACGAGGCAGGGATAGCCATCGCAGGTTGAGCACAATACGCAGCCACCCCCGTCGCCATAATCCACGGCAGCCGGCATCACGAAGGGTTTGAGCCCCGAGCGGCGCATGCTGTGCTCCAGCGGGACCAAGGCCGGGTCGTGTTTGAGCGCCGGTTGCGGAAAAGGTCCCGAGCGCCAAGGCTCGCTGGGGTCGCTGCCCGCCAGGCCATGAACCCGATAGAGCTTTTCAGCTTCGGCGTACCAGGGTTCCAGGTCGGCGTAACTGATCGGCCATGCCGGGGACACACCTTCGGCATGCTGGATTTCGCCAAAATCCTCTTCGCGAAACCGTGGGAGCATGGCGCCGTAGAATTTCGTGTTGCCGCCGACGTAATAAAACACGCCGGGGGAAAACGGTTGATTGGATTGATCCAGCCACTGCTCGGCATTCCGGTAGCGGCCTTCGGCGAACACCGATTCGGCGCTCCAGTTCTGTATCTCACGGGGCAGAAAGTCACCGCGCTCGACGATCACAATGTCCAGCCCGCTGTCGCGCAGCGCATGGGCAAAGGTCGACCCTCCCATGCCCGAGCCGATAATCACTACATCACAGTTGATATTGCCATCTGCATCAGGTGTCACCACGTCGAGGGCGCGCGGTTCACGCGGCGCCCCCGGTTGTGGATTCAGCTCTGCATGATGCGAAATCAATGCATCACTCATGTGAGCCGCTCCAGTGCTTATAGGTGCTGTTCGGAGTTGCGGATTTCCCAGTACTCGTCCTGACGTTCATCAGTGATGTACTCAGGAATCGGGAAGTCCCACCAGCCCGGTACCCAAGGGCCTGCGGCGTCGCGATCCGTCGGGATTTCGATCAGCACCGGCGCGTTCAGCTCCAGCGCTTCCTGCAGGATTGGCTCGAGGTCTTCAGGGCGCTCCACGCGATAGGATTTCAGGCCGAACGCTTCGCCGACCGCTTTGAAGTCCGGGCTGTAGGGCGTGCCGTCCGGGTGGTTGAACTCGGTGCCGATATGGCGACTGGTTTGCTTGCGCTGGCCACCGCGAATCGACATGTACCCGGCGTTGTTCTGGATCATGAACACAACCGGAATGTTGTTGGTTACGCAAATCGCAATTTCCTGGGAGGTCATCAGGAAGTCACCATCGCCCAGAATGCACACCACCGGTTGGTTCGGCGCGGCCAACTTGGCACCGATCGCGGCAGGAACCGCCCAGCCCATGGACGAGAATCCGCCAGACGTCAGGTGGGTACGCGGGGTGTAGACCGGGAAGGTCTGCTTGACCGCGCCCTGGGTGTTGCCGGACCCGACCACCACGATGGTGTCACGTGGGAATACTTTGCGCAGCGCACCCAGCGGACGTTGAGAGGTGAACGGGAAGCGATCGGAGTCACGACGACCGGCCAGTTTGGTTTCCCATTCGTCCTGATAGCCGCGCAGGTCGTTCAGGTACGCTTCACGATCGACGGTCTGGCCTTTGAGGCTTTCGACGATGGCCGCGAGGGCGTACTTGGCGTCGGCACAGATGCCCACGGTGACCGGATAGTTCTTGCCGATTTCGTGCGGATCGATGTCGATGTGGATCAGCTTCGAGGGCGGAATCGCAAAGGTCACGCCCTTGGCATAACTGGACGATGACCAGTCGGTGAAGCGACAGCCCACGGCGATGATCACATCGGCAGTGGAGGCCACCTTGTTGCCGCACATTGTACCGGTCTGGCCGACGCTGCCAGCGAACAGTTCGTGGTCCTCGGGGAAACCACTTTTACCGTTCCAGGTGGTGACCACCGGGATTTTCCAGGCTTCGGCCAAGGCCAGGATCTCGGCATGTGCTTCACCGGTTATCACACCGCCACCGATGACCAGCACCGGGCGTTTGCAGTCCTTCAACTCTTCGACCGCGCGCGCCGTGGCGGCCGGGTCCGGGAAGCACTTGCCGATCGGGGTGCGTTCTTCCAGGGCGTGCAGGGTGACTTCAGCCGCCTCGGCCTGTACATCCATCGGGATTTCAAGATGAACCGGACCCGGGCGCCCGGTGACCATCGCGCTCCAGGCCCGGTGCATCATGAACGGCAGTTCTTCGACGCGCGTCGCGACCCAATGACGCTTGGTCACCGCTTCGGCGATTTTCGGGAAGTCGTTGTCGGTGTAGCGTTCCAGCTCTTGCAGCAAACCGTGGCCGCGCATGTGCGTGGGCGGCCCGCCGGTGATCAGCATCAGGCTGGTGGAGTCGGTGAAGGCGGTGGCCATGCCGATCACGGTGTTGGCGGCACCGGCGCCGATGGAGGTGACGGCCGCCATCGGTTTGCCGGAAACCCGGTAGTAACCATCCGCGAGGTGAACCGCGCTCTGTTCGTGGAAGACCTGGATGAACTTGAGCTTCGAGTCTTCTTCCAGGAAGGCATCGGTGAGTGTCCAGATACCGTGGCCAGGAATACCGGCGACGTATTCGACGCCATAGTTTTTCAGGGTTTGAGCCACGATCTGGCTGCCGGTCAATTTAGTCATGACAGGACTCCTTGGGTTGATGAAACGGAGGTGGAAGCGTCGGATTGCCCGGAATGTGTGGCGCGCCCGCGGGTCGCCCAGTTCAGGCCCTGCTTGGTCAGGCGGCGGATGTTCGGATCGGCGAGGTTGCTGGTGTCATGCCCGATCGAGTGATAGAAGACCCGGCCCAGGCCCCATTGACGAACCCAGGCGACCGGGCTGCGATGGCCCTTGATCCAGGGAAACGGGTTGCCGTCGAAGGTGGTTTCGGCGAGCACATGGATGTTCGGGTCCACCTGCATGTAGTACTGCTCGGAGCGAACCTCGAAATCCTCGACGCCCTGAGTGACCTCATGGGTGTGATCGATGACGTTGACTTGATAGGGATGGGGAAAGCCTTCGCCCATCGGGTGTTCGAGAAACGATCCGCCCAGCACCCAGTGATACTTGAGGCTTGCACGGAACGCTGCGCCCGCACCGTGCCAACCCACCAGCCCGGTGCCGCTTTCGATAGCTTCGAGCAGGCGGTTTTCCTGAGAGGCGGTCAGCGTCTCCGTGGTGACGGCGTTGTTCCAGCCGATCACGATCAAGTCGTAACCGGTCAAGTCCCTGTCCAGGGTGAAGATGTCGGTCGACTCTTCGACCTCGAAATCCAGCTCCTGGAAAACGGTCCGAGCCCATGCAGCAATTTCATACGGGTAATGGCCGGGCCAGCCACCGAATAAATACAAGACTCGACTCACGGTTGGTCACCTCTTCAAGTTGGGTGTGATTATTAGGTTATACGTATAACCGCTTATTTAAGCTATCACTCCGAATCGCTAAGTCAATGGCTATGTAAATATTTTCCTGTGAGGGCGCTTGTAACCGGCGATTTAGGCGGGTTAGGCCAATGTGGCATTGAGTTTTGCGCACACGTGTAATGCGCCTGCAATCCAGCCGAACCGGTTTTAATAAGAAAAGGTTATACGAATAACGTTAGTTGTCGCGCGAGTGCTTCAACACTGCGTCTGTGCTGCGTCAGATTGCGTCATCAATAAAGAGCCTGCGAAATTGCCGGGGGCAGGGGGGTAAGAAAAGATGGTCGCCAATGCTGAGGGCATGTCGCGTGCCCTCAAGAACCACCTGGAGTCCATTGATGATTCGTTATCTGAAGAAAAGTAAACCTGTCGAAGCTCAAGCGGAGATTGCTTCCCAAGTCCGCGATACGGTTGAGCAAATCATCGCTAACGTCGCCAGGAATGGTGACGCCGCCGTTCGCGAATACTCGAAGAAATTTGATCGCTGGGAGCCGGTGTCTTTCCGCCTGAGCGATGAAGAAATCGCCGCCTGTGTCGCCAGTCTTTCCGAGCAGGAAATCGCCGATATCACCTTCGCCCAGGCTCAAGTACGCCGGTTTGCCGAAGTGCAAAAAGCCTCCATGCACGATGTGGAAGTCGAGACATTGCCCGGCGTAATCCTTGGCCACCGCAATATTCCCGTGAACTCGGTGGGTTGCTACATTCCTGGCGGCAAGTACCCGTTGCTGGCATCGGCGCACATGAGCGTGCTGACCGCCAAAGTCGCGGGTGTGAAACGCGTGGTTGCGGCGGCTCCACCCTTTGATGGCAAACCTCACCCCGCCATCGTGACCGCGATGTACCTGGCCGGTGCCGACGAGATTTATTGCGTTGGCGGGGTGCAGGCGATTGCCGCATTCGCGCTGGGCACCGAGGCCTTCACGCCGGTCGACATGATCGTCGGGCCTGGCAATGCCTATGTGGCCGAAGCCAAGCGACAGCTGTTTGGCAAGATCGGTATCGACTTGATCGCCGGCCCGACCGAAACCCTAGTGATTGCCGACGACAGCTCCGATGTCGAAATCATTGCCGCCGACCTGCTGGGCCAGGCCGAGCATGGCGTCAATTCCCCTGCCGTCTTCCTGACCGACAGCCCTGAGCTGGCCGAAACCCTGCCGGCCGAAATCGAGCGCCAATTGGCCATTCTGTCGACCGCCCCCGTCGCTTCAGTCGCCTGGCGTGATTATGGCGAAATCATCCTGTGTGACACCGTGGATGAGCTGGTCCAGGAAGCCGATCGGATCGCCTCCGAGCACGTGCAAGTCATGACCCGCGACCCGCTGTATTTCCTCGAACACATGACCAACTACGGTGCGCTGTTCCTCGGTCAGCGCACCAACGTCTCCTACGGTGACAAGGTCATCGGCACCAACCACACCTTGCC
Organism: Pseudomonas sp. NPDC086251; assembly: GCF_044746405.1. Taxonomy (NCBI): domain Bacteria; kingdom Pseudomonadati; phylum Pseudomonadota; class Gammaproteobacteria; order Pseudomonadales; family Pseudomonadaceae; genus Pseudomonas; species Pseudomonas sp. NPDC086251. Next base: position 62,035 of record NZ_JBIVBY010000015.1, read on the forward strand.
CACGACGGGAACCGCGCGTTACACCGGCGGCCTGTGGGTCGGCAAGTTCATCAAAACCTGCACCTATCAACGTGTCCTGACGGACGAGGCCTCTGTCCTGGTCGGCGAATACTGCTCGCGTTTGTGCGGGATGGAAGGTTTTGCCGGGCACAAGGAACAGGCGGATATCCGCATTCGTCGGTACAAGAAGCCCGCTTGAGGGCGACGGGTCGGTTGCTGCATTTGGCAAACGGGTAGCGGGAAAAAGGGTCGTTTCTCGCTGCTGCCGGTCACTCTTACCGTCTTGCCAAGTGTGTTCAGGCTCCCCATTCGGGAGCCTTTTTTTTGAACGTGTTCCAGGCTGAGTTCTCGGTACGGATCAGCCAATCCTTGAACGCCCTTGCGAACCGGCAACAACGGTTGATGAATAACTTCAAGGTGCAAAACCTGTAGGAGCTGTCGAGTGCAACGAGGCTGCGATCTTTTGAAGCAAGATCAACAGATCGCAGCCTCGTTGCACTCGACAGCTCCTACGAAGGGATTGCAGTTTCAGGTCAATATGCGCGCTGGATATGGTCCGCTGCTTTCTCGCCGATCATGATCGCCAGCGCGTTGGTGTTGCTGGAACACAAGCTCGGTGCGATCGAGTTGTCGGCGATACGCAGGCCTTCGATCCCGTGCACCCGCAACGCGTTGTCCACCACGGCCATCACGTCCGAGCCCATTTTGCAGGTGCCTACCGGGTGCAGCGCAGCGTGCGCCTGTTGACGCACGAACTTCAGATAGTCGGCGCGACTGCGCAATGGCTCGGCGGGGACGTGCTCACGCAGGATATGCCCGGCCATCGCGCTCTGGGACATGATGTGCCGACCGAACTCGGTCGCTTGCACCATGCACTCGACATCGAACGGGTCGGTCAGGTAGTTGGGTGCAATAGTCGGAAAGTCCATCGGGTCGGCACTGCGAAGTTGCACGGCACCCGTCGAGCGCGGGCGGGTCTGGCACACGTTCAAGGTGCAGCCGTTGCCACCAGGGACGGAACCGACCCCGGCTTCCACGCCGGCACCGGCCATGAAGCAGTACTGGGCGTCCGCACGGTTCTCGGCCACGGACGTCCGCCAGAACGCGCCGCCTTCGACCACGTTGGAAGTCACCGGTCCTTCGCGAAACAACGCGTACTGCAACCCGGCAGCGAGTTTCCAGTGCGGTTTCTTGTACTTGTCGTAGCTCAATGGGCGACGCAGTTCGTTGATCAGTGATACTTCGATGTGATCCTGCAGGTTCTGACCAACCCCGGGCAGGTCATGCAGCACTTCGACGCCTTTCTCGCGCAGGTGATCGGCGGCACCGATGCCAGACAGCATCAGCAGTTTCGGCGTATTGATCGTACCGGCGCTGACGATGATTTCACGCTCGCTCCTGAGTACCCGACGCTGGTTTTTTTCGAGGTATTCCACGCCCGTTGCACGGCCATTTTCGACCAGGATTCGCAAGACCCGGCAATCGGTTTTAACCGTCAGGTTCGCTCGTTTACGCGCAGGCTTGAGGTAGGCGACCGAGGTGCTCGATCGCAGACCGTTTCGGGCGTTGATCTGATACAGCCCGCAGCCATCCTGCACCCCGGAATTGAAGTCGGGGTTATACGCCAGGCCGGCTTGTTGGCAGGCTTGCAACCAGAACTTGGTCAGCGGATGGGTATAACGTTGATCGCTGACGCCCAGCGGACCTTCAGTGCCGTGCGCGTCGTTGCTGAATCGATCGTTGACCTCGCACTTCTTGAAGAAGGGCAGCACGTCCTTGTAGGCCCATCCCTCAGCACCACCCGCCGCCCAGCCGTCGTAATCGGCCGGTTGCCCGCGCAGGTAAACCATGGCGTTGACCGAACTGCCGCCGCCAAGTACCCGCGCTTGCACCATGCTCGGGTTGGCCGCGCCGATGTAGTCCGCTGGCGGCTCCCAGGGGTAACGTTCGACCAGGTCGCCCTGGCTGGTCTTGTAGAAACCGACCGGGAGATGGATAAACGGGTGGGTGTCTCTGGGCCCTTCTTCGAGAAGCACCACTGAAGCCTGCGCATTTTCACTGAGACGTGCCGCAATGACGCACCCGGCTGACCCGCCTCCGACCACGATATAGTCGACCACTGTTGTCTACCGCCCTGATCAAAAAAAAGTCTCACGGATAACGCGACACCGGTAGGAGCCAGCTGGCTGGCGATGGACTCAAGTGCGCCGCGTTGACCCAGACAGCACGCGTTATCGTTGACGACCCTCGCCAGCCAGCTGGCTCCTACAGGGGAAGGTGGACGACCGGCAATCAGGCCGGCATCACCACAAAACTGTCGGGTTTACAGGTGAGCGCCACATCCGATCCAGGCGGCAGCGCGTGGCTGCCAGGCGTCGGCAACTGTTGGCATTTGAGGTCGAGGGTGCCGCCAGCCACCGCGACTCGGTAGATGACCCGATTGCCGATGAACGACGTGTCCTTCACCTTGCCGACAAAGGCGCCTTCAGCCAGTGGAGTGCCCAGAGCAGGCTCAAGGCCAATGGTTTCCGGGCGGATCGAGACATTCACCGGCCCGGCGCCCAGGCTGTTCTTGGCGGTGTGCGCGTAGCGACCGAACGGCAGATCGACATAGCCGCCGCTGGCATCGCCCGGCCCGTAAGTGCCGTTGACGATATTGGTATCACCAAAAAATTTCGCGGCGAACAACGTCCGTGGCGACCAGTACATTTCTTGCGGCCCGCCGATCTGCTCGATGCCACCCTTGTTCAGTAGCACGACACGGTCGGACAGAATCATCGCTTCGTCCTGGTCATGGGTGACATAAACGAATGTGGTCGAGGTCTCTTCGTGGATCCGCTTGATCTCGTTGAGCATGTGGTGGCGAATCTTCAGGTCCAGCGCCGCCAGCGGTTCGTCGAGCAGCAGCACGGCGGGGCGATTCACCAGTGCCCGGGCCAGCGCGACGCGTTGCGCCTGCCCGCCACTGAGCTCGGAAATCCAGCGATTCTTGAAGCTTTCCAACTGCACCAGTTCCAGCGCCTTGGTCACCTCGCGCTTGATTTCGTCTTTCGGTTTCTTCTTCAGGCGCAGCCCGAAAGCCACGTTGTCGAAGACGTCCAGGTGCGGGAACAGCGCGTATTTCTGGAATACCATGTTCACCGGACGGTGTTCAGGCGCCAGGGACGTAGAGTCCTTTCCGTCGATCACGACTTTGCCGGTGGTGGGTTCTTCGAAGCCGGCGATGATGCGCATCAGGGTGGTTTTGCCGCAGCCGCTTGGGCCCAGCAGCGTCAGGATTTCGTTGCGCTTGACGGTCAGGTCGACTTTGCCAAGGGCAGTCAGATTGCCGTAGCTTTTGGATATTCCGGTCAGTTCAATGCTGTTGGTCATGGCGATTACTCTGCAGTTTCTGCACGTTCAAGTTCGAGGCGGCGACGGCGCAAGGTCATGACCAGGCCGGCAATGACAATGATGGCGATGGTCACGACCAGCATGAATACCGAGGCGGCATTGATGGTTGGGCTGACGGCGCGGCGCATCATCGAAAGGATCATGAGGGGCAACGTGGTGTCGCTGCCGGTGACGAACACGGTGATCAGGAATTCGTCCATGGAAAGCGCTACCGCCAGAATCGCGGCACCGGCGATCGTCGGGCCGATGATTGGCAGCGTCACCAGCCAGAACGCCTTGAGCGGCGAGGCGCCCAGGTCACGTGCCGCTTCTTCGAACGAGAGATCGAAGTATTCCAGGCGTGAACGCACGGACTCGACGAAAAACGGAAAGGTGAACAGCGTGTGGCCGATGATCACGGTCAGCAGCGAGCGCGGCAGGCCGATCAGCGAGAAGAAAATCACCAGCGCGATGCCCAGGAACAATCCGGGCAGGGCGATAGGGGCGAAGTTCATGAAGGCAAACACGGTTTTGACGCGACCTTTCATGCGCATCAGCGCCAGTGCCGAGAACGTGCCCAGCAGCGTGGTGAGAATGGCCGAGCCCGCGGCGACGATCGCGCTGTTGGTCAGGGCCGTCATGAAGTCCGAGCTGCTGAACAGCGCTTCATACCATTGGGTGGAAAAGCCTTCGAACGGAAACGACAACGAGGCCGACGAGTGAAAGCTGAACAACGCAATAATTGCGATGGGCGCGTAGAGGAAGAGCATGTAAACGTAAGTGAAGAGTCTGATCATGGCGGTCACCTTGCATTTTTATTGGCGGCATTCAGTCGTGGTAGCGTTTGCCAGGCGCCAGGTTGGCCGCCCGTAGCACGCCCAGCAGCAGCGCATAAACCAGCATGAAGACAATCAGCAGCAGGTAAGCCATCGCCGCACCCAGCGGCCAGTTGCCGACCGAACGGAACTGGTTGGCGATCACCAGGCCCGTGGTCATCGCGTCTCGACCGCCCAACAATTGAGGCGTGACGTAGTCACTGGCGGCGAGGACGAACGTGAACATGAACGAGCTGACGATGCTCTTGTGTGCCATCGGCATGATCACGCGCCACAAGATGGTGGTGCCGCTTGCACCCAGATCGGCAGCGGCTTCCAGGTAGTCCTTCTTGATATCGCGCAAGCCCGAGACCAACAGCAGCAGGGTGAAGGGCAGCATGATGTGGACCAGGGTCAGCACCACCGCGAACTTGCTGAACACCAGCCAGTCCAGTGGTTGATCGACCAGCCCGAGGTGCAACAGCGTCGAGTTGATCACGCCGTTGGTGCCCAGGATCGAGCGCCAGGCGTAGACCCGCACCAGATAGCTGGAGAACCACGAAATCAAGGCCAGGTACAGCACGGCGTTGGAGCGTGTCCGATACACAATGTAGTAGGCGACCGGAGCGCTGATGACCGTCGAGAGCACGGCGGTCCAGAAACCGTTCTGCAGCGCGATCCAGAGCGAGTCATAAAACCCGGTGGCACTCAGTGCCTTCGCATAATTGGCCAGCGTTGCGGCGGGCTCCATGCTGAAGGTCTTGGCGGTCCAGAAACTCGCGACCAGCAGCAGCACCGACGGAATGAGAAAGAACACCACCAGGAAGAACAGTGGAGGCGACGCCAGCCAATACCCGCTCAGGGTTTTTTTGTCGATTTTCACGCGTTTACCGGCCTGCGAATCCCTTTCGTCAAGAATGATGGGTTCGCTGTTGTTGACTACGTTCATGATGAGTTTGCCTTTGCTTTTTTGTTTCGATGACGAGGGCGCCTTGGCGAGCGCATGCACGGTATGGCGTGTGCTCTTGCAGAACCGTACGAACGGCATCGACAGGCCATTCCATCGCCTCCATCGAGCAGAGAAGCGCGCGTTTGCAAACACGCACCCTCCGGTACAGTTCCCTCAAACAGTCCTTTCAATACCAGCTTGCCGACAGCTCTAGAACGAGCCTTTAAAGTTCGCCCACTGATCAATCCATTCAGCATAGGTCACATACTTATCGGAGCTCAGGGGCGGCTGGCCGTAGAGTTTCGATTTCTCGAAAAAGCTGTCCAGGTTGGCGTAGTCGAAGGTGCTTCTCAGCTCGGCGGGCAGCAGCGGCACGGCTTTGGTGTTGACCACGCCGGAGAACATGGTCGTGGCCATCTTGGCTTGCGTATCAGCCTCGAGCGTCTTGTTGATGAACTCCAGCGCCAGCGGAACATCCTTTGCCGTTTTCGGGATGAACAAGGCATCGCACCACAGGGCTGCGCCTTCTTTGGGAACCGACAGTGCCGTTTCTACGCCGCGCTTCCTGGTCTCGCTAGGCGTGTTGGCTGACGCCGAAAACACCACGTCCACTTCGCCCGACACCAGCAGGGAAACCGCATCTCCCGAGGAGGCCGCAAAGACCCGGCACTGATCACGGTACGGTTTGAGTTTCTCGAACGCATCGTCGAATTCGGCACGGGTCAGGTTGGGGAACTTGTCGCCGTAGCCGGCAATGATCGCGATGAGTGACCAATTCGACGTGCCGTCATCAACGAAGGTCAGCTTGCCCTTCAGTTTAGGATCCAGCAGGTCCTTGTATTCGAGAGGTTTGTTGACGCGTTTAGGGTTGTAGACAATCGTGTTCATGCCCCACAAAAGCGGCACGCCCCACTGTTTGCCATCCCAGTACCAGCGGCTGCCTTTATAGAACAGCGGGACGGTATTTTCCGCCGAATAGTTGGGGATCTTCGACGTATCGATGGCCTTGAGCAGGCCCATTTCCTGATAGATGGTCTCGTAACCCAGCGCGTACATGGTCAGGTCGAGCTGCACCGGATCGGAGCCGGCCAACCGCGCCGTAATGTCGTCCTGGTTGCTGGCGTAGCTGGAACGTACGGTGATGCCACGCTGCTTGCGCCAGTCGGCCAACTCGGCGTCACCGGTTTCACCTTCCCAGCCAAGAATCTCCAGGTGGCCTGCGGCGGCAAATGCGCTGGGCACGAATGAACCGAAGTACAACCCTGCGGCCGAAGCGGCAGCCCCCAGCAAAAATGTGCGGGCTTCAAGCTGATCGAATCCAGGTCAATGCCGGTGAGTCCATAACCCGTCTCTGTTTCTTTTTTCATTTCGAGTTCCTGCCTAGGGTGGTGGTGAACAAACGATCAGCAACGTGCAATGGCTGTGGCTCGGCGAGTGTTGCCGGGCACATCCTTGTGTATGCAGTCATGGACATCGGCAGTGTTATGGCCAGCAGTGTTTCCATCCAGCTGGGGAGGTTGGCTGCACGTGAATGCCCGGTAGAAAGGGCATTGCGCAGTGGGTCTCCACTGGTCCGATTGACTCTTCCTTGGCTGGGCTGCGTGCTGCGTTCCTCGTGTTGCAAGGTCAGGAACCGAAGCGGCGCGCCCAGCGCTTGATAGGCTCGGCTTGTTGTTTTCATGGATCGAGTATTGGCCTGGCAGGCACAGCACTCAATTTCGCAGCGCTTATAAAAGCGACGCACTCTGACGCATCAAAGTGACCGAATCGGCGCAGCTGATGCTCCCTGACGATAGTTCTCCCTGAGCGGGTGAGCAGCGTTGCTCATCTGCGTCAACGTGCGTCTCTTTTGCCCCGGGTGCGAAATTGAGCCATTCCGGTCGCGGGCGAATACTCCATTGACGATCCTGAGACGGGGCCAGGTGCATTCGCCCCTGCGCCTGATTGATTGGAGTGTCTTGTGAAACTCACTGGTGGCCAGATTATTGCGAAAGCTCTGAAAGCGAACGGTGTCGACTACGTGGCGGGAATGCCGGGTGACGGCTCATGGTCCCTGGTGGACGCGTTGCTGACCGCCGGCACGGATATCCCGTTCATACAAGTCATGCAGGAGCAAAGCGGCGTGCACCTTGCCGACGGTTACTTTCGTGCCTGCGGTCGTCCCATGGCTGTTTTGCTTGCGGAACCGCTGGGCCTTTCGAAAGCGCTTGGCGGGATCGCGGCGGCGTCGGCGCAGGCATCGGCCATGCTGGTGATCAGTGGCGGCGATACTCAATGCAACGGTGTCCGGCCGGCCGCTGCGTCCAGCGGCATCACGAAAGAACAGGTGCGCGTCGCACAGATTGAACAACTGCCGGAGTTCCTGCGTCAGGCGTTCGATACGATGTTCAGTGACCGCGTCGGTCCGGTCAGCCTGGATATTCCGGCGGCGGTCCAGAGCGCCTCGATGGACGTCAACCTGGCGCCCGCCACGTTGCGTGCGACCAGTGAAGTGCAACGGGCAGACCCGCGACTGAAAATCGACACTGTGTGTCAGGATCGAGCAGCGCCTGGGATCGAAGACAGCACCAGCGACATCCCGCCTTTGAATGTCCAGCGGGCTTTGGCCGAACTGCGGGCGGTCCTGGAAAAGGAGGCGATTGTGCTGGTCGGTGCGGGGAGCATTCAGGCCATCGTCAACGAGATGTTCCCGGCCAATCTTCCCGGCACTTGTCTCTGCGCCGGCACTGTCGGCACGATGGGTTGGGCGGTGCCAGCGGCGATCGGCGCCAAGCTCGCCATGCCGGCGCGCCAGGTGGTCTGTGCCGTGCGGGGCGGGGATTTCTTGCAGTCGATGCAGGAGATGGCGGTGTGCGTGATGCACAGCATTCCCGTGGTCTTCCTGGTGTTCAACAACAGCGGGTACGTGTCATTGAGCGATGTGCAAACCCCTGCGGTCGAACAGCACCGCGCCGGTGAGTTCAACCTGCCGGACGGCAAACCCTATTCGCCCGATTTCGCCGGCGTCGCGCGCAATTTCGGTCTGGATGCCTGGCGAGTCGAACATGCGTCGCAACTCAATCCAACGTTTATCAAGGCGCTGAACAGCAAAGGGCCGTCGTTGGTAGAAGTGATTACGGTGCGCGGTGCGCGAGGCAATTGATCAAGCCGTCTGACGGTCGTTGAGGCGCCGCCGATCATCATCGACGGGCACTCTCACAAGGGCTGACCATTGACGAGGCGGTCTTCCGGTCGCCCTAGTCCTGACCGCCCCAGACGATCGTGGCGTTATCGCCGGTCATGTATTCGCGCACTTCCAGCGGCAAGGATTGATCGCTGGGCAGCACGGCGGTTGCGTTGCGCAGATGGTGTTTGCGGATCTTGCCTTTGTCCACGAGCCCCAGTGCCATGCGGGTGGAGAAGGGCTGGCGGAATGAAGAAGAGGCCACCCCGGTGACCAACCCATAGAGGAAGCGGATCGGTCGGCGATGCTGCGGAGTCAGAATCGAGAACGTCATCTCGTTACGTTGCTTGCCTTCAAAGTCCACCAGGAACAGGCGGTCCCCGAGGAGCAGGCAAAAACCGTGATAAGTGAACGAGTAGCCGATTTTCCCGCTGCCATCCAGCAAGGGAAAGCGTTCTACCGTGACGTACTGGACCAGTGAGTCGGCGCGATAAAGGCAAGTGACCGAGCGCAGGATTCTGCCCTTGTAGATCGAGGAGTTGTGATAGCGGTAATAGACGCCCAGATAGTCTTCAAGTAAATCGGCCGACTGTTTTGCCAATGGCAGGAAATGATTGAATTGCGCCGAGGCACGCAAGTCCGTCGGCAATTCGTTTTCATAGCCTTCGTAGAACTTCTTGAACTCGGCGGGCGGCCGGAAAAGATCCTCGGCTTCCATCATGAAGTAACGACCGATTTTCTGAAGAATCTTCTGTGAAGGGACGTGCTGGCCCACCAGGTATTTGTTGAACTGCTGGCGATTGACATCAACCTTGCGGCACATGTCTGCAACTGACCGGCACGACTCGACAAGTGTACTGAGGTTCTTTTGCACGTTGGCCTGCAAGTCGCTGCGAACCTGCTGTCGCTCGGGGTGCGAGGTGGCGGCAGTTAACGACATTGGAGGCGGGTCTCCTCGACTGGGCATTGTTATCTCGATCTGGTCAGTTCGGATGAGGCGGTGGTTATACAAGTTATAGAGTAGTTATCGAAATAACCTTTCGCATAACCGTTATAAACTCAATAACTTAAAATATTTTCAATGTAATCAAGCATGTTTCATGCCGTGTTGGCTTCATAACTTTTCAATACGCGGCTGCGTCAGATTGTAAGCGGTTTTGCGCGATTTTCGACAGAGATAAACGCGTTGGAATCATCGCCTGGCAGGCCACTTGAAAGATCCGAAGTTACTCGTGATCCCAAATCAGTAACACATTGATTTTTCCGGGGTAACACCCTGTTGACAGCTATTGGAGGCTTTAAGCTATGGCAAGGTTAACCAGCGATATTCCAGGGCAAAGGCGCTTCAAGGTCGGCATGGTGGGCGGTGGGCAAGGCGCTTATTTTGCCAGTTACCATCGTGCTGCCATGCGCCTGTGCAATCGCTTCGATATTGTCGCCGGTGCCTTCTCCTCGGACGCGGGAAAATGCCGTGAGGCCGGGGCGGCGTTCAACCTCGAGGAAGACCGGATTTATCTGTCGTTCGCGCAGATGGCGGCTGCCGAGTCGCGGCGGCCGGACCCGATCGAGGCGGTCGTCATCGTGACGCCCAATCACCTGCATTTTGAACCGTGTCGGCTCTTCCTACAGGCCGGCATCCCGGTGATCTGCGACAAGCCGTTGGTCAATCATCCGCAAGAGGCCTACGAGCTGGCGAGCATTGCCGACCGCCACAACACTTTTTTCGCAGTGACGTACACCTATCAAGGTTATCCCATGGTCAGGGATGCTCGCAGCCGTATCCAGGCCGGCGAACTGGGTGATGTGCGCTTCCTGTATGTCGAGTACCTGCTGGAATGGTTGGCGCCCGGCGTCGAGGGACTGAGCAAAAGCCTTGCGTGGCGTGGCGATCCTGAAAAGGCCGGCCCCACCGGCGCTTTGGGCGATGTCGGCACACATGCCTTCAACATGCTTGAGTTCCTGTCCGGGCGACGCTGCACGAATCTGCACGCGAAGTTGAGCACGGTTGTACCCGGCTGGGGATTGGACGACACCTGTGTGGTGCAACTGGAGTTCGAGGGCGGTGTCGATGGCTTGTTGTGGGCCAGTTTCGCGGCACCGGGTCATCGCAATGGATTGCGTTTCAAGATCGTCGGCAGCAAGGCTTCCATCGAGTGGTGCCAGGAATCACCGGAAACGCTGCTGTTTACGCCCATTGACGGCGCCGACCGAATCTATCGCCGCGGCCAAGGCGACAACGCCGCTCAAACATTGACCTTCACCAGTCTGCCGCCAGGCAATACGGAAGGTTATCTGGAGGCGCTGGCCGTTCTGTATGCGGACTTCGCCGACGCACTCGATGCCGGGGTGGATTGGCGCACCGCAACCACCGTGCCGTTACCGGATATTCACGAGGGCGTGCGCGGCGTGTTGCTGTCCCAGGCGTGTGTCGAGTCCAGTCAGCGGCGTGCCTGGGTGCCTTTCCCGGAACGGTAAATCATGTCGATCAAGAGGCGACGACGATGTTCGACACCTTGGCCTGGATGGGGCCCAGTCGTTCAGCAGGGGCGTCTTTTTCCACCACCAGCACACCCAGCTCCTCGCATGACGCCACCTGATAATGCGCGATGCTCGACAGCTTTTCATTGGTCACGGCGACCACAATTTGCCCGCTGCGGGAAACAACGGTGCGCTTGAATTCTGCATCGTCCATGTCAAACGCCGTCACGCCTTTGATGGCGTCAATGGCACAGGCGCCCAGAAAGCACAGGTCGAAATTGAAATTTGACAACTGCTGAATGGCCGTCAGGCCGACGGTGCTGCCGGTCGCTTTGTGCAGGCGTCCACCGAGCAGGATCACATCGGCTAATGGCAGCTTTTCCAATTCGATTGCGATCGCCGGGGAGTTTGTCGTGATCGAAACTGCAAGATTGTGATCGATTGCGCTCGAAATGGAGGCGTTGGTGGTGCCGCCATCCATGAAGATGTGTTGCCCGGATTTGATCAGCGCAGCAGCGGCCAGCCCGAGCGAGTGCTTGCGGTCAACCTGTTGGCTTTGCGCATCGTCGTCGCCGCGCACGGGCGCCACGGAGATAGCGCCGCCGTACACGCGCTTGCAGATTCCCGCTTCCGCCAGCGCCGCCAGGTCTCGCCGGATCGAGTGCTCGGAAACGTTGAATTCCTGGGCCAGATCGCCCGCCAGAACCCGGCCATGAGTCGCCAGCCGTTGCGCGATCAGGTTCTGCCGTTCACCGGGGAAAGCTTCATGAGTGAGCATTGGTTTAAAGTATTCCTTGCGTAATGCGAGCATAAACGAGCATATTTTGGTTTGTGTTGTGCTCGAAGTTGATCGGTATCATGCGTGGCACTCCGTCACGCGTCAATAAAGTTGAGCGTTCTGCTCAAAACAACGGTGTTGAGGAAAAGCGATGTCAAGCGAACTGCACAGAGCTGCGTATTCGGTACTGCTTCCCGCGTTCGGCGATTTGCGCCTGGACGACACTGTCCGGCGTTATCTGAGCCGCGGCGGCGTATCCATTTTGCTGGGCGAGACCCGCGATGAGTACGTCAGCAGAGACATGAGTCCCGAGCGCAAGGGCGCCGAAACACGGGCCGACTTTGTCACCATCATTCGGGAAGCGGCGTCATTGGCCGGTGCGCCGGTGCTGATCGCAGTGGATCAGGAGCTCGGCGGTATCGAACGCCTTCACCAATTGGTCCCGGCAGTCGCATCGAGAGAACAATTCAAGGACCTTGGGTCACAGGACATCGAGCAACGCTGTTTTGAAATGGCCCGTGTGGCGCGCGGCCTGGGCGTCAATCTTTTCCTGGCGCCGATCGTCGATGTGGTCACCGGCGCCAACCCCTGGCTGCACAACCGGCATCTGGGCGAAGATCCTGTTGAAGTCAGTCGGGTGTCCTGTGCGTTTATCCGTGGGGTGCAACGCGCTGGCGTCATTGCCACGGCTAAACACTTTCCCGGTCACTACGTTACCGAGGCGGATCCGGCCATCGCTGAAGCCACCGTACCCGGACCGCTGGAGTTGCTTCATGACAACCTCGAAGTGTTCAAGGAAGTCATCGCTACGGGTGTGCAAGCGGTGATGCCAGGGCCTGCGGTTTTTCCTGCCATCGACCCTGAACATTCCGCGTCGACTTCATCCAGGGTCATCGGGGTTTTGCGTGACACCCTCGGATTCAAAGGCTTGATCATTTCGGATGACTTGGACGCAGTCTCTATCCTCAGGGGCAACGCCATCACGGACACGGCAGTCGCTTCGCTGGCGGCCGGCGCCCATCTGCTGCTCGTGTCCAGCGAGTCGGGCCTTGATGCCATTGCTGACGCCATTGTGGCGGCTGTTCATGCAGGTGTTCTGGACCGTCAGGTTCTGTTGGACGCTGCCTTCAAGGTTCGTGAACTGGCTGCGGCCAATAACGCCCAGCACACCTCCAGCGGGATTGATCATGAGTTCAATTGAAAGCAAGGCATACAGCGTGCTTTTTCCGGTTTTGCTCGATCTGGACATGAACGACGGCGTGCGCAGATTTCTCGGCAGTGGCGGGCGCAGTCTGTTGTTCGGCGAGACGGCGCAGGAGTATGCCAGCGGCAAAATGAGCGCGAGCCGCCTGCAATCGGAAACGCTGGAACAGTGGCAACGGTTCACCGGCACGGCAAAAGAACTCGGCGGGCCGCTGCTGTTGGCGGCCGATGCCGACATCTCAGCCGTTCACCGTTTACAGGGCATAGCGCCCGCGCTTCCGGAACCCGAACGGGCCCGAGCCATGGGGATTGTCGAGCTTGAAGAGGCGTGTTTTCAGGTGGCAACAGCGGTGCGAAAGGCCGGCATCAATCTGCTCCTGTCGCCGACAGCCGATGTGGTGGCTGGCACCAATGTGTGGCTACAGGGGCGAACGCTTTCCGATGACGTAGACCGGACCGCCGCCATGGTCGGTGCCTATGTGCGCGGAGTGCGGCGCGCCGGGATGGCGAGCACCCTGAAGCATTTTCCCGGACATCCCGCGTTGCTGCGCCAACCGTCAATCGAGGAGGCGGTGGTTGCCGAGTCGCTGGATCAGCTACGTGCCTATTGGCCCGCGTTTCAAGCCGGGGTGAATGCAGGCGCGGACGCGGTGATGATGGGGCCGGCCATTTTCGCGGCCTGCGAGCCGCCCGTTGCGGCCTCCGTTTCACCAGAACTCATCGGTTTGTTGCGACATGAACTGGGGTTCAAGGGATTGGTCATGACCATCGACCTGGACCACCGCTCCACACTCCGGAACTCATCGCTGGGTGAGGTGGCGGTTGCGGCGCTGAATGCCGGGGCGGATCTGTTACTGATCTCCGCAAAGGCGATGCCTGAGATTGCGCAGATTGTCCGCGCAATCACGCTGGGGGTCGCTCAGGGGATCTTGCCGCTGGAGCGACTGGATGCCGCTGCGAAAGCCGTTTCTGCATTGGCCAATCGCCTTGGGAATTCTGTTTCGTAACGCCCGTGCCCATGCCGTAGATGTGTGTTCGACGCAGAAGAAATGTGGGAGCGGGCTTGCTCGCGAATGCGTTGGGTCATTCAACATCATTGCTGGATGACATATCGCATTCGCGAGCAAGCCCGCTCCCACAGGTTGGTCGCGGATAGGGTGACCTCTTAACAAACTATCGAAACCTGACGCAGCCACTGCGTCAGGTTGCGCCGCATTTCCTGCGAGTGCGAAATCACTTCCGGAGCCCTATTTCTCTACACTGGAAATCAACGGTAGGAGCTTTATATGAACTCTCAAAACAACATCCTGGCCCTGCATTCCACAGTCGCAAAACATTCGACGCTGGCCATGGACATCGACATTGCAAAGGCTGTCGGATTCGATGCGCTGGAGATCTACAGCGGCAAACTGGAAGCGTATTTGCAGGCCGGTTATTCGGAGCCGGAACTGCAAGCGTTGCTCATGGATATTCCCGTCACAGGCATCGGTTACCTGCGGGATATCGAACGCCAGGGTGCGGAACTCGATGATTTGCTGAAAGAGGCTGAACGGCTTTTTCATTTGGCCCAACTGGTCGGCGCCAAGGGCGTTCAAGTGCTCACCGGGCCCATCAACGTTCAAGCGGTGATCGATTACCAGCAGCACGGCAAGAGCGCTTATTACAGTGGTTTGCTGGGGCTGGACGAGTCTGAACAATATGCATTGACTGCCCGCAACCTGGCGCTGCTCGCCGACCTGGCCAAGCAATACGACGTGCTGCTTTACCTTGAAGCATTGTCATGGACGCCACTGAATACGCTGGCGCACCAACTGCAGCTGATTGATCGCACCGAACGTGACAACGTGAAAATGGTGATCGACTACTGGCATTGCTTCACGTCCGGCGTTAAGCCCGAAGACATCGCGCGCATGAACAAAGACGTTATCTACGGCGTGCACGTGTGTGATTCGCTGCCGTTTGACGGCGGAATTCCCAATGAAGAAATACTGCGCGACGTACCGACGGGAAAGGGGATCTTGAACCTTGCCGAGTGGACGGCCGCGGTGAAGGCTACGGGTTACGACGGATGGTGGAGCTGTGAGCTGTTTTGTAAAAAACAGCAGCAACAAAACAGTTATGAGGTCGCGAAAGATCTGAAGGCGCTGTTGACCAGACTGGTGAGCGGTTAAAGCGCCTTTCGCCCGGATTTAAAACCCCCGTTCTTACAATGTGTACCTCATAAAAGGCATTAGGTCGTCATGGTGGATTTCATCGTAATCGGAGGCGGCTCGACAGGCTGCACGGTGGCATCGAGACTCAGCGAAGATGCGTCTGCGTCCGTGGTTCTTTTTGAAGAGGGGCCGCGTGACCGCAACCCCTACATCCATATTCCCGGCGCCTACTATAAAACGGCGCAAGGGCCGCTGCTCAAGCGCTATGCGTGGGAGCCCACGGAAGATCAACGTCGGACTGAAACGCCGACCATGGTCCAGGCCAGCGTGCTGGGTGGCGGGAGCTCGGTCAATGCTATGATTTACATACGCGGCGTACCTGCCGACTACGACGGCTGGGTCGAGCAAGGGGCAACGGGCTGGTCCTATAAAGACGTTTTGCCTTACTTCAAAAAAGCCGAGGACAACGAGCGCTTCTGTAACGACGCGCATGGCGTTGGCGGACCGCTCGGCGTTTCTGACCCGATCAATATCCATCCACTGACCAAAGTGTGGCTTCGTGCTTGCCAGCAGTACGGCCTGCCATACAACGAGGACTTCAACTCGGGAAAACCTGAGGGCTGCGGGCTCTATCAAATCACCGCTAAAAATGGGTTTCGCAGCAGTGCGGCCGTGGCCTACCTGGCGCCCGCCAAGTCGCGCAAGAACCTGACGGTGAAGACGGGTTGTCGCGTGATTCGTATCCTGACGCAGGGAAACAAAGCCATTGGTGTTGAATACATCGAGAACGGCGTGCGTCAGGTCATGCACGCCGAAAAGGAGATTGTGCTGTCGGCCGGCGCCATCAATTCACCACGCTTGTTAATGTTGTCGGGCATCGGTCCTGCCGCGCAACTTGAAAAGCATGGCATCAACGTGATCAAGGATTTGCCCGGCGTGGGCCAGAACCTTCAGGACCATATCGAAGTGTCGCTCGTCTATGAGCTGACGGGGCCGCACAGTTACGACAAGTACAAGAAGCTGCATTGGAAAATGATGGCGGGCTTGCAGTACGCCCTCTTCAGACAAGGCCCGGCGGCGTCCAACCTGATTGAAGGTGGGGCTTTCTGGTGGGGAGATAAAGCTGCAACCAATCCGGATATCCAGTATTTCATGGTCGTTGGCGCGGGCATTGAAGAGGGCGTCGATTCGGTTCCCGGGGGCAATGGCTGCACCTTGAACCTGGGGCAGATCCGTCCCAGGTCCAGAGGTTATGTCGAACTGTATTCAGCAGATCCGATGTCGCCTCCGCGTATCGTGCCCAACTACTTTTCCGATCCCTATGACATTGAAAGCCTGGTGGATGGCTGCCTGGTGGGCGAGGAAATCATGTCCCAGGCCGCTTTCAAACCCTATCTTGCGAAGCGCCATGTGCCGGACGCAGCGGTCACGTCTCGAGAGGCCATGAAGAAGTTCTGCCACGAAGAAGCTCATGCCGCGCTGCATCCTTCGGGTACCTGCCGCATGGGTGTGGATGAGGGTTCGGTGGTGGCTCCGGATCTCAAGGTGCATGGCATGGAGGGGCTGCGCGTCGCTGACGCATCGATCATGCCGACGCTGATTTCAGGTAACCCTAATTCGGTCTGCATCATGATCGGAGAGAAGGCGGCCGACCTGATAAAAGGCGGTCGAATGGACCGCCGTCCGGCCAGCGTTCAATAAACCTTTGATCAAGGCAGGGCAGTAACCGGTGCATCACCTGTTACTGCCGAGCTCAGTCGGACAGTCATGCCCAAGGGCAGGGCTCAGACGTTCAATTCGGCCTGTCATTGGGACAAAAGCCGCTGGTGTCCACGGCAATTGAATCAACGATTCACATCAACCACCACGCGTCCACGTACTTCGCCCGCGAGCAATTGATTGGCCGTCTGAGCGACTTCGCCCAAACCAATTTCGCGGGTTATTTCTTTCAGAATGGAGAGATCCAGATCTCGTGCAAGACGATCCCAGGCAGCGATGCGATCCCTGCGAGGACGCATCACGCTGTCGATCCCCGCTAGCGTCACACCCCGCAAAATGAACGGGGCGACGCTAGCGGGTAAGTCCATCCCTTGTGCAAGTCCGCAGGCCGCAACAGTGCCTCCATAGCGTGTGCTGGCACAGACGTTGGCCAAGGTATGGCTTCCCACTGAGTCGATGGCACCTGCCCAGCGTTCTTTCGCCAGTGGCCGACCTGGCCCGCTTAAAATCGAGCGATCAATGATCTCCGAGGCGCCGAGTCTCTTCAGGTATTCCGCTTCTTCGAGGCGACCGGTTGAAGCCACCACGGTGTAGCCCAAGCCAGCGAGGAGAGCGATAGCGAAACTACCGACGCCACCATTGGCCCCGGTCACCAGGACTTCGGCTTTATCCGGCGTCACGCCGTTGCGCTCCAGGGCGAGCACCGAGAGCATCGCTGTATAACCTGCTGTGCCAATCGCCATGGCTTGTTGGGCGGTGAACCCCCTGGGCAGTGGAATAAGCCAGTCGCCATTGACCCGAGCCTTTTGAGCGAGACCGCCCCAATGTGCTTCACCGACGCCCCAACCGTTGAGTAGCACATCGTCACCCACTTTGAAGTCGGGGTTGCTGCTGTCTTCAACCGTCCCCACCAGATCGATGCCGGGCACCATTGGAAACTTGCGAACGACCGGGCCTTTCCCCGTGATGGCCAGTGCATCTTTGTAATTCAACGTGCTGTAAGTCACACGCACGGTGACGTCGCCGGCTGGAAGTTGTGACGTCTCCAGGTCGGTGATTCTGGCGAGGTGAGTGCCGTCGGTGTTATCAATCAAAATGCCGCTGAACATAGGATTTCCTCTATTAGACCGATCGTCTTTAAATGGGCCAAAAAAAATTGGCGGGGTAGTCCGCCATAGATCCGTTGATGAAAATGCAGCAGCGAATTGTCATATCGCCGATATTAGACTGATCGTCTATAAAGTCAATCCAGTCAGACCGACCGTTGGATGACTGGGGAGTGACGGATGATTCTTCAAAAAGTAAGCAACGCTCCAGCTGCCAGCGCGACCTGGCAGCTGTTTTGCCTTCGGTGATACCCAAAAATCCTTTCTTCAGTGAGCACGCTCTCGCCGTCCACGACGATTAAGCGCGATCAGCGCTCCGCCCAGTAACAGGGTTGCGCCGACGGCCAGTAGCAGCGAAGGCCTCTGCCTGGCTGCACGCCAGCCACCTTCAACGCGACGTTGACCGTTGGGCGGCGCGAACAGATTGCCTGATGAGGATGCCGACTGGGGACTGTGTTCCAGGCCCATACGCGTCAGCCATCCATACAGAAAGGGAAAGCCGGGCAGCAAAAAATGCGCCAGTCGCGCCAACGTCGCGGCACCTCCGACGGTGGTACTTGGCCTCGGCCGTAACGCGCAGGCAACCATCGCTTGGGCGACGAGATGCGGATCATAAATGGGTGGCGGCGGCTTGAGCGCATGACCGGTGAAATTACCGCCGTCACGAAACCCGGGTGTGTCCATGACGGCTGGGTAAATGTCGCAGACATGGATATCGGGATAGTCAGTCAGCTCACCGCGTAACGCCTCGCTCAAACCGCGCAACCCGTATTTGCTGGCCGAGTAAGCGGCTGCATAGGGTTGTGCGACCCAGCTTCCGAGTGAAAGGGTATTGATCAAAATGCCGCATTGTTGCGCCTTGAAATATGGCCAGGCCACATAGGCGCCGCGCAGGTAACCGAGCAGGTCCGTTTGCAATACCTGCTCATGAGCTTCAAGAGGTGTTTCCTCGAAATTGCCCACCGCACCGACACCGGCATTGTTGATCCAGATGTCGATGCGGCCACCACCAAAAGCGGCGGCTTGATCGGCCAACGCGCGCATGTGTTCGCTGCTCGTCACATCGGTTCGTACGGGTAGGGCGGTGGCACCGCGTGCGGCACATTCTTCGACGACGTCGGCAAGCGCGGCTTCATCACGAGCAGCGAGCACCAGGCGGGCACCCTGGCTGGCGAACGCCTGTGCCGCCGCACGACCGATGCCGCTCGAGGCCCCGGTGATGACCACCAGTTTGTGGCAGAGCGGCCCGGATGCCGGGCGACGGTAAAGGTCAGGGGTGGCATTGATCCCTTGTGTGGGAGGATCGGCCTCGGCGTTATAGCGCACCTGGTTGACCTTCAGGCGCGCTCCATCGGCCAGGGTCAATGTCAGGTCTTCGATGGTCCCCACAACCCGATTGGGAAAGACCGGTTTACCAGCAGGATCCAGTTCGTCATACAGAAACTGTTGACCCTCGAGCCATCCGACGGCGGTCATTAATTCGGGTTTCAGGTAATACTTTCCATCGAGAAAGAAACCCGGAAAATCACGACTGCCTTCGAGGCTTTCGACGGCATAACGCTCGCCTGGCTTCATACCGGTTAATGAGTGGATCATGATCACGTCCTCAGGTTCGCTGGTGTTGCGATAGAGGATCGGGCTGCCATCAATGTTCCATCGAGATGACCGAAAGGGTCATACGTCGATCTGAAATTCCAGGTCACCGTTAGCGGCCTTGCGAGCGTGCGCTACCGTGCCGATCAAGCGCTCACCGGTCGCAAGGAAGACAGTCAGGGAATGAGCTTTGTGCAGATCATCAGGCACCGGCGAACGCACCTGCACCTGAAACGCCCCGGGTGTAATGGGTGTGACGATGACCTCGCAATCAATGGATTTAGCGATAGGGCCCAGCAGGGTGTCGTTCAAGTAATTCAAACGTGCGCGGTCGGTCATAGCCATGTCCTCTAACGCCAGTGAATTGAGGCTTGGTTTCTGTGCTCTATTATGCGCCAGACGTTGGCCGTGAAGGTCCCTCCGAGCCGCCTGGCACGGTAGAGGCCGCAATGTCCCACGTCAGCAGTATCTGGGTGATCGCCGCATCAATGACCTCATGTGGCGTGTTATCCCGAGCAAGGATGGAAACACCCTGCAGGAAACTGTCAAACACCGTCGCCATCGCGGGCACATTAACGTCGCCCGGCAACTGACCGGCGCTGGCACCCCGTTCAACACACGCCAGAATCCCCGCGCGAGTGCGGGCGCGAGAGTGGGTCAGGGCATCGACCACCCGCGCATTCTCCGGGCTGGGCGCGCTCATCACGCCGAGGGCCACCATGCAGCCCTTGGGATGGCCGTCTTCACACTGCATGCGCGCAGACTGGCGCAGTGCGGTCTCGATGGCCTGGCGTGGCGGCAGGCGCTCGTCCCACAGGCATTCGGTGACCTGGGCGAAGGTGGCCAGGTAACGCTGCACACACTCATCAAACAACGCTTCCTTGGAACCGAACGCCGCGTAAAAACTCGGCGCGGAGATTCCGCCACCCAGGCCGGCTTTCAACTGAGCGAGAGAGGTCGCGTCGTAGCCATGTTGCCAAAACAGGTGCAAGGCCTGTTCCACGGCGTGGTCGCGGTCGAAGGTACGGGGGCGGCCCATTTGCGCCATTTCAAGGTTCCTCTGGATGACGAGATAAATACTAGTCGATACATAAGTCGTTGACAACGAGCGCTGCCGACCCTCAACATTTATATCGATCAGTATTTAAGTCTGAAATCCTCACGCAAGGAGTCGCCCGTGACACCCTCAATCACCTTATCGGCAGCCGCCGACCGCCTGCCCATTGGCGCGTTGCTCGCGCTCGCCATGACCGGCTTCATCTGCATCGTCACCGAAACATTGCCCGCAGGTCTGTTGCCGCTGATCAGCGAAGGCCTGGCAATTTCCCCCTCCATGGCTGGCCAGATGGTCACCGCCTACGCGTTGGGCTCGGTACTGGCGGTCATCCCCATGACCATCGCAACTCGTGGCTGGCGTCGCCGTAATGTGCTGCTGCTGACCATCGTCGGTTTTTTGCTGTTCAACTCCATCACCGCGCTGTCCTCCCACTACGGCGTGACCCTGGTGGCGCGTTTCTTCGCCGGTGTCGCGGCGGGATTGGCCTGGAGCCTGCTCGCCGGCTATGCCCGGCGAATGGTCGCGCCCCATCAACAAGGCAAGGCGCTGGCGCTGGCGATGGTCGGCACCCCGATTGCCTTGTCGCTGGGCGTACCTCTGGGCACCTGGCTGGGCGGGCTCGTGGGTTGGCGCACCACCTTCGGCATCATGTCGGCCCTGACACTGGTGCTGATCGCCTGGGTGCTGGTGAAAGTCCCTGACTACCCGGCGCAAGCCGCGCACCGGCGCATGTCGCTGCGCACCGTGCTGACTACGCCGGGCGTGCGACCTGTGTTGGCGGTGGTGATCAGTTGGATGCTGGCGCACAACATTCTCTACACCTACATCGCACCGTTCGTGGCCCCGGCAGGGTTAGGGGATCGGGTCGACCTGGTGTTGCTGGTATTTGGACTTGCGGCGTTGGTGGGGATTTGGTTGACCGCCAAATGGGTTGAGCCATTGTTGCGCAAGACGGTGTTGGTGAGCCTGGCGACGTTTGCCGCGGTTTGCCTGGCGTTTGGTTTTTTGGGCAGTGTGCCTGAGGTGATCTTCATCGGCGTGGCGGTTTGGGGGTTGAGTTTTGGCGGGGCGGCGACGTTGCTGCAAACCGCGCTGGCGGATGCGGCGGGGGACGGCGTGGATGTGGCGTTATCGTTGAACGTGGTGGCCTGGAACAGTGCGATTGCGGGGAGTGGAGTGCTGGGTGGCGTGTTGCTGGACAGGTTCGGCGTCGCCTCTTTTCCGTGGGCAATGGTGGTGTTGGTCGGGGTGGGATTTGCGATTGTCTGGGGCGCTCGTGCGCACGGCTTCAAATCGGGCCCGCGTGCGGCTGGCAAGCCTGCGGTCGCGGGGCACTGAACCCTAAAAAAAGCCGCTATCCGAAGGGCTAGCGGCCTTCAAAATCCAGTGGGTTGGCTATTATTAAAAGGCAGAAATCAAATCATCCTGACTCTGAGGACGAAAGTCATGATTTCTCTACTTGAGCTTCGCCACATCATTGAATGTGGGTTTCTGCCTCTGTCCTGTACCTGCACTGCGAATCCCGACGGATCGCTGATGATCAAAGTGTTTGATGCGTCGTCCGGACAAATAGAATTGTTGGTCACCGCTGTTTCAACGCAGACGCTCACGTCCAGCCGAGCGATTGCGGAGCTTATTGCGGAACTGCGCAGTGAAATGCTCAGTCGGTGCACGACGATTGCCAAGGATCAACAGGTGTCCGCCGTCAACGCGATCCAGCCTGGTTGAGGCATTGCGCGATATCAAACAGTCCGGCGATGAAGCGTTTGAACGTTGACATTCGGAATCATTGTCGATCACGAGAGTCAACCGACCAACACCGCATCGGACATGTGCCATGCCTCTTCCCGCCAACACCTTCTACGCTCGAGCATGGACGCGATTGATTCTGCGCTGATGGCGGCGCGCGCCCAGTTCGCGATCACCATCAGTTTTCACATCGTGCTGGCAGCGTTCACCATCGGTTTGGCCAACTTTCTGGTGGTGCTGGAAGCACTGTGGTTATGGCGCGGGCGCAGGATCTACCTGGACGTCTACCGTTACTGGCTAAAAGTGTTTGCCTTTAACGTCGCAATAGGCACGGCCTCGGGTCTGATTCTGGAGTACCAGTTCGGGCTCAATTGGTCGCGGCTGTCGACCCAGGCAGGGGACATCCTCGGCCCGTTAATGTTCTACGAAGTGCTGGCGGCATTTTTCCTGGAAGCTGGCTTCCTCGGCATCATGTTATTCGGTTTGAAAAAAGTCGGCCCACGCCTGCATTTTTTGGCGACCTGTGCGGTCGCCCTCGGCTCACTGATCAGCGCCTTCTGGATTTTGTCGGCCAATTCATGGATGCAGACACCCGCCGGTTACGCCATTGGCGCCGACGGTCGCTTCATTGCCGAGGATTGGTGGGCGATCATTTTCAATCCCTCGTTCCCCTACCGGTTTGCGCATATGACCCTGGCCACGTTGATCGGCAGCGCCACGCTGGTGGCCGGTGTCAGCGCCTGGCAGCTGTTACGTGAGTCCGAGAACCCGCGCGCTCGGCTGACCTACTCCATGGCGCTGTGGGTGATTGTGGTGCTCATGCCGCTGCAAATCCTGGTGGGCGATCTGCACGGTGAGCACAGTCTGAAAGTACAGCCACAAAAGGTCGCCGCCATCGAAGGCTCTTGGACGCGACCGGCGGAGGGTGCAGGGGAGCCGTTACGCTTGTTCGCTGTGCCCGACATGACTGAGCGGCGCAACCATTGGGAAGTGGCGATTCCGCGTATCGCGTCGCTGTACTTACGGCATGACCTGAGCGGCACCATCGCCGCCCTCGACGAATTCCCGCCGCAGGACATACCGCCCGTGCCCACGGTGTTCTTCGCTTTTCGGGTGATGGTCGGCCTGGGTCTGTTGATGCTGGGGCAGGGCTTGATCGGTGGGGTGTTGCGCTGGCGTCACCGCTTGTACACGGCGCGCTGGATGCTGCGAGGGAGTGTGTGGATGGCCCCGGCCGGATTCCTGGCGATGGTGAGTGGCTGGGTGGTGACCGAGGTCGGACGCCAACCCTTCACCGTCTATGGCTTGCTGCGCACGGCTGACAGCCTGTCTTCGGTGTCTCGGCAGCAGGTGGTCGGCGCGACATGGACCATCCTGGCGTTTTATCTGGTGATCTTCGGCGTGGGTCTCTGGGTCCTGCTGCGATTATTGCGTGAGCCGCCCCATGAGGGCGAGCCGGGGCCGCAACCCACGTTGGCCGACGAGACGGGTGAATCCTGAGGGCTTGAATCCATGGTGGACATTGACTGGATCACACTGCTTTCTGCCGCTGCCTTGGGGTTTTCGGTGCTCAACTATGTGCTCTTGGACGGTACTGATCTGGGTGTCGGCGTCCTGATGGGCCTGACCCGTTGCAGCCAGCATCGCCGCGCCATGGCGGTGACCATCTTGCCGATATGGGATGCCAATGAAACCTGGCTGGTGCTGGGCGGCGGTGGATTGCTGGCGTTGTTTCCGCTGGCTTACGCCATCCTGCTGCCAGCGCTTTATCTGCCGTTTATCGCGATGTTTCTGGCGTTGATTGTTCGTGCGTTAGCACTGGAATTTCGCGACTACTCGCCCAGCGCCAGGATCAAGCGCCTGGTCGATGGCTTGTTGCTGTGCGGTTCGTTGGTGGCCGGGATCACTCAGGGGGCCGTGTTGGGCACGCTGGTACAAGGCGTGCCTGATCGGGGCGGGCAGTACAGCGGGGACGGCTGGGAATGGTCGGGTCTGTTTCCACTGTATTGCGGGGTGGTGCTCGTCTCGGGCTACACGTGGTTGGGCGCCTGCTGGCTGTATTGGCGCACGGTAGACGACCTGCAACTTCGATCAGCTCGGCAGGCGCGGGCGCTGGCAATCGTGACGGTGGTGCTGTTGGCCGTGCTGGTGGTCTGGACAGCGACACTGAACATTCAATATGCGCATCGGCTTTCCCTTCGTGTTGTCTGGCTGCCGGCTGCCACGCTGCTGATTGCCCTGTTGATCGGCTTCACGTTGGGTTTTCGAAGCCGATGGCAGTCTCTGCCGCTGTTCGCCGCCTTGGGGATTTTCGTTGTGGCCTTCGCATTGATGGTCGCGGCGCTGTATCCGTTGATTGTCCCGCCGCAGCTGACCTTGCAAGCCGCTGCTTCGAGTCCGACCAGTCAGGTCTTCATGTTGGTCGGTTTCGCCGTGCTGATACCGGTGACGCTCATCTACAACACCTACGGCTTCAGCGTCTTCAGCGGAAAGGTTCGTGCCGCGGGTGATTGAGCAGTGACGCGCTGTCGTGCAGCAGGCGTTCTGTCAGGGCTCATCAGCCTCTGACATGGATCAAGGAAAATGACAGGAATTTCTTCATGGATCTGGCAATGGGGACTTCTATTGTTTTGTGAATGAGATAAGACCCACCGATCATCAAGGCGACCGTGCCCCATAGCAATAGGTGCGGGTTAACCGCCGGATAAACAATGTTAAAGATCATGAACCCGATCATTTGATGTAGCAGATAAAGTGGATACGTCAGCGCGCCTAATGCCGTCCAGTTCAAGGCGCCTATGGCCGAAGTTTTGTTCGTTGCGATCATAAGAAAAATTATGAAAAACAGGATGATCATGCTGCAGATGATCAGGTTGTTGTAGTCGGTCAAGTATTTGGTTTCGAGCACGTCGGCCCAGACAATGGCGGTGTAGCCGGCTAATACCAATGCGCCCACCAACAGGAACACTCGTGTGATGGTAAAGCCCTTGGTCCATATCACGTAGAACGTCGCACCCGCTATGAAATAGGCCGCGTAATCGGTCACTAATACCCAGCGCAGTTTTTCCATGACGAAGATTTCTGATACGGCAGAAATCAGCAGCCAGGCCACGAGGTAGGCCTCTATTTTTTCTATTTGTTTGAAGCCCAATAAAATGGAGATCATTAGATAGAATTTAATTTCTGCAAACAGAGACCAGTAAACCCCGTCTATCGGCAGCACACCCAGCGCGTCGCTGAGGAACGTCATGTTCATCACGTATTGATAAAAGTCAGCCGTATACCTGGGTTGCCCGATGGCCAGAGTGATGACAAAAGTGAGGGTGCAGCACACCCAGAAAGCCGGGCAGATGCGCACGACGCGGGATATGAAAAACGCTTTGAGATTATTGTTCGAAGCGGTCATCAGAATGACAAATCCGCTGATCATGAAAAACAGTTCGACCCCCAGATAACCGTATTTGGCAGGCTCAGCCAATAGGGGGTAGGGCATTGTGGACATGTCGCCCCTTGCATAGCCGCGAAACGCATAGTGAAAAATCACTACGGCGAGTGCAGCGAGAAAGCGCAGCAAATCCAACTCTTTCAGCCGGCGCTTGATCATGCATATGCGCTCCAGATTTTTGCGCTGATTAAAACTGACCACCCTGCCGATGAAAGTTGGCCTGGGGCGAACGCTCTCGCAGCAGTAGCGCCCCATGCACTTCAATTGAAGGAGCAATGCCTTCTTGCGTCGGCTATCACGCTTTCGGGATAACAGGTCGTATCAGCTCGATGGCCAGGCTGGCCCGCGATGCGATGGCGTCAGATAGGTAGTCGGCAGTGGCTGGCCGACGTTACTGCAGCTGCGAAGCAACCCAGGCTTGGTGCAAGGGCTATCGACTACGTTGCCACACCTTGACGTAGTCGACGCGGAAGGTGGAAGGCAGGTCAGCGTCGTCGACAACACCGAACCAATTCCACATGGCTTCACTGTCAAAGATGATCTGCATCGGAAAGAAGAAGTGCGTGTTCTTCGTTTCCCTGACCAGCACGCCATCGACGTACCAACGCAGGGTGTCGGGCTGCCAGTCGAAGCCGTAGACATGAAAGTCCTCTGCCAGGCGCCAGGGACTGATCCACACGCTGCCGTTGGCGATATGTTCGCTGCTTTGCGGCGTGGCCCAGAGGTGGGCGTTCATGTTGTATTTGCGGTCATGGGCGCTGTCTTTGGTCTTGCCACCGATTTCGAAGATGTCGATTTCGGTGGCGTTGTCCGCCATGCCCGTCCAGGCGAGCCAGAATGCGCTGGAACCTGCGGAGTTCATGGGTTTGGCCCGTGCTTCGTAATACCCGTAAAAACTGCGATCAATGGTACGAACCATGGCGGAGCTGTAGTCCTTGAAACCGAGCTTGACGTACTTCTGCGGCAAGGTTTCCTTGCGAAAGACAATGTTCAGGTTGCCATCGGCCAGGAAGGCATTGGCCGGCCTGAACAGCGCCGGTTTGCGGCCCAGGGATTCATTGCCTTGGGCATTGTTGACGTGCCAGCGCACGGAGTCGAGAACGTCGCCATTGAAGTCATCGGACAGTTTGCTGTCGAATATCCAGTTGCCGGCATTGGCCTGATCGGACAGGGGCAAGCCAGCGTCGCCGGGTTTCGGCAACTTGCCCAGCGGTCCGACCCGGGTCCAGGTATCGGCTTGCCGGGGAACGGTCACCGACCACTTGTTCGCCAGGTATTGATACGCCGCTTGTTGCTGCGCCAGGGAGGCAAACTGACGGTCGTACACCAGTATTTCCGCAATATCGCCTTTGAAGTTTTCGGCATTGCCGACCACGTTACGCCCGACTGCATAGGGGCCAATCGGCACGTCTTGAAGTTCGAGGACGGAAATGGTCGGCGCATACGCGTCTGACTGTTGCAGGCTGATGGCGAAATTCGGCAACACGTTATCGTTGTCGGCGGTCTGCGGGCGTGAGCTGAACAACCGTTGCCAGGGATCGACCGGGGCGTGTTCGGGCAAGCGCCGGGACACGATCAATACCGTCACAGGGCCGTTGGCCTTGCGGAGGGTGTTGCCGAGAAACCCGGAAACGCCACTGAAACGCACGACCGAATGACCGTTCAGCGCGTTGGCTATCCGCTCTGGCGCCGAGGCGGCACCGTCTACCGTGGCGTCATTGGCCTTGGCGGATTTGTCGCTCCAGCGCTGGAGCCGGTTCTGCGCATCCAGCGTCATGGTTGTCGCATCGGCCGCGTCCAGCCACAGCACCAGCCCGTTGGTGGGTACAGGGGAGGGCGTTTGTGCGGCGTTGCCAACCAGCGAAACCGACAGCAGCACTACCAGTAGGCATTCTTTAAACATCCGCATCATTTCACTTCAATCAGCGCCGGTACCTCGAAGGAAGACTGATACCCCAGCGGATTGCACGACTGCCACCGCCAGGTATCGATGATCATCTGTTCCAGGCCGCGTTGCGCGCGCCAACCCAGTTCACGTCCGGCCTTGCTCGGGTCGGCCCAGCATTTGGCAATGTCACCGAGACGGCGCGGGGCAAAGCGGTAGGGCACGGTGATGCCAGTAATGTCCTCGAAACTGTGGATGATTTGCAGCACGCTGTAGCCGATGCCGGTGCCGAGATTCCAGTAGTGGATGCCGTTGTGGTGCTGCAACACCTCCAACGCCTTGAGGTGTCCGTTGGCCAGGTCGACCACGTGAATGTAGTCGCGTACGCACGTCCCATCCACGGTGGGATAGTCGCAGCCGTACACCGTGAGTTCGGGAAGCCGCCCAATCGCAACCTGCGTCAGGCACGGCAACAGGTTGTTGGGGCGGCCGTGGGGATCCTCTCCGATCAGCCCGCTTTCATGGGCACCAATCGGATTGAAGTAACGCAACAGCGCGATGCTCCAGCGGGGATCAGCGTTGCACAGGTCAGTGAGCAACTCCTCGATCATGAGCTTGGTGCGGCCGTAGGGGTTAGCCGGTTTGCCGGTGCCGAAGTCTTCCAGGATCGGCGTCTGCACGGGGTCGCCGTACACCGTCGCCGAGGAACTGAACACCAGTTTGAACACCCCGTGATGCGCCATCGCCCGGCACAGGTTCAACGTCCCGCCGACGTTGTTGGTGTAATAATCCAGTGGCTTGAGCGTGCTTTCCTCAACCGATTTCAGGCTCGCAAAATGCACCACGGTATCGATGTCATACCGGCTGAAAATGTCGGCGAGCAAGCTCGAGTCGCAAATATCGCCATTGATGAAATCGATCCGCGTATGGGCCAGGTACTCAAGTCGCGCGATGCACTCTCGACAACTGTTGCACAGGTTGTCGAGCACCAGCACGTTATGGCCGGCATCGATGAGCGCCAGGGAAGTGTGGGAGCCAATGTAGCCGGCCCCGCCCGTAATCAACGTCGTTTTGCGCATGGTGGGTATTCCTGTCTCAGGACTGGATTCAGCGAGCAGTGAAAACCGTTTTGAATTCTTGCGGCCAGCGCGGGTGCAATACGCTGTAGGCCACGGCATAGGTCATTGCGCCAATGCCGATGTTGCAGATCAGGTGCAGATAGCCTTGAAGGCCCAGTTGCCCGGAAGCCACGATGACGGTCGCGGCCATGACGAGCGAGGCGACCACGCTGCGATAGTTGGATTCGAAAAACCGCCGCCACCCGTAACCGATCGCCGTGTTGAGTCCGCGGATTTGCAGCGGCGTGATGAGCAGCATCCGCGCCAGCAGGGCGAGCGCCGCGGCCATGCCGCCATAGAGGCTGCCGAAGCTATAGACCAGCGCCAGCGCCAGTAGCGTGGTTGCCACTTCGGCCTTGATGGTCAGGTGGCTGCGATTGACCGCGACCAGTGCAGTGGTGGCGTACATCGCCGTGTTGCCGATGGCCGCTGTGCACGCAAGCACTTGCAGCAGGGGAATGGCCTCGGTCCATTTGGCGCCGAAGATCAACAGGATCACGTCGTGCGCGGTGAGTGCGATGCCGATGAACAGGGGCGTCAGCAGGAAGCCACTGACGGCGGTCGAATCGCTGATGATCGCGAGCAACCGTGATTGATCGGCGCTGCGCCGGGCGAACGCCGGCAGCGCATAGCTGATCAGGCCGTGATAGATCGCCGTACGCGGCAGGTCGATGATACGCATCGCCATGTTGAACATGCCCACCGCGTTGGTGCCGGCCGTCATGCCCAGGACCACGTTGACCCCGCGCTGCAGCGTTTGCGAGCTGAGCGAGTTGATGGCAACCGGTGCGCCGGCCTTCAACAGTTCGCGCAAGAACGGCCCGTCAATATGAAAAGCAATGCGTCGCGGGTCGGCGCGCATCAACACAATGATGGAGACGAGTTCCATGATCACAGCCTGGGCAATGACCGCCCAAGCGCCCAAGCCCCACAGCGCGACAGCGATGCCGCCGACGCCGCCACACACTTTGCCCAGTAACGTGCGCGACGCCAGGGCCCTGAAGTTGCCGCTGCGGCGCATTTCTGCCACATAGACCCGCGCCATCATGGTGAACAGGATTTTCACCGAGGCCACCGCCGTCATCCATTGCAATACCGGGTCGGGCGTGTACAGAACCGCCGCGCCCGAGATGACAACGATGGACACCAGGCTGACGAGCACCGCCGCCCAGAAGGCCGTGCTGATGTGCTTGTCCTCCAGCCGCTCAAGTCGAACCAGCGGGTCCTCCAGCACCGATGAGTAAACCAGGCCGATCAACTCGATGATCGCAATGATCACCGTGCCCACGCCCAACTCTGCGGGCGACAGCAGCCGGGCATACGCGACAAAGGTAATCATCGACAGGAAAATAAGGCCGAATTTCTCGGTGAAGATCCAGATCAATGTCACCAGACGGTGATTGGCCATGGTGGATACCGGTTCAATGAGCGGTGGTGGATGCAGCGGCCTTGCGCCATGTCTTGGCGCACGCATAGAGGTAGCGCAAGGTCGGTTTGCCACTGTCGAAGATCAGCGCTTGCCAGGAACAGTCGAGCATTCGCCGGTACACGCCGATCACCTCGGCATGCTCGCCTTTGCGGGAAAACGCATTGAGAAAGTCGGTGTGGTTGCCCAGCACGAAATCGATCCGTTGCTGCTTGCTCAGCTGCTCGCCATAGCGGGCCAGGTACACGTCGATGAACCTGAGTTTGTTCGGGTAGTACTTTTTTGGGTTTGCGGTCATGTTGCCGGCGTTGACCGTGCGCTCCAGCAGCACCTCCGGCACCGTGTGGACCTCCCAGTGTTCGGCGATCCGGGTCCACATGTAGCGGTCTTCGGAGTAACGCAGGCTGGCATCGAAGCCGCCGAGTTGCATGATCACGTCGCGCTTGACCAGCGCTGTGGATACGCCATTGACGACGTTTTCGTGGATGAAATCGTAGAAATGCCGGCCGCTCTTGCGATGGTTGTCCAGTTGCTGCCTGCCGTCGCTGTAATTGACTTGCGTGTAGCAGTCGATCAGCCCCACCGGCCGTCCCTGACGAGTGAGTTCGTCATACAGGGCCAGTTGCAGCTCCAGCTTTCGCGGGCGCCATTGGTCATCGGCATCGAGCATTCCCACAAACGTCTCTTCGGAGTGCCGCATTCCGTGGTTGCGCGCGCTGGCCTGGCCTTCGTTGGCCTGATGCAACAGCGTCAGGCGAAACGGCGCGACGAAGTCTCTGACCCGTTGTGGTCCGTCATCGGTGGAGCCATCGTCGATGACGATGACGTGATCGGGCAGCCGGGTTTGCTCGGCCAGCGACGCCAGTGTTTGCTCAATGCTGTCGGCGCCGTTGTACATTGGGATCACGACGCACACGGTATGCGGTAAAGAGGGGGCTTGATCTGACACGGGTATTTCTCCTTTTATTACGCCTGGGCAGAGTCGCGCGTTGATGCCCTGCCAGACGGACGCTGACGCAGAGGGGCAGGGGACAACTCGGGGAATGTCACGTGGTGATGCCGGAAAGACAGGGCCAGGGTGCAGAACACCAGAAACTCGGCGGAGCGGTAGTTAGGGATCACATAGGCCACATAATTGGTGACAACGAACATGCCGATGATTACCAGCGCGCTGGCGCGAAACTGCGCCGCCTGGTTCGCCGTCACAGCGCGGTATTGTTTGAACAGCGCTTCGCCCATCAGCAAGGCCAGCGCTATCAACTGGACAATGCCGCCGTTGAGCAGGGTTTCCATATAGCCGCTGTGGGCGTTGCCGATGTAACCCCAACGCCTGATGAACACATCGGCGTCGGGACTGGCCCAGAAGGCGCCGAAGCCGTACCCCTTGAGCCATTGTTGGTCGACAAACGGTGCGAGCAGCTCCCAGATCATCGTGCGGTCCGTCAGCGACGGATCGCGCCCGGCCATCTCCAGCAGCACCGCAAGTTGGTTGTAGATCAACAGGCAAACCAGCAGGAACACCAGCGTGCAACCGAAGAACAGCCACTGCGAGCGGTTCATGCGCAAGCGGATCAGGGTCAGGAAATACCAGTAGCTCACCGTGCCGGAAACGATCAAGGCCACGCCGGTCGCCGACTGGGCGAGAAAAACCGCGACCAGCGAAAAAAACGAGCAGAAGAGAGCCCAGCGATTGCGCTGGCGAATCATCGGCAGCAACAGCAGGATGGCGATTGCGTTGAGCCGTGCGCCAGCGTTTTTCTCGCTGAAAATCCCCTTGAATGCGCCGTCGCGAATGCCACCGGCAATGAACGCGACGTTGGGCATGACCACCGCGAGTATCAAGCCGATGAGTGCTGCCGCGCCAATGGCACAGCCGAGCATGAAGGTGATTTTTTCGAGGCTGTAGTTGTAGGCGATGAAGCCGGCGAAAAACACCACACTGATCATCGCGACAAACCGTTTGAGGCTTAACATCGGGTCGTGCGACCAGCCGATCGACGCTAACACGCAAAACAGGAACACCAGCAGAAAGAAGTTGTTCCGATAAAAGCTTTTGCTGAGGAACACCTTGTTGCGGATGAAGAAAAACAACGGCACCAGCAGGGTAATCAGGCCGCAGACCTGGTTGGCCACGTTGCCTTCAAGGTCCTTATCAATGTCGTCAAAATTCGCTGTTCCGCCCAGCCCCAGGAAAAACGTAATCACCTGGATGTAGAACAGCACGCCGAACAAGGTGAAGGCGTCGCGTAACGTGGAATACCTGATCTCCAGCGTGTTCATGGCGATGGACTCCCAAGCAACGCGGCGAGGTAGGTCTTCACCGCGCTGGCATTGATGAAACGGGCGGCGGCATCGATTCGGGCCTGGCGGTGCAGATCCCGTGGTGTGGACAGTTGCAGGGCGATTGCCTGCGCCAGCGCGATCGGGTCGTCGACGGCCACCAGCGGTGCGACGAGGCCGTCCATGAGGATGTCTTGCGGGCCATGGGGGCATCGGGTCGACACCACCGGCGTGCCGGTGGACAAGGCTTCCACCAACGCGTTGGGACTGCCCTCGAAACGCGACGACAACACGTAGCAGCTGGCCGCGGCGACCTCAGCCCTCGGATCACGGGTATAGCCCGGCAGATCGAAGCGATCAGCCACACCCAGTGTGCGTGCCTGGTCAAGCAATCGAGTCCTGAGCGGGCCTTCGCCAAAGATGATCAGACGGGCGCTGCGATCCGCTAACGCAGCGAACGCGGTGAGCAGGGTGTCGAAGCCTTTTTGCGGCGCCAGGCGACCCACGGCGACAATCACCGGGCACGACTTCTCCAGCAGCCAGCGGTGACTTGGCAGCCCGGGCGTCTGGTCGCGAAAGTCGTTGTCGAGGACCGGATTGTCGGCAATGGTCACATCCCGGTGCCGCGCAATGGTGGTGTCGACCAGGTCCTGGGCGACGCCTCGCGAGACGCAGATCACCGGATTGGGAATCAGCCGATACAGCAGCGGCGCCACCAGGTACGCCACCCGCGCCATGAAGTCGGGGTTGACGTACTTGTCGTGGGAAAACGCGTTGCGCTCGCTGACGTGCAGCCGCGCCAGCGTTCCCGACAGCGCAGCAGCGGCGATCGCGACCACGTTGACGTGAGTGAGCGCAGCCAGTTGGGCGTCGAAGCGATTGGCCCGCAAAAAACGTGCAAGTGCCGGCACCGCGCGTGAGCTGCGCGGGCTTTGCAGTTCAACCTTCTTTACGCGCGGGTCGAGGTGCGCCGCGTTGATGCCGCCGCCGGTGAGCATCAGCAATGTCACGTCATTGCCCGCGTCCACCAGTGCGCCGGCGAGGCGCGCCATCATCTTTTCAGCCCCGCCCGCGCCGAGGTCATGCAGGATAATCAGCAGCTTTTTCATTGGTTCCATACCTGGTAGTACGCTTGCGCGGCGTACTGGCTGGTATACGGGTGGATGGCCTCGGTGAGCATTTTTGCGCTGGGCGCCACGTAACCCTGTGACGTCAGGCTTTGCAGCATTCCACTCGCCAGCGCGGGGACGTCGTTGACGGCGACCAGTTGGCCCAGTCGCCCGTTGTCCAGCAATTCCCTGGGCCCGGTCTCGCAGTCGCACGCCAATATGGGCGTGCCCAGCGCCAGTGCCTCGATCAGCACGGTCGGCATGCCTTCCTGCACCGAACTCAAAATGAACAGCTTTGCCTGCCTGAGCAGTGGATAGGGATTACTCAGGAAACCGGTGAAATGCACCCGGTGCGCGACGCCCAGGCGCTGTGCCTGAGCGGTCAGCGCGCCAAGCAACGGGCCGTCGCCGACGATCACCAGATCGGGCAACGCTGCGCT
Source organism: Pseudomonas sp. NPDC086251 (assembly GCF_044746405.1). Classification (NCBI taxonomy): domain Bacteria; kingdom Pseudomonadati; phylum Pseudomonadota; class Gammaproteobacteria; order Pseudomonadales; family Pseudomonadaceae; genus Pseudomonas; species Pseudomonas sp. NPDC086251. The sequence continues at coordinate 95,873 of NZ_JBIVBY010000015.1, forward strand.
GCGCAGCGCCAAGGCATAGGCATCGAGCAACAGATCAAAGCCCTTGGGTTCGACCAAACGGCCCAGGCTCAACCAGTAGTCGTTGGGCAATCCGTCGAGCAGCGGCGCGTGTGAGGCTTGCAGCAGTTGGTCAGTGACGACGGCGTTGGGGCAATAACGGATGCGCCGCTGACCCCACGGCATTAAATCGACGAGGGCCTGGCGCAGGGCCGTGGAGACCGTCACGACCTTGCCGTTGCCGCAGAGGTACAAGCTGTAGAGCAGGCGCAGGCTTGAGGGGCCGGTGTTCTGTTCAGTGCAATCAAGTGTCGCGTGGCGGCTATAGATGACTTTGCAGGCACTGCCCAAGGTGGCGAACCAGGTGCAGAGATTGGCCTGCTCCTTGGCCGAGATGAGGTGGGTGACGCCCTCACGGCGAATGAGCCGGCGCAGCAGAACGATGGATTTGAGCAGGCCGACGATGCCGCTGCCGCCGCCGTTGAGGTGTTGCACACCGTCGGTGTCGGGCCTGTCGCCATTCATGACGAAGAAGCTCACACGCCGGCCGTCCTTGAGAAATTGCTCGGACAACCGTTGCTGGACGCGCTCGACACCGCCGCCCGGCTTGAAATCCTTGAGGATAAACAGGATGTGCATGTCATTCCCCCACGCTGATGGCGACTTTGTGCCGGGCGAGCATGGCTAACAGGTGCAAAAAGTTGCTTGGATAGTCGATGAGGTAGCGTTTGATCGTATGGGGCTCGCGATACATTCGATAAAACGCGCGCAAATGCAGGCGATTGATCAAGGCCGGGTAGTAATTTCGCGTGGCCGTGGCTTCCTGGCGAATGAACCCGCCACACGTGAAGGCGACACCGCCGAAGCCCGCGCGCAGCGTGTCTTGCTCGAACTGCTCTTGCCGACCGGCGCCCAGGCCCACGATCAGGATGTCCGCCTGGCTGCGGCAAATGTCGGCCCGAATGCCCTCGGCCTGCGACGCATCGAAGTAGCCGTTGTGCGAGCCGGCGATGCTCAGCCGCGGATAGCGTGCCTTGATCTTGCTGAGGAACTGCTCCAGTTCAACCTGCCGGGCGCCGACGAAATACACGCGCTTGCCCTGTTGCTCGGCACCGCTGAGTACCAGGTCGGCAATCGATGTGAAGTCGAAGCTGACCCGGCCGATCGTTCGGCCCGTCACGCGCGACATGAACGCCGACATCAACATGCCGTCGCAAAAATAGGCGACGGTGCTGGGCGTCTGCTCGAAAAAACTGCCGATCGACGCAAAGTTAATGAAGGAATAAGCCTGGTTGGCATCCAGCAGTTTCGGTGAGTAATGCCTGACTATTTCCAGCCTGATCATGGCGCGACACCTTTCAGAGGACCGAGTGGGTCCGCCGGCCCACGGAGAGGTAGGTAAAGCCGCGTTGGCTCATACGCTGCGGATCGAACAGATTGCGTCCATCAAAAATCAGCGGTTGCCTGAGCTGCTGCCTGAGCAGGTCAAAGTCCGGCACGCGAAAGGATTGCCACTCGGTGACGATGACCAGTGCGTCGGCATTTTTCAGCGCTGCTTCCTTGGTGCCCGCCAGGGTCAGGTCATCACGCGAGCCATACAGGCGCTGGGCCTCTTCCATGGCTTTCGGGTCGAACGCCTGGACGCTGGCGCCGGCGTGCCACAAGGCTTCCATCAAGACCCGGCTGGGGGCTTCGCGCATGTCGTCGGTGTTCGGTTTGAAACTCAACCCCCACAAGGCAAAGGTCTTGCCGCGAAGGGCACCGTCGAAGTGCTGGAAAATTTTGTTGAACAGGCTGGCTTTCTGTTCGTGGTTGCGCGCCTCGACGGCCTTGAGCACCCGGGCATCGATATCGACGTGGGTGGCGGCCTGTATCAGCGCCCTCACGTCTTTGGGAAAGCACGAGCCGCCGTAGCCCAGTCCCGGGTAGATAAATTGATAACCGATGCGCGGATCCGAGCCGATGCCAAGGCGTACTTTCTCGATATCGGCGCCGAGTTTTTCGGCGAGGCAGGCCATTTCGTTCATGAAGCTGATCTTGGTCGCCAACATGCAGTTGGCCGCGTACTTGGTCAGCTCGGCGCTGCGCACGTCCATGACGATGATTTTTTCGCGGTTGCGATTGAACGGCTCGTACAGTTCGCGCATGACCGCTTCGGCGCGCGGGCTGTCGGTGCCGATGATGATCCGGTCCGGGCGCATGCAGTCTTCCACTGCGCAGCCTTCCTTGAGAAATTCCGGATTGGAGACCACGTCGAACGTGAGATCGCGGCGATCGTTGTCGGCCAAAACCTGCTCGATGCGCGCCCGCACCACGTCACCGGTGCCGACCGGCACGGTGGATTTGTCGACGATGACGTGGTGCCGGTCCATGTTCAGCGCGATGGTTTGCGCCACGCTCAACACGTAGGTGAGGTCCGCCGAACCGTCTTCGTCAGGCGGCGTACCGACGGCAATCAACAGCACATCGCCGTGGTGGACAGCGCTGGCCAGGTCCGTGTCGAACCGCAGGCGTCCACTCTGGTAATTATCGCGGACGAGGCTTTTCAGGCCAGGCTCGTAGAGGGGCAACGTGCCTTCCTTCAATGCCTCGACCTTGGCAGCGTCGACATCGACACACAGCACAGAGTGGCCGACCTCGGCCAGTGCGGCGCCTTGGACAAGGCCGACATAACCAATACCGAATACGCTCACATTCATGGTCAACCCTCGGGTCGTCGTGACAGTGATCAGCGATGGGACGGGGTGTCAGTAGATGTTTTTCGAGAACAACGTGAAGGGGGTCTTGATCAGGATTTTGATGTCGAGCCACAGCGACCAATGGTTGATGTAGTGGAGGTCCTGAGCGACGCGCAGCTGCATCTTTTCGACCGTCTCGGTTTCGCCGCGATGCCCGGTGATCTGGGCCAAACCGGTAATGCCCGGTTTGAGGCGATGGCGAGCCATGTAGGCGTGCACTTTTCCGGTGTAGTAAATGTTGTGCGTGACGGCATGCGGGCGCGGGCCGACCAGGGCCATTTGGCCGAACAGGACGTTGAACAGCTGTGGCAACTCGTCGATGGAGCTGCGGCGCAGGAAGCGTCCAAGCGGTGTGACGCGATCGTCTTCTCGCGTGGCCTGGCGCACTTCACTGTCGTCGTGGAGGCGCATCGATCGAAACTTCCAGACGCTGATCACTTCACCGTTGCAACCGTGTCGATTTTGCTTGAACAGCACCGGGCCGGAGGAACTGAGCTTGACGGCCGCCGCCACCACCAGCAGCAACGGGCTAAGCAGAATGATCGCCATTGCGGCCAGGCTGCGTTCCAGCAGGTCCTTGCAAAACAGGCTGGCGGGATGAGAGCTGAGCAGGCTTTCATTGAGGTAGATGGCCGGCATGCGCTCGATTTCCGAGATCGAATGGTTGAGCAGCACCATGCTGCCGAAATCCGGGATCCACACCACGTCCACGTTCATGTCCAGCAGGTCGATGTACAACGCTTCGATGACTGAGGCATGCGCCATGGGCAGGACGATGTAGACGCGGCGCACTTCCAGGCGGGTGATGATTTCGCGGATCGAGTCGACGTGGCCCAGCAGCGGCAAAATACTGGGGGCCGGGCCGCTGTTGTCCGCTTCGGCAATAAAACCCAGCACCAGCGCACGGTTCGGTCTGCAGAGTTTTTTCGCCAGCTCATGGGCGGTCGGGCAGGTGCCGATGATCACCGAGCGACGCTCGTTGCAGACCATCCGCGAGTGCAGGCGGGCGAAGTAATGCAGGGGCAGAAAACTGATGGCCTGGACCACGTAGCCCAGCACCGCCCAGATCATCATCACCTGGCGCGAATAAATCGCACTGGTCTGGGTGATGAAGGCAATAGCCGCCAGCACGGCCAGCAAAATCAACCAACCGGCCAGCAACCTGGCGAGCCCGACCAACAGGCCATGGCGCTTGTGATAGACCTGCATCACGCTGTAAATCGGCACTGAGCCGAGCACAGTCAGAATGATCAAGATGCGGTAATCGCTGGTCAGGCTGCCGACACGCCAATAGACGAGCAACATCAGCAGCGAAGTGACCAGCGTCAGCGCACACAGCCATTGGCCCCAGAACGTCAGGCCTCGGCGGTGTGCCATCTGAGCGGTATAGATCGGAGTCATGGGCTTGACCTCAAGGCAGACGTTATGAATTGGCGCTGACGGGCAGACACGGCGTGGCTCCCGCAGGCTTTTCCCTGGCTCGGCAGAGGTGAAGCAGCGTGTTGTGAGGATGTGATGGCAGAAAGAGGTGTAGCGACAGTCAGGTGCGCGGGGCGTTACCGAGGCGCGAAGTCGTAGTTATAAAGCGTCTTGGAATGGTGATAGCCGTACTTGCGCGCCTTGCGCAGGTCGACCTGGTTGAGCACGGTACCAAACACCGATACATGGCTCTGCTGCAACATGGCAATGCCCCTTTGCACTTGGCTGATCGGCGTGCTGTCGGCCTTGACCACGTAGATCACCGCATCCGAATGCTGGGCCAGCAACAGCGCGTCGCTGATCATTTCGGCGGGTGGTGAATCGATAATGATGTGGCGGTAACGCGACTTGAGCGCGTCCAGCATGCGCGCCATGCGCGGTGAACTCAGCAGATCCTGCGGCGGAGGTTGGCGGGCCGGGTTAAGCGGGTCGGCAGGGGAAGGCAGGCGCGGCGCGTCGAACAGATCCAGTGAAGGAGGCGTGACCTTGCCGGCCGGTATCATGTCCAGATTGCCCACCGAAACGATGCAGTCTTCGAGTCTGGCCGTGCCGGCAATGACATTGGCGAGTCCCGGGCTGTCAGGCGGAAAATCGAAGTTCAGCGAAAGGGTTGGCTGGCGCATGTCGGCGTCGATCAGCAGCACCCGTTCCAGCGACGAGAGCGAACTGGCCAGGTTGTTGGCAATGGTGCTTTTGCCCTCTCCGGCAACGGTCGACGTCACCAGTACCACCTGCGACGGCATATCACTGCTTTGCAACATCAGCCAGGTGCGCAGGTTGCGAATGGTCTCGGAAAAATGCGGGTTGTCGTTGTCTTCGAACAAGCGCGCCAATTGCCGCCGGCTTTTCTTCCTCACTAGCGGTACGACGCTGAGCAGAGGAATGTTCAGCGCGCTTTCGATCGTCTCGTCGGTTTTGAAGGTGTTGCTCAGGCTGTCGAAGAGCAACGCCAACGCTACGCCGATGACCGCAGCGATCATCCCGACGATCGCCACAATCAGTGTTTTACGCGGCTTGCTTGCTTCAGTCGGGACAATGGCGGGGTCGACGATGCGCACTTTGGTCGAGTCCATGTCGGCGGTCGCCGCCGTTTCTTTCAAGCGGGTGACGAAGGTTTCATACAGCGCGCGAGTGCTGTCGACCTCACGCTGGAACTCGCGCAACTGGAACTCTTTGCGAGCAATGTCCTGGATCTGCGCCTTGTTGTTGTTGAACGATTGGCGCAACGAGGCTTCACTGGCCGAGGCGAGTTGGTATTGCCGCTCGATACCGGCCACCACTTGCTGCACCTGCAGTTGCAGGCTGGTGGTGGCTGCGCGCAATTCGGACTGCGCGGAAATCAGGCTGGGATGTTTGGGACCATAGCGCCCCGCCAGTTCATCAACCTTGGCCTGGGCCTTGGCCAGGTCGGCCTGAAATTGCTGGACCAATGGGTTACTCAAGACCGCTGGCACGCTGGAAAGCCGGCTCAAGTCGCCGTTGCCCAGGGACTTCGCCTGCCGGTACTGGCTCTCGGCTTCAGCGCGGTTACGACGGGCGTCGACCATGCGATTGCCGGTCATTTCCAGTTCGTTGGCGCTGATGGTGGCGACGCCTCCAACGTCGACCAGACCTTGCTCTTCCCGGTAGCCCTGAAGTTTTTTCTCGGCCACGCGCAGGTTGTCGCGCAGTTTGATCAGTCGTGTGTTCATCCACGCGGTGGTGGTTTGCGAGGACTTTTCGCTGGTGTCCAGTTGGCTGTCGGTAAAGCCCTGGGCCAAGGCGTTGGCTGCCGCTGCCGCCAGCGCCGGGTCCGGCAGCTCGACCTCGATTTCGAGCAATTGGCTCTTGCCGACAAATTTGACGCTGGTGTGCAGCATCAGGTTCTGCGTGACCTGATTGAAGACGTCTTCTTCAGTCGGTGTTTCTTTCACCGGCGACAACAGCGGCAGGCCCGGTAGCCATTGATCAAGGTCGAGGCCAAGGTAATCGTCAAGGTCCGCCAGCCACTTGCGCGGCGTGAACCAGGGCGCCGGTTGCTGGCGCGGGTCGGTGATCGGGTTAGTCGTCAGACCGAGTTTGGTCACCGCGCGTTCGGCAAGGTCCCGCGATTGCAGGAGTGCTTGTTGTGTCTGCAAGTACTCGGTGGCGTTGCTGCCCGAATCCTTGACTTGCTGGAAGGACATCAGCGGTGGTGTCTTGTCGTTGAACAGCAACGTGGTGCTGCCGATGTATTGCGGGGTAATGGCCGAGACGGCAACGGCTGCCAGCACGCAGCACAACAGGACCATCCACCCGATGTTCCATTTCGCGCGCCAGATCACCCTCCAGAGTTTTAGGAGGTCAATGGTGTCCTTGTCTTCGCTGTACGGCTGATGCACATGCGTTTGCAGAGGACGTTCGACGTAGGTGCTAGGGCTGTTGTCCATGATCAGAAAAACCCTTGTGCAATGGAAATGGTGTCGCCGGGGGCAATCGTGGTAGTTCGTGTGACGGTATCGGTCAGGGTCGGGCCGCCATCGCCGCGCACGATGGTCACGCGTTTGATCGACGCTCGCTCGGTCAGGCCACCGCCCAAGGCGATGGCCTTCTCCAGTGTCAGGCCGGGCACGAAGGGGTAGCTGCCGGGTTTTTGCACTTCGCCGTTGATGTAGAACGAACGGTATTCGATCTGGCTCAGACTGACTTTGGGGTCGATCAGGTAGCCTTGTTTAAGTCCGTCGACGATGATCTTTTCGACCTGGTTGGGGGTGAGTCCCTTGGCGGAAATCTCTCCCAGAAACGGGTAGGAAAAGGTGCCGGCATCGCTGAGGCGGATCTTTTTCATGCTCAGCTCCGGCTCACCAAACACGATGATGCGCAAGACATCGCCAGCGGCCAGTTTGTATTGGGTGCCGGGGTCTGCTGCATACGTATGGGGTATAAACGCCAGGGTGAATAACAAGCCAAGAGTGTGTGCGTTCATATCGAAACCCTCTTGCTAAAGGCTTACGTTGAAGCTGATCTGGAAAACGTTGCGGGTGAAACTTTCATCGTCGGCATCGGAATTGTTATCGCGGTAGCGATAGCCAAGTTCGATATCCAGCCACCGACGCATCGCGTAGATCACCGCCAGGTTGTAATCCTGGAAGTCGTCCGTGCGGCTCTGGCCTTCGTAGACATAACGACCGAGCCCGGCCTTTGCCACCGTGGTGATGCGTTCGGTCCAGCCATGGCGCCAACCGACCTGGGTGAAGGTCGACTTCACGGCATCGGCGCCATCGTCGCCTTCGGCCAGGGCTTGGCGGGCCAGGAAGGTAAACGTGGAGTAAGTTCGTGGTTTCCACTGCAGATCGACCTGCCAGGTGGGGTTGTTGAGGTCTTTGGATTCGCTGTTATCGAAGTTCTTTCGTTCATAACCGATGCGCACTTTACCGGTCGTACGTGCGGTGACATCCCACACGGCACCGGCGAGCACCGCATCAGATTTACTACTGCGCAAACTGTCGGATTGCTTGTAGTCAAAAATCGTGTGGTCGTATTCCAGCAGGCTGCGCGTGTTACTGCCGACACGGTGGTACCAGGTGGAGGTCAGGCCGGTGGTATTACGTTCTTTGTCGTCGTTGATACCGTCAGCGTTGTCGTAGCGCAGTTGCGCGTAATTGGCACCGAACGCCAGTTGGTTGTCAGCGGTTTTGGCGCCATAGGTGTAGAGGCCGCCCACCCGTTTATTGTTGATCTTGTCATTGACGCCTTCGACCGCTGTCGATTCCGTACGCTCGTATTTACGGTATTCAGCGTCGAGCTCCAGACGATGTCGGTCGGTGAACTCCATGATGCTGTCCGCCAGCACGCGTTGCGATGTGTACGAGGCATCCGACTCGCTGTGATAGATGTAGCGAGTGGGCTGCCAGATCAGTCGTGTGGCGCTGTTGCGATCTTCGGCCTTGAGTGCGAAGGAGGGCGCCAGCTTGGTGATCATCGAGGACTGAACGTTGTTCTCCAGTTCCCGGAAGTTATCGTCATAGCTTTCCGTCAGCATGAAAGTAGGTACGAAATCGAACCCATAAACATCGATTGGCTGGGGATCAATGCTCCAGGCCACCCCCGGGTATAAAGAGGCCATGATCAGTGCAATAGGGCAGCGTGACATCAAGGCCATATCTTTAGCTCCTTGGGGTAAGCATCGTCAGATGACTAGATAGTTGTTTGAATCGAGGATTGCTGTCGTTCGAGATTGCTCAATGGCACACAGACAGCGTGTTCCCGATTCAGAAACTGTAGCAGGATCATGACGCGCTCAGTCCCTTGCGAAGAAATGAAAATACCCTCCAGTGTCGACAAGGGCCCTCCAACGATGCGCAAGTGTTCGCCGGGCTTCAGGGGTTCATCGATGGGCGATTCGGATGACTCAATACAGCGCGCACGCAGGTGCTCGATGACGTTCTCGGACACCGTCGCAGGACCATGATTGAATTCGACAATACGACTGACGCCGCGCGTGGAGCGTATGGGCGCCCAGTTGTCGTTACCGCCAAGATGGATGAACAGATACCCTGGGAACAGAGAATCTCGCACCCTGTGTGCTTTGCCGCGAATCACGCGCTCACTCACGAATTGAGGGTGAAACACGACATAGTTCTGTTGCACCAGGTTGACGTGGGCACGTTCATCCTGGTGAGGCTTGCATTGCAGAAGGTACCAACTGCTTCGGTCGGAGCTGATTGCTGGCATGCTGGTAAACTCCGTAAGTTTCGAAAGTTTAAGCAGGCAGAGGATTAATTGGATCCAGGAAGTGATGTAGCCAAGCGCGTTATTGTTTTAAAGCGGTTGCGTCAGTGTGTCTCATAGTTGAATCAGGTGTTGCGCGGGTGAAACATATAACAGTGAATTTCGTTATATCTGACAGCGTGTCGGGTATAACCATCGAGCACTTTGATTTAGGCAAAGCTACCGCACGGTCCGTACCAAAGGCCGTTAAAAAAACAAGTTGTTCACAAGTTGTCTGAAGAACAGCGCACAACGAGCAATGCGCACTCGTCGCCTGTTCAAAAAGACCGTTTTAGTTATCGACCACTCTTGGCGGCGTGTCAAACGTTCCCTGTCAAAAAGCATGCCTTTTATCCAATAGTAAATACCTCGCATTCTAACTGTTTGTATTTTATAGATATTGTTTTTCCGTCGAACGGCTTAAACTTTTTAAAACTTTTATAGTCGTGCTCTGGGGAGATAATCCTGAGACCATTCCCCATTAGTGGGGCTTGTTAAGGAGTCTGGCAACCTGACATTACAACGCTATAACTTACGGCCGGGTGGCGGGCAATGGAGCAGGGCACTGTCCCCGCTCTTATGACGGACATTGCAACGGGTCATCGGGCATTACACGGTCCAACCGCAGTGCTGGGGAGACCTTGAAGTAGTCGATATCGACAACCTCAAGAAACACTGTTTGGATATCGAGTACGTGCGATTAAAAAGCTAAGCTTGCTATACACTTTCTCTTTTCAGTCAATGGATGTCGCAGTCTATTCCCGGCAGTGACTGCGATCAGAAGAGCGATGTTTGGCGGATTCCTTGAGCCGAGATGTTCCATCGTTTCCTGGCTTATCGCACACTCAAAAATCCGCCTTCAACCGGTATTGAACAGCTCGCGGATCAGGTTGGGCGTGCTGCCGGTCCAGCGCTTGAAGGAGCGCCGGAAGTTGGCCGCATCGTTGAACCTCAAGTAGTCCGCCACTTCTTCGTTACTGAATCCCTTGATCTGATACAGGTACAGCGCCACGTGCTTGCGCACCAGATCCACCTGCTGTTGAAAGCCTGTGTCGTGTTTTTGCAGTTTGCGCTTGAGCGTGGCGGGGCTCATGGCGAAGGCCTGGGCCGCCTGTTCAAGGTTCGGGGCTTGGCGCACATGGGTTTGCAGGTAACGGTAAACACAGTCGATGAAGCTTGAGGCAAAACCCAATTGTTCGATTTGTCGGTGAGCTTCCTGACGGGCGACCTGGCCCGCGGTGGCCGAGGCGTCGGGCCAGGATTGGGCGAGAAATTCCCGGGGGATGCGCATCAGGTCCAGCGGGCGGTTGAACTGTGTGTGCTCGCCCAGGTGCACCCAGTACTGCTCGACATAACGCGGTTCGGCATGGCTGAAGCTGCATTCCCACGGCAGGCGTTGGCCACTCTGTGAGCGGCTCATGGCCACAATCGAAGTCATGCTGGCCTCCAGCAAAAAACGCCATTGCTCGCCCGCGCCGCAGCTGTCCAGCCAGTAGAAATAGGCGTGTTTTTCATCCAGCACCAGGCGCGGCGCGGCCAATGGGCTGAGCAATGCCTGTTGCTGCACCAGGGTGTCGAGGGCCTGGTGCAGGTTTTGCGCGTGGCGCAGGGCGTGGCTGGCGGGGCCGTAATGCCCCGGGAGCAAGCGTTGGCCGAACAAAAAACTGCTGTCGTCGGCATCCAGCAAACGCCGGCTGTTGCCGATCAATCCGAGAAACTGCTGCGGGCTGAGACGCGTCTGGCCGGCCAGAATGTCCTCATGAAACAGGCCGGTCCCGCGCAGCAGGCGATGGCTGTCAATGTCTCGCGACAGCGCCAGATCAATCAGGGTCGCGGGTTGGTAATGCCCGGGAATGAAACGGCTGTCGGTTTCGAACCAGGTGTTTTTCAGGGTCATGAGCAGGCCTCAGGCAGTTTTTGCCAAGGGCTGTTTGGCCCGGGCCAGTGCCAGGTTGAGGCGTTTGAGCAGGGCATCCGGCGTTTCATCCACGGCCATGACCACCGCAGTAGCGGCCGACAGGTGAATGCGCTCGCCGTGTTGTCGGGTTTTGTGGGCCAGGCCCTGAACGGCCTGTTGCAGTTCCAGCGCCAGCAGGCGTGCCTGGCTCTCGCCGGTGTTGGGCAGCAACACCACGAATCGGTCGCCGGCCAGTCGGCAGAGCAGGTCCTGGCGGCGCAGGTTGAGCAGCAGTAAATGACTGAGCGCCTGCAACACGGCATCGCCTTCGGCATGCCCGAAGGCCTGATTGATCGCCGCGAAGTTATCGACGTCCAGCACCAGCAATGACAAGGGTTGCGCCTGGCCTTGGCTGTCTTCGAGGCTGGTGATCAACTGGCGCTTGAGGTAATCGGCACCGCCCAATGGCGTGAGTTTGTCGAACAGCCGGTGTTCGCGAAAAAGCTTTTCGCGCTTCTCCATCTGCGCGCTGATCGCCAGTTGTTCGCGGTGCCAGTGATAGATGCCGAGGGTCAGCAGAATCATGCCCACCGGCATCGGCCCGGACTCCAGCCAGTGGTCCCAGGTGATGCTGTCGGGCAGGCGGATGAACTCGTCGAGGCTGTCGATCCACCAGGAGAAAAAGATGCAACTCAAGCCCAGCGCCAGGTAGTTAGTGACGCGCCCTGCCGGGCGACTCTTGAGCACCAGCCCCAGCCAGACCAGCGCAAGCAGCGCGGAGCCACCTTCGCCGACGATGTCCAGCCAGACCCATTCGCTGACGCTTTTCAACTCACCGCAGGCCAGGTGCAGCAGCAATCCCATGTTCGCCGCCAACAGCAGCAAGGCGAGTTTCCAACGATGGGGTTTGAGCACTGAGAACATGGCCGTGATCCTTTGGCGAAGAGGTATTGCGCGTCAGCACAGCAGATGTTTATGACAGCGGGGTGACTGGGCGGTGAGGTCGAATCAGCTCACGGCCCTGCGCAGTTTTCCCCCGAAAACCCCCGCACTCCCTGTAGCAGCTGCCGAAGGCTGCGTTCGGCTGCGCAGCAGTCGTCAATCCAGCCGACGCGGTCTGCCTGATGCACCGCGTGCTCCGGGTTTACGACTGCTGCGCAGCCGAACGCAGCCTTCGGCAGCTGCTACAGGGAATGCGTGATGGCTGGTGACGGGTCAAATCAGCTCAGTTTGCCTCGCAATCCCGGCAAAACCCCGGTTTAAAGCGCTCCCTTCCAACCGTTGTCACAGGACTGTCATCCGCCGAACCTAGCGTGCCCTTCCAGTTGCCGGGCCACTTGCCTGGCGTTATCGGACTCTGGGGAGGACCACCATGTACCAGCGCAGCAGTACCGCCGGGATCGTCAGCTTTACGCTCACCGCCTTGGCCATGGCGATGGCCAGCGAGCGCCTGAGCGCCGCCGAGACCGCACCCAACACTGAACACGTCGAAGTGGTCGGGCAGGCGGCGAGCATTGATCAAGCGCTGAAGGAACAGCGCAATTCCGACAGTATCAAGAGCGTGGTGCATGCCGACGGCGTGGCTCAACTGCCGGACGAAAACGTCGCCGAAGCGGTGCAGCGATTACCGGGCGTCAGTGTCGAGCGTGATCAGGGCGAAGGGCGGTTTGTCAGCGTGCGCGGCCTGGGGCCGGACCTTAACAGCGTGACCATCAACGGCACGCTGGTGCCGTCGCCGGAAAGCGAACGCCGCGCCGTGGCCCTCGATGTTTTGCCGGCAGAACTGGTGCAATCCTTGTCGGTGATCAAGACCCTGACCCCGGACATGGACGCCAACTCGCTGGGCGGCACTGTTGATGTGCAGAGCCTCTCGGCCTTCGATCACACGGGGCTGTTCTTCACCGGCAGCAGCGAGGCCAGCTATGACCAGAACACCCACCAGACCAGCCCGAAGTTTTCCGGCGCGGCCAGTGACCGTTTCAGCCTCGGCGACGGCATCGACAACTTTGGTGTCGCCGCCGCGCTGAGCTGGCAGAAGCGCGACTTCGGTTCGGACAACGTCGAAACCGGCGGTGCCTGGGATTTCCAGCAGGGCGCTAAACTCGAGGAGTTCGAGCAACGGGACTACGACATCAGCCGCGAACGCACCGGCGGCGGCCTGAACTTCGATTACAAGCCCGACGACCTCAGCAGCTATTACCTGCGCACGCTCTACAGCCGCTACAAGGACAGTGAAACGCGCAACTCCACTAGCTTCGAATTTGCCGACCCACAGGCTGCGGGCGAACTGGGCGATGCCGAAGGTTCGCGCAAACTCAAGCAGCGCGAAGAGACCCAGGAAATCCAGTCCTACGTGCTCGGCGGCGAGCGTATGTTCGGCCTCTGGACCCTCAGCGGCCAGGCCGGTTACAGCCGCTCCAGCGAGGACAGTCCGGGCCACATCGCCAATGCCGAATTCGCCGGTATTGATGACTTCACGGACACAGGTTTCTACGACAACGACAAGCCACGGCCGATCATTGGCCAAGCCTTCTATGACCCGAGCAATTTCAGCCTCGACAAAGTCGACTGGGAAAAACAGAAAACCACCGACACCGAGAAAAACCTGCGCCTGGACCTCGCTCGCGACTACGACTTCAAAGGCTATGCGTCCCAGGTCAAGTTCGGCGGCAAGGTCAGCCGGCGCAACAAGGACAACAACCTCGATGCCTGGGTCTATGAAGATTTCGACGACCTGGGTTTCAGTGATGACCAACTAAATCTGACGCAATTCAAGAAGGGCACTGTCGACTACCGTCTCGGCCAGTTCGGGCCGGGTATCAGTGGCAGTGCGGTCAAGCAGTTGATCGGCGGCCTCAATCAAGCGGACTTCTATGACGAGACCGAATCGCGGGTCAACGACTTCAAGATCAGCGAGGACATCAACGCCGGCTACCTGATGAACACCCTGGATATCGATGACTGGCGCTTCATCGCCGGCCTGCGCTACGAGGGCACCGAGTTCGAAGCCAAGGGCACTGGTGTCACCGATGGCGAGTTCCAGTCCACCGAGACCAAGCGCCGTTATCACCACTGGTTGCCGGGGCTGCATGCGCGCTATCAGCTGGACAAGAACACTCAGGTGCGCGCGGCCTGGACCAAGTCCGTGGTGCGCCCGACCTTCGGCCAACTGGCGCCGGGGTTTGTCATCGACGATGACGAAGCGACCTTCGGCAACCCGGATCTCAAGCCGCTGGAATCGAGCAACCTCGACCTCGGCATCGAACACTACATGGGCCGCGCCGGCACCGTCTCGGCGTTCGTGTTCTACAAAGACATCAAGAATTTCGTCTACAACACCGACCTCGCCGGCACCGGTGCCTGGGTCGATTTCACCGAGGCTCACACGTTCGCCAACGGCGACAGCGCCAAGCTGTATGGCCTGGAACTGGCGTACTCGCAGAAATTCGACTGGCTGCCCGCGCCCTGGAACGGCCTGCTGATTGGCGCCAACACGACGTTCAGCCGCTCGGATGCCGAGATCAAAGGCTTCGACGCTGCTAGTGGCGTCAACCGTAAACGCAGCATCGATTTGCCCAATCAGTCCGACACGGTCGGCAACCTGATGCTCGGTTGGGAAGACGACAAGCTGAGCCTGCGCCTGTCGGCCAACTACAAGTCGGATTACCTCTTTGAGTTGGCCTCGATCGACGACAAGGCCCACGACCTGCACGTCGACTCCCAGACCTTTGTCGACTTCAGCGCGCGTTACTCGCTGACCAAGAACCTGCAAGTCAGCTTTGAGGCGCAGAACCTCACCGATGAACCGTATTTCGTTTACACCGGCCACCGTTCCTACAACGGCCAGTACGAAGAATACGGCCCGACCTACAAAGTCGGCCTGACCTTCACCCACTTCTAAGCCCCGATGCCGCTGCCCCACGACAAGGACTTTGCCTGTTCATGAGTATTTCGTTTCTACCCACGCGCCACGTGTTGGCTGCACTGATTTGCCTGACTGCCGGCCAGGTGTTGGCGGCCGCACCGACCCTGACACTCAAGCCCTGGGCCGCGAACCTGTCGGTCGATGCGGTGGCGTTTCTGCCCGCCAGCGCCGACGGCGAACGCCTGGCCGCCAGCGAGCGTGATGGCCTGCTCTTGCTGGATGCGCAAGGCAAGGAACTGGCGCGCTTGAAGGGATCGTTCAATGGCGTGGACAGCCGCGCCGCCGGCCAACAGGTGGTGGTCGCGAGCCTCGACAGCAGTCGTCAGCAAGCGCTGCTGGTCAGCCTCGATCCGGGCAAGCGCACGTGGGGTCAGCCGGTGTATCTGCCGACGCGGGATTACCCGGTCAACGGCCTGTGCCTGTACCGCGACGAAGCCAGCAACCTGTTCCTGTTTCTGGTGGGCGAGGAGGGCAAGGGCGAGCAATGGCTGGTGGGCAATGGCGCGACGCTCAACCCGCAGCCGCAACGTGTGCGCGGTCTGCCGCTGCCACCTTCGGCCACCGATTGTCAGGTCGACGATGGCGCCAATCAATTGGTGGTCAACGAGGAAAACGTCGGTTGGTGGGCTTACCCGGCGCACCCGGAAGCCGATGTCACGCGCAGCCCGGTGGCCCTGCGTGAGCCGTTCGGCGAGATCAAGAAAACCGCCGGCGCCGTGGCGTTGGTGCCGGGTGGTGTCGTCGCGCTCGACCCGAAAGCGGCGCAATTGCACCTTTATCAGCAGCAGGGTGAACGCTGGTCCGCTCAGGCAACCCTGGCGCTACCCGGCTTGAAGGAGCCGGAAAACCTCGCCCTGCGCCCAACCGATAAAGGCCTGCAGATACTCCTGCGTGACGATGACGACGGCCGACTGTATCAGGGCGAACTCGACTGGCAGCCCACGCCGGTGCCGTTGGCGCCCGTGCTGCCGAACGTCAAGGCGCTGAGTCAAAGTGATCCGGTCGGGCGTCAGGGCGATGCGGCGGACGATCCGGCGATCTGGATTCACCCGCAGCAACCGTCGCTGAGCCGCGTGCTGGGCACCAATAAAAAACAGGGGCTGCTGGCGTACGACCTGCAAGGCAAGTTGCTGCAGGACCTGCCGGTCGGACGCCTGAACAACGTCGACGTGCGGGCGAATTTCAAACTGGGCCAGCAGACGGTCGACCTCGCCGTGGCGAGCAATCGCGATCGTAACAGCCTCAGCCTGTTCAGCATCGACCGGAGCAGCGGCGAGCTGCGCGAAGCCGGCGAGATCCCCTCGCCGCTCAAGGAGATCTACGGCATCTGCCTGTTTCAGCCGGCGAGTGGCGAGCTCTACGCCATTGCCAACGACAAGGACGGCACCTTCCTGCAATACCGCCTGAGCGCGCCGAACGGCACGGTGCACGGTGAGTTGGTGCGCCGGTTCAAGGTCGATAGCCAACCCGAAGGGTGCGTGGCCGACGACCAGCGCCAACGGCTGTTTCTCGGTGAAGAAGACGTCGGCGTCTGGGCGGTGGATGCCCGCGCCGATCAACCGGCGACCTTGAGCAGCGTGATCAAGGTCGGGTCGCAACTGCAGGCCGATGTGGAAGGGCTGGCGCTCTATCAAAGCGCGGCTCACGACTATCTGGTGATCTCCAGCCAGGGCAACGACAGCTACCTGGTGCTGGACGCCGAACCACCGTTTGCTGCGCGCGGCGCCTTTCGCGTCGGTCTGAACGCCGAACTCGGCATCGACGGCGCGTCAGAAACCGACGGCTTGGAAGTCACTTCGGTAAACCTCGGGGGGCCTTGGAGCCAAGGCCTGCTGGTGGTGCAGGACGGCCGCAAACGCATGCCCGAGCAGACGCAGAACTTCAAATTTGTGCCGTGGGCCGACGTCACCCAGGCCCTGAAGTTGCCTTGACCCGACCTGTCATCAACGCGTCATCCGTTTTTCATCGAATAGCTCAACGGCCGTCGCGCATCGGCGGCCCGAGGGCATCAGACAAGGAGTTTTCACCATGCAGGCCACGCTCGAACACATGACGATCTGGGGGCTGATCAGCGACGCCAGCCTGTTAGTCAAAGCGGTCATGCTCACCCTGTTAATGGCCTCGTTGCTCAGCTGGTACCTGATCATCCAGCGCAGTCGTGTGCTGCAACAGCGCGAACGGCAGATGAACGGGTTTGTGCAACGCTTTCGCGGCGCCTCGGACCTGCTGTCGCTGTACCGGGAAACGACTGACAGCGAGCACGGCGTCGAGCCGATCTTTCACGCCGGGCTTCACGAGTTCAATCATCTGCATCAGCACACCGGCAATACCGCCGACGTGGTGCTCGAAGGGGTGGAACGCGCGTTATACGTCGCCATCAGCGAGCAGGAAGTGCAGTTGGAGAAAGGCTTGCAGTTCCTCGCGACCGTCGGTTCGGTCAGCCCTTACATCGGCTTGTTCGGCACCGTTTGGGGGATCATGAATTCGTTTCTCGGCCTGTCTCAGGTGCAGCAAGCGACGCTGTCGACTGTCGCACCGGGGATCGCTGAAGCGCTGATCGCCACGGCCATCGGCCTGTTTGCGGCGATACCCGCGGTGATTGCCTACAACCGTTTTTCCTCGCGCAGCCAGACCTTGCTCACCCGTTACTACGCCTTCGGCAATGAGCTGCAAGTGCGCCTGCATCGCACGTTGCACGGCAAGCCATTGAACCTGGCCGCCGCAGCCTGAGAGGAGCATCAAGATGCTGGTCAGACCGCAACGCAAGCACGGGCCCAAGGCCGAAATGAACGTGGTGCCGTACATCGACGTGATGTTGGTGTTGCTGGTGATTTTCATGGTCACCGCACCGATGCTGACTCAGGGGGTGAAGATCGACCTGCCCAAGGTGGCCAGTGAAGCCCTGGCCATGGACACGCACCAGCAAATCCTGACCCTGTCGGTGAAGGCCGAGGGCGGTTACTACTGGAACCTCGGCGCTGAACTCGACACCCGGCGCCAGACCGACAGCGCGGTGACGCTCGAAGACATGCGGGCCAAGGTCGCGCAGATTGTCAGCGAGCGGCATGACACGCAGGTGTTCATCCGCGCCGACAAGGACGCCGGCTATGGCCGCGTGGTCGCGGCCATGGCGGCGTTGCAGCAGGGCGGCGTCAGTAACCTCGGGCTGGTGACCGAGGCCCCGCAATGACGGCGATGATCATGCACACTCCGACCCTGACGTTGCCGCGCAGCGTTCGCAGCAAGTTCTGGCACAACAGTCTGGCGGCGGGCCTGGCGGTGGCGCTGCACGTCATCGTCCTGGCCTTGTTGGTACACGGTTGGTCGCTGGAAAAAACACCCGTCGCGCAGCCGACGGTGTTGAGAACCCAGTTGGTGATGCTGCCGCCAGAAGCTCAGCCGCAGGCCCCCGAACCCGCACCGGCATCAGCCCCGCCAGCACCTCCCGAGCCTGTTGCTGCCGCACCCGTCGAGTCGATCAAACCGGCTGTCGATCCACAGCTCCAGGTACAAAAGAAACTCGAACAGGCCGCCCTTGCGCGCAAGCGGGTCGAGGATAAAAAACGCGAGCAGCAAGCCGAGCGACTGGAGACGCAACGACTCAACCGAGAGGCCGAGCAGCAGCAACTCGCCCAGCAACAAGCACAGCAAGCGCAACGCGCCGAGCAGGCCAGGCTGGCGGCAGAACGCGCGCGCCAACTGGCCGCCCAGACCGCTGCCGACAGTCGTCAGTACTTGCCCCTGAGCAAGGAAGCGCCGGACTATCCGCAGCGGGCGCTGGACAAAAACATTGAGGGTGATTGCTCTGTGGAATACACCGTCAACCCACAGGGCAAAGTCGAAAACCCAAGAGTGCTCGAAGGCTGCCACCCGCTGTTTATTCGTCCATCGCTGGCCGCCGCCAACACCTTCCGTTACCAACCGCGAATCGTCGATGGCCAAGCCGTTGCTGTGCCGGCCGTGCGCAATACGTTCCACTATCGGATCAAGTGAGAGGTCATCCGGGGGCCTCTGATCCTCTAGCGTTCCAGCCAGTCAGAGTGGAGCTGTGGAAAGCGCTCTTGCAGCCACTCGATAAAGACTTGTACCTGCGGTGCGATGTGCGTCCGGCTTGGGTAGAGCACCGTGACAGGCCGAGGGGCAGGGCGGTAGGGCGTTAGAATTTCTACCAGGGCGCCGCTGCTCAGGTATCGGGCGACGGCAATGCCTGGCGCTTGAATGATGCCGAAGCCCGCTACACCGCATTGAACATAGGCGTGTGACTCGGTAACGGTGATTCCCGCGTTGCTGATGTAGGCCTTGTCCTGACCCTCAACCGTGAAATGCCACGGCAATGTCCTGTTGCTGTGTCCGGACAGGAAGTTGACGCCTTGATGGGCCGCCAGGTCTTCCAGCCGTTTGGGTTCGCTGTGTTCGCGCAGATAGCTCGGGGCTGCGCACGTCACCATTGTGGCCATTCCAATCGGGCGTGCGATCAAGGTTGAGTTGGGCAGTTCGCCGATGCGCAGCGCGCAATCAATCCCTTCACCCACCAGGTCAACGGTCCGGTCAGTCACGCCAAGCACCAGGTTGATCGCCGGAAAGGCGCTGGTGAACTCTTTCAGACTGTCGATGAGCTCAACTTGAGCGAATGCAGTCGGCACATCAATACGAAGCCTTCCACCCAGTGTTGCCCCGGACCGGTCAAACATTGACGTCGCGGCGGCGATGCTGCCGAGAATGTCCTGCACCCGTTCGTAGAATCGCTCGCCCTCCGGTGTGAGCGTCACCTTCCTGGTGGTGCGCTGGAACAAACGCACGCCCAATGACGACTCCAGTTCCTGAATGTACCGGGTGACTTGGGGGCGCCCGATGGCCAGCGATTCAGCGGCTTTAGTGAAGCTTCCGAGTTCGGCGAGCCTGGCGAAGAGTCGCATCGATTGCAGCAGTTCCATGACCTTTTCCTCTGCGTACTCAGGCGATTGTTGCCTGCTGAAACAACAATTATGTCCTTTTATACGCATTTATTGCGTCCCGCCAATCGCCAAAGATGCGTACCGGTACTGCCCAGCTTTGGACGTGCCGCCCACTTACACTGTTTTGGAGATGCGCAATGAAGGCTTGGTTACTCAAAGATTTTGGACTCGACAATCTGCAACTGGGTGAAGTACCGACCCCTGATCCGAAGCCCGGCGAGTTGCTGGTCAAGGTCGGCGCCGTCTCGCTGAACTTTCGAGACAAGGCCATCGTCGACGGCATCTACGAGCCGCACACGGTGCCGAAAAACCTGATTCCGGTCAGTGACGCCGCCGGCACGGTGGTGGCGGTCGGCGCTGGCGTCACGCGCTATAAGGTGGGTGATCGCGTCAACTCGCACCTGTATTCGCGATGGCTGGAGGGTGAGCCTGGGCCGCTTGAGCCGGATTACTGTTTCGGCTCTCCGCTGCCGGGTGGATTGGCTGAGTTCATGATCATCCACGAGGACAGCGCCGTGCGTGCGCCTGATAACATGAGTGACGAAGAGGCGGCCACATTGCCCATTGCCGCACTCACGGCGTGGTACTCGCTGGTCGATTTCGGGCAGGTCCAGCCAGGGCAAACCGTGCTGGTTCAGGGCACGGGTGGCGTCTCCATCTTCGCCGTGCAGATCGCTACGGCGCTGGGGGCGAAGGTCATTGCAACCTCCAGCAGCGACCGGAACCTGCAAACGGTAATGAGCCTGGGAGCCGTGGCAGGGATCAACTACCGAAGCACGCCGAACTGGGAGGACGAAGTGCTCAAGCTGACCGATGGCAAAGGCGTCGATCTGCTGCTGGATGTGGCAGGCGGAAATGGCATCAATCAGTCTGTCGCCGCCACCAAGGCCGCCGGGCGTATTGCACAGATTGGTTTTTTGACCGGGCAGACGGTCCAGCTGAACCTGATGCCGCTGATCTTTCGCCAGACGACCCTTCGCGGCATCGCCGTCGCTCCGCGCTCGTCGTTCGACCGGATGAATGCATTCCTGAACGAGCAGCACATTCGACCTGTCATCGATCAGGTCTATCCGTTCGAAAAGGCTCGCGAAGCCTACGAGCATCTGGCCAAGGGTGCGTTCGGGAAAGTGGTCATCAAGATCGCCGAATGAAAGGCAAGGCGCCGAAATGGCGCTTTTTTTTAACACGCGGCGACCTGACACATTCAGGTATAGGCATCGCCTATGCAACGTACTGGAAACGTCCTGTTCATCCCTGCACATGAAGAGCGCAACAATGCCCCTCGGGGCTCGGTATCCGATGCCCTGAGCATTGTTGACTCTTCCAACCGGCGACCCGTTTCGCCGGTTTTTCCGTCCAACAGGAATACCCCTCCATGAAACTTTGCTGGATTCATCCCACGGGCCGTAATCCGGTCCTTGAACCTCTGTGGAACACCATTCACGACACGGTCGGCGGCGCGTTGGCGAAGGGCACGCAGCTTGATTTTCGCTTCCTCGACAACAGCGGTGGTTTTACTCGTTCGCTGTACGCCGAACACTTGAACTCGGTGTTGATGGTGGAGGCGGCGATCAAGGCACAGGCCGACGGCTACGATGGCGTTTTCCTCGGTTGCTGGAATGACCCACTGTGGGAAACAAGGGAAATGCTCGACATCCCGGTGGCCTCGGTGGGGGAGCAGTCGATGCTGGCGGCGCTCGCCATGGGGCAGCGCTTTGCGGTCATCACCGTGTCGGATAAAACCGCCGTGGCCATCGAACGCGACATCATTGGCTATGGCTTAACCGAGCGTTGCATCCGTCAACCGGTGCGCTCGATCCAGCCGTTTTCCGATGCACAGTTGCTGCTGGAAGCCATACATTCGCCGGCCGAGCGCTTTATTCCGAGGCTGGAAGCTGTGGCGCGGCAATGCATCGCCGACGGTGCGGACGTGATTCTGGTGGGCTGTGCTTATTATGGGCCGCTGTTGCGCCGTGCCGGTTATCGGCAGGTGCAGGGCACGCTAGTTCCGGTGGTGGATTCGTCGACGGTGGCGCTCAAGTATCTGGAGGCCATGGTGGGGATTGCCCAGTGCACCGGGCTGGTGAAAAGCAGCGCAAACCTGTTTTCCGGGATCGCGCCGGCGTCGATTGACCAGGCGCGCAAGGCGTTGGGGCTGTTGCCTGCCGGGGATTAAAATGAGATCCCTGTAGGAGCGAAGCTTGCTCGCGAAAGCGCTGGGTCAGTCAATATTGATGTTGGCAGACCCGGCGCTTTCGCGAGCAAGCTTCGCTCCTACAGGTACCCGTAAATCCCTGTAGGAGCTGTCGAGTGAAGCGAGGCTGCGATCTTTTGGTCAGATGCTGGCACTCAGGGTCTTGATGTCATGCAGCAAAATGCGTTCGTTGTCCGAGTAGTCCACGGGGCAGTCGATCACATGCACGCCAGGGATCTGCAGGCACTCTGAGACCAGCGGGGCGAAACTCTCTGCGCTTTCGACCCGGTGGCCGTGGGCACCGTAGCTCTGGGCATAACGCACGAAGTCCGGGTTGCCGTAGTCCAGACCGAAGTCGTCGAAGCCCATCTGTTGCTGCTTCCAGCGGATCATGCCGTAGCCGTCGTCACGCAGGATGATGACGACCAGGTTCATGTTGAGTCGTACGGCGGTTTCGATTTCCTGGCTGTTCATCATGAATCCGCCGTCGCCGCAGACCGCCACGATCGGCGTGTCGGGATACACCAGGCGTGCGGCCATCGCCGAGGGCAGGCCGGCGCCCATGGTCGCCAGGGCGTTGTCCAACAACACGGTGTTGGGCATGTAGGCCTTGTAGTTGCGGGCAAACCATATTTTGTAGATGCCGTTGTCCAGCGCCACGATGCCTTCGGACGGCATCACGCTGCGCAGGTCTGCAACGAGGCGTTGCGGGTACACCGGGAAGCGTGCGTCGTCGCTGCCTTCAGCGACATGGGCCTCGTTGGCTTCACGAATGGTCAGCAGGCGTTCGAAGTCCCAAGTGGGCTGCACTTCGATATTTTCCTTGATTTGCCAGACCGCATTGGCGATGTCGCCGACCACTTCGATCTGCGGGAAGTACACCGGGTCGACCTCAGCGGAACGGAAGCTGATGTGCACCACTTCAGTTCCGCCGCGAACCATGAAGAAGGGTGGCTTCTCGATGACGTCGTGGCCGATGTTGACGATCAGGTCGGCGGACTCCAGCGCACGATGAACGAAGTCACCCGAGGACAGTGCGGCGTTACCCAGGAAGCGCGAATGACGCTCGTCCACCACACCTTTGCCCATCTGCGTGGTGATGAACGGGATGCCGGTTTTTTCGATCAGCTGGCGCAAGACCCGCGCGGTCATCTTGCGGTTGGCGCCGGCACCGATCACCAGCACCGGGCTGCGTGCCGCTTCGAGTTTGGCCACGGCGGCACGGATCGCCTTGTGTTCGGCCACCGGGCGGCGGCTCAGGCTTGGGGCGATGGGCGTGCTCTCGGTGTACTCGGCGGCAATGTCTTCGGGAAGCTCCAGGTGCACTGAACCCGGTTTCTCTTCTTCGGCCAGACGAATCGCTTCGCGGATGCGCGAAGGGATGTTATCTGCCGAAGCAAGCTGGTGGGTGTACTTGGTCAGCGGCGCCATCATGGCGCACACGTCGAGAATCTGGAAACGCCCCTGCTTGGATTTCTTGATCGGCTTCTGGCCGGTGATCATCATCATCGGCATGCCGCCCAGATAGGCGTAGGCACTGGCCGTCACCAGGTTGGTGGCGCCGGGGCCGAGGGTGGACAGGCACACGCCGGTCTTGCCGGTGAGGCGGCCATACGTGGCGGCCATGAAGCCCGCAGGTTGCTCGTGACGGGTCAGGACCAGCTTGATGGACGAGCGCGAAAGTGAGTCCAGCAGGTCCAGGTTTTCTTCACCGGGAATACCGAACACGTATTCCACCCCTTCGTTTTCCAGGCACTTCACAACTAACTCGGCAGCTTTGATCATGATGGGTCAGCCTTTTTACGGTCAAAAAAAGGCCGCGACAGGGTCGCGGCCTCTGTGGTGAATCGCGAACGTCAGTCTGCGACGATGGCGTAGGTTTCGATTTCGACTTTCTGCCAAGGGCGCAGCATCGAATCCACCTGGATCAGGCTGCTGGCCGGACGGATCCCGTCGAACACTTCGCTGTGCGCCTTGGCCACAATCGCGGCATCGTTGATGTCGCGCAGGTAAACCACAGTGCGTACCACGTCCTCAACGCTCATCTCGGCTTCGGCCAGGACCTTTTTCACCGTGCCGAGAATCGCTTGTGCCTGTTCATAGGCATTGCTGTGCTCGTAATCGGGCGAGGCGCACGTGCCGGAGATGTGCAGGTGGTTGCCGACGCGTACGGCACGGGAGTAACCGAACACCGATTCGTACTGGCCGCCCGAAGAAATGTTTTGCCGCGATGCAGTTTTGCTGGTCATGTCATGTCTCATTTTGGGAGGGGTTTACCGGTGGAATCCTTGACGAACAGGATCGATATCAGGCCGACCACGGCACCGGCGATCAGGTACCAGGCCGGTATCATCTGATTGCCGGTGGTGGAGATCAGCCAAGTGTTGATCAGCGGGGCGGTGCCGCCGAAGAGCGACACGGCAATGTTGTAGCTGATGGCCAGAGCGCTGTAGCGCACACGGGCACCGAACAGTGAAGTCAGGGTCGCCGGCATCGCCCCTTCAAAAAACAGTTGCGACAGGGTCAGCGTCAATAAAGCTGCGAAGAGGAAACCGACCTGTCCGGTATGCAGCAGCATGAAGCAGGGGAACGCCATCACGATCAGCAACACGCAGCCGCAAATGATCATGCGGTTGCGACCGAAACGGTCCGCCATGTGGCCGGACACCGGTATCAGCACCAGCATGAACAAGGTCGCGGCCAGACCCAGGGAAAGGCTGAAACTGTTGCTGTAGCCGAGCACGTTTTCCAGGTAGCCGGGGATGTAGCCAAGCACGATGTAGTAGGTGACGTTGAACACGGTCACCAACCCCATGCATTTGAGCATCTGAGGCCACTCGTTAATCATCAGACTGAAGAGGCTGGTTTTCTCGCCAGTGGACGATTTGTGCAGTGCTTCGTTCTTCTGGATTTCCTTGAAAACCGGCGTTTCTTCCAGGCCAAGACGCAGGTAAAGCGCAATCAGGCCAAGCAAGCCGCCGATGGCGAAAGGCACACGCCAGCCCCATTCGCTCATGGCTTGTTCACCCAGCGCGAGGGTAAACAGGCTGACCACGGCACCGCCAATCAGGAAGCCTGAAATGTTGCCGAATTCCAGCCAGCTGGTGAAATAACCACGACGTTTGTCCGGAGCGTGTTCAGCAATGAACGTGCAGGAGCCGCCGTATTCGCCACCGGTGGAAAGGCCCTGCAGCAACCTCATCAGTACCAGCAGGATGGGCGCGAATATGCCGATGCTGGCATAGCCAGGAATCAAGGCAATGGTGAAAGTCGCGATGGCCATCAGCGAAATGCTCAGGGACAACGCGGTACGACGCCCGTATTTGTCGCCAATGGGGCCAAAGATCAAGCTGCCCAGCGGGCGGATCAAAAAGCCGGCGGCGAACGTCGCGTAAATCGCCATCAATTGAGTGGCGTGATTTTCAGAGTGGAAGAACGTTTTGCCGATGATCCCTGCCAAGGAGGAGTACAGCGCAAAGTCGAACCATTCGACCATGTTGCCGAGGGTCACGCCGATGACGGCTTTTGACAGGCGTTTGCGCGATTGCTCGGCTGGCGCATCATTGCTGGAAAACTCAGGAATCGCGGTAGCGTGTAATTCGCCCATGATATTGCCCTCTGGAATAATTGTAGTGAGGCAGCAGTCAATAGGAGGAGCAGGCCCACGTCTGACGCGTGGGGCCTGCGCTCAGGTCAGCGCATGAACACACCACCGGCGATGCACAGCGATTCGCCAGTGATGTAGGAAGGTTTGGCGCTCAACTGCCAGACCCAATCGGCGATCTCTTCAACGCGTGCCGCGCGTTTCAACGGGATGGACTCGATGGCGGCTTCGATACGCCCGCCGGCACGGGTTCCTTCAGTGTCGACCCAGCCAGGTGCAAGAGCGTTCACCACAATGTTGTGGTCGGCGAGTTCGATGGCCAGCGAGCGGGTCATCGCTACCACCGCGGCTTTTGAGGCGCTGTACAGCAGCTGGTTTTTGGAGACGGTGAACGCATCGACCGAGGCGAAAAACACGATGGCGCCACCACCGGCTGCTTTCAGGTGACGGGTGCCAATGCGGGCGATGTTCAATGAGCCTAGTACGTTGATGTCGAAAATTTTCCGGTACAACGACTCGCTGTAGCTTTCCAGCGACGAGGTGGGGAAGATCCCCGCCGCGTTGACGATGGCGCGCAGCGGCGCCTTGCCGTCCAGGGCGGCGTCGATGGCACTGGTCAGCGCTTCTTCGCGAGTAATGTCGCCGACGACTGGCGAGAACACGGCGCTGGCAGCTTGCTTGCTGGGCGTCACGTCGACGGCGACGACGTGCCAGCCTTCATCCTGAAAACGTTGTGCGACGGCCTGGCCCATGCCGGAAGAGGTACCGGTCACGATGACGCTGGAGTGAGGTGCATTGTTCATAGTGGTCTTCCGATCAGGCGGTTTCAGGGAGGGAGTGGGGCAGCAGGGCAAGTTCCATGACGTCCAGTTGGCTCTGGGTGTCCTGGTAGTTGCTCAGCCATTCGCGTTTGACGATATCGATGCGCGACTCGGCCGGTTGCAGCTTGGCGAACTTGGCGGCCAGGCCTTTGATGCCGGCGGCACGCAGCTTGAGAAAGCGCATGACCAATTTGGTCTGGTCGCAGTACACCGGCCATTGCGGGCCACGCGGGGCACCCAGGCCTATGTAGAACAGACCTTCCAGGTTGGTCGGCAAGGTCATCGCCGCGGTGCGCAGCGGGACGCCGTCACGCCAGTGCAGCAGGCTCTCATCGAGGAACGGCAAGCGAGTGTTGAAACCGGTGGCCCAGACGATGGTGTCGTAGTCACCCTGGCTGCCATCGGTGAAGGTGACGGTCTTGCCTTCGATGTTCTCGATGCCCGGAGCGACCTTGATGCGGCCATGCTGAATCCAGTACAGCAACAGGGTGTTGACCACCGGTGGTTGTGCGTCCAGGTCATAGGTGTCCGGCGCGGGCATGCCGGGGTAATTCCTGTGGGTGCCAACGGTGGCCATGATCAGCATGTTCATGACCATGTTCTGCTGCTCGGGCGGGAGTTGCCCGAGGAACGGCAGCTCGCCACGGGGTACGCCGAAAATGGTCTTGGGCTGGAACAGTTGGCCGCGACGGATGACGATGGTGGTGTCCAGTCGTGCCTGCGCCGCATCCACCGCCAGGTCGCAACCGGAGTTGCCGAAGCCGACGACCAATACTTTGCCTTTCACTTGCTGGACGTTGCGGTATTCACCGGAATGAATCGACACACCGGTAAAGCGCTGACCGACTTGCGGGATCTTGCAATCCCACAAGTGGCCGTTGGCAACCAGCACGCCGGCGTAGTGCTTGCTGGTGCCGTCGGTGAGGGTGACTTGCCAACCGGCTTCGCCGTTTTCGCCCAGCGGGACAAGGCTGCGCACTTCGGTGTTGAAGGTGATTTTCTCGCGCAGGCCGAACGTGTCGGCGTAGTCGTTCATGTACGCCTTGACCTGATCGCGGCTCGGATAAACCGGATAGTCCGCAGGCATGGGGAAGCCGTCGAAGCAGGAGCTGCTTTTCGGGGTAATCAGATGCAGGGCATCGTAGTCGGTGTTCCAGTGACCGCCGATGTTCCCGGACTTCTCGAAACAGTCCACGTGGAAGCCGGCGTCGGTCATGGTCTTCAGTGCGGCAAGGCCAGCGGCCCCGGCACCAATGATGCAATAGTGATTGGACATTATGACTCCCCATTCCTCGAACGTTGGAAGCGCCTGTTGTTGGCGTCCGTGGTTTGAGTATCCGTCCGCGCAAAGCGCGGATGAATGGGCTAAGCCATGTGTGTCCTATAGGTATTGCCTATGGCTAGAGCGATTCCAGATGGGCGTACAGATTCTGGATACGGCTCAGGTGGCTGCGCATCAGGTTGATCAGCACCCGAGTGGGCGGCGATATCGGCGTGTCGTGGCGATGGATGAAGCCAAAAACCTCGAAGATCGGCGGGTTGATCGGCACCCAGCCCAGGCGGTCGTTGAAGCCCAGTTGGTGCAGGATCGGGCGGGTGGCAATCACATCGCCCAACCCGCGCGCCGCCAGCTCGAACCCGGTGATTTGGTGCTCGACCTCGATGATCGGGTCCAGCACCTCGCCGCCCTTGGCCGCCAGTTGCGCCAATAGCCGGCGAATGGGATCTCCGGTACTCCAGCGCGCCTCGGTCAATATCAATGGTGCGACAGCCAGGTCACTGATGGTTTTCGGACCCTTGAGTCGCTCCGGGTCGGCGCTGATGTATCCCACCTGGGCCGACCATACCGGTTCGCTCACGGCGAGATTCTGCTGCTTGATGGGCAGCATGACCAAGCCTGCTTCAATCTCGCCCTGGCTCACCAACTCGGCAATTTCCGAAGAGTTGTAGCCGACGATCTTGATGCGCATGTCCGGATGCTGCGTGCGGAACTGCTCGATCAGGTCAGTGAGAAAGTAGTGATGCGCCGTACCGAAGGTGCCAAAACTGGCCACGCCACCGGACAACTCCCGCACCGCCTGCACCGCTTCATAACCCTGGCGCGCCGAGGTCACCATGCCCTGGGCAAACGGCTGCAAACGCCGCCCGGCCTCGGTGAGCACCAGTCGGCGATTGGTGCGGATGAACACATGCGTGCCCAAGTGCTCTTCCAGTCGCAGGATCTGCTCGGAAAGCGAGGGTTGTGAGATGTGCAAGCTCTCGGCTGCCTTGGAAAACGTACCGTGCTCGATGGCGGCGAGAAAGTAGTGGAGTTGTTGCAGTGTCATAGAGCAGATCCATCATCAATGATGAAGTCAACATGACACAGTTTCGCTGTATCGCGAAGCCGGTCAAATCCGTGACAGCGGCTCACTCCACTTCGTTAAATCAATCAGATCGGGACAGGCGCGACTAAGAGAAACCTTTAGCCGCGTTGGAGATTTCCCCCTTTCAGATGCTGTTCGTCTTGATACCGGCGCAGCGTTTACTGACTTACCTTGAGCAGACAAGAGGCGTGTCGCCGTGGCGGACTGTTCCATTGAGTCTGCGTGGCGTTTTACCCCATAACAATAAGAGGCCTGATCATGCTCGAACCCTTTGTCCTTCGCATCTGCCCCGCAACTTCCCAGTCGTCAACTTGTAAACCGTCGACCGACGCGCCGCGCGCGTGAGCGGTCGCTCTGACGAGCGCCCAGGCGGTTTTCAGTGGTGATGCTGCTCCTATAAATACAGTGCCGGGCACTGACAGATGTGGAGATGTTGGATGTATCAGGTAAAGCAATCTTGCCGTGGGCTCGGTATGGCCAGCGTGTTGGGGATGATCTGTTCGCCCGTGGTGGCTCATGCCGATGTGATTGATGACAGTCACTTCAAAGTGGACACGCGTAACTTCTACTTGCACCGTAACTACACCAATACCAATGCAGCGGATTCTGAAGTGCACAGTTGGTCGCAGGGTTTCGATGCGCAGTTCACCTCCGGTTACACCGACACCGCCTTGGCCATCGGCCTGGATGTGGACGCGCAATATGCCGTGCGCCTGGACTCGTCGGGCAATGACGGTTCGCTGCCGTACAGCGTCCGCGACGGGCAAACGGCCGATGACTACAGTCGCGCCGGTGCAACCTTCAAGATGCGCTACAGCAAGACCGAGTTGAAGGTCGGTGACCTGCGCCCCCAATTGCCGGTGGCATTCGATGACCCCAGTCGGCAGTTGGACACCATCTATCAGGGAGCCGTGGTTGAGTCCAAGGAGATCGATGGGTTGACGCTGACCGGTGGGCGTTTCTGGTCTGCCGTGACCCGCGAGTCTTCCAACCACGAGAAGCTGTACAAGTATGGCTCCACCGATAATCTCGACAGTGACGGCCTGGACTTCGGCGGCGCCACGTACGACATCAGCAAAAACCTGCAAGCCAGCTACTTCTATGGCGTGTTGCACGATATCTATCAGCAACACTATTTCGGCCTGATGCACATGGCTGATTTGGGCAACGGCTACAAACTCAAAACCGACTTGCGCTACTTCAATAACAATGAAGATGGCAACGCGCTAAACGGTGAAATCGACAACCGTGCCTACGGTGCGTTGTTCACCTTGCTCAAGGGCGCGCACATGGTCGGCGTCAGTTACCAGCGCATGCTCGGGGACAGTGTGTTCCCGACAATGAACGGCTATATCCCGCAACCTTACCTGGTGCACTGGTCGTCCCTGGGGTTTGTCCGCCCGGGTGAAAGGTCCTGGTCGGCGCGCTACGGCTATGACTTCGCCGGGATGGGCATGCCGGGGCTGAAGTTCTACACCCGCTACACCAAAGGTACGCAATGGGACCGTGGCGCCAACCTGAGCGACAACCAGGAAAGCGAACGCTACCTGGGGCTCAACTACGTGGTGCAGAGCGGGGCGTTGCAAGGCTTGGGGCTGGACCTGCGCAACATCGATGTGAAGCAGAAGTACGGCTACGACTACAACGAATTCCGCGTCGCCACCACCTACACCTGGAAGTTCTGGTAGGCGAGTTTTCCCCCATAACAATAAGAGGTCTGACCATGTTCGAACCCTTCGTCCTTTACATCTGCCCCGCAACTTCCCAGGCGGTGTCCTGTGCACCGTCACCCGGCGCGCTGCGCGCATGAGCGGATTTCAAAAGGAGCAAACACTAGTGAATATTCAGGTCGATAACGCGGTCCTGCAGAAAAACAAAACCTACGTCTACGAGTGGTACGTGGTGGGCCTGTGCATGATTGCCTACATCTTTTCATTCGTGGATCGGCAGATCCTGGCGTTGATGATCGAGCCGATCAAAGCCGACTTGCAGATCAGCGACACCCAGTTCAGCTTGCTGCACGGGCTGGCGTTTTCGCTGTTCTACGCCTTCATGGGCATGCCCATCGCCTATCTGGCCGACCGCTTCTCCCGACCGAAGATCATCGCCGTCGGCATCGTGTTCTGGAGCCTGGCGACTGCCGCGTGCGGCATGAGCAAGAGCTTCCTGCACATGTTCCTCGCGCGCATTGGTGTCGGTGTCGGCGAAGCGGCCCTGTCGCCCTCGGCGTACTCGATGTTCAGCGACATGTTCCCCAAGGAAAAACTCGGCCGCGCAGTGGGCGTGTACTCGATCGGCTCGTTCGTGGGCGGCGGGTTGGCCTTCCTGGTGGGCGGCTATGTGATCGCCATGCTCAAGGACATGAACACCATCGAGGTCGCCTTTCTCGGGGCGATGAAGGCCTGGCAACTGGCGTTCTTCATCGTCGGGCTGCCCGGCATCCTGGTCGGCCTGCTGATCTGGCTCACCGTGCGCGACCCGGCGCGCAAAGGCCTGCAGGTCGATGCGCAGGGCCGGGCGAAGAAGGTGGCGCTGACCGATGGCCTGCGCTTCCTCGGGCGTCATCGCGGCACGTTCACCTGCCATTACCTGGGCTTTTCGTTCTACGCCATGGCCCTGTTCTGCATGATGAGCTGGAGCCCGGCGCTGTACATCCGCAAGTTCGGCCTGTCGCCGATGGAGGCGGGCTACATGCTCGGTACGGTGCTGTTGCTGGCCAACACCGCCGGGGTGCTGTGCGGTGGCTGGCTTACCGACTATCTGGCGAAAAAAGGTCATCAGGACGCCGCCATGCGCACCGGCGTCATCGGTGCCCTCGGCATGGCGGTGCCGGCGGTGCTGTTCCCGCAAGCCGATCAACTGTGGCTGTCGGTGACCCTGTTGGTGCCGGCGATGTTCTTCGCCTCGTTCCCGATGCCGGCGTCCACGGCCGCGATGCAGATCCTCGCGCCGAACCAGGTGCGCGCACAAGTTTCGGCGGTGTTTCTGCTGATCAGCAATCTGTTGGGGTTGGGCCTGGGAACTACGCTGGTCGCGCTGTTGACCGACCGCTACTTCGGATCGCCCGCAGCGGTCGGTTCGTCGATGTCGCTGGTGATGGGCGGTGCGTCGGCATTGACCGTGCTGTTGCTATGGCGTGGTTGCCGGCGTTTTTGCGAAAGCTATGCCCGGGAATATCCGACCCGGGCATGATGGGTCATCGTCCATGATCGGCGTCTCGGCCTCGCTCCTTTTGCAGGGAGTGGGGCCGAGACGCTTCAGTCCGGAGAACCGTTGATGTTGAATGATGTCTATCTGCTGGAACGGCACAGCTTGCTCAGCTCCACCGATTACCGTGAGATCAAGGACAAGGTCAGCCATTACCTGTGCCCGCACAGCTTCAATGTGCTGCGTGACGAGCCGATGTACACCCGGCTCAACGGCGTATTCTTCGGCGATTCGGCACTGCTCGACTTGCGCTATGGCGCGCCGGTGGAGATCACCATCGGCGACATGGCCGATCAGTACCTGTTTCGCATTACCTTGCAGGGGCATTGCGAAGTGGCCCACGGACGACGCAGCGCGGTGATGCAGTCGGGCTACCTGAGCGTGTCTTCGCCGTTCGCGCAAAGCCGCATTGTTACCGATGGCGAATGCCGCAATCTGATCCTGCGCGTCGACCGCGATGCCCTGGAAACGCAACTGCAACGCCTGCTCGGACGCAGCCTGCGGCAGTCGGTGATCTTTGATGTCAGCGTCGATCATCTGGGCGCCGGCGTCGTCAGCCTCTATCACACCCTGGATTACATCTGCCGGCTTTACGGCAGTGGCGTGGACGGTTCGCGCATCGCCAGCGGCCTGTCCGACTACCTGATGCAACTGCTGCTGACGCAGTTGCCGCACAACTACTCCGCCGACCTCCGGGTCGATTCGCGCGCACCGCTGCCGCACCACGTGAAGAAAGCCCGTGACTACATCGAGGCGCACCTCGACGAACCGATCAGCCTGACGACCCTGAGCGAGCTCTGTGGCGTCTCGGTGCGCACTTTGCAGAACGGCTTCAAGCAGTTTCTCCAGCAGGCACCGGTCGAGTACATCCGCGACCGGCGCCTGGCGGTGATCCACGAATCACTGAAGCAGGGCAGGGACGGTGAAACCGTCACCGATATCCTGTTGCGTCACGGCATCAACAGCTTCGGGCATTTTTCCAGTGCCTATCGGCAACGCTATGGCTGCCCGCCGTCGGACACCCTGCGCCAACACAAGCATTGAGACGGCTGCGTAATCCGTCACTCGGCTGCGCAATCGGATAAGTGCGTGGCGGTTCGGCCCGATAGCATCGAGTCTCTTACAAGAGGAGCAACTCGATGAATATTACGGTGCTGGGTGGTGGACACGGCTGTTACGCGGCGGCGGTCGAAATGGCTGAAAAGGGGCATCCGACGCACCTGTGGCGTCGTGACTCGGCAGCGCTCAAGGAGCTGCTGGCCATCGGTAGCCTGACCATCAAGGACTACCGGGGCACTCGTCAGTTGTCCGTCGGCCGGCAGGGCGACAAGCTGTCGCTGACCGACGACCTGGCCGAAGCCCTGGCCGACGCGCAACTGGTCATCATCCCGTTGCCGTCGACGTCCCACGAAGACTTGGCCAAACACGTGGCGCCGCACTTGCACGACGGTCAGGTGGTGTTCCTGCCGCCGGGCACGTTCGGCAGCTACGTGTTCGCCAAGGCCATGGCCGACGCGGGCAACCAAAGCAAGGTCGCCTTTGCCGAAACCGGTACGCTGCCGTACCTGGTCCGCAAGCATGGCGCCAGTGACCTGGTGATCAGCGGCTACGCGACTCGCCTGCCGACTGGCGTCTTTCCCAGCAAACTGTCCGGTCACGCCTTCGCGGTGTTGCGCGAGGCCTACCCGAGTGTTGAACCGATTGAAGATGCCCTGAGCGGCGCGTTGATGAACGCAGGCCCCATCATTCACCCGCCGCTGATCATGATGAACGCAGGTCCGCTGGAGCATTTCGAGGCCTGGGACATTCACAACGAAGGCACCCAACCGTCGATTCGCCGTGTGACCAACCAGCTCGATGCCGAGCGCATGGCGGTGCGCGAAGCACTGACCTATGGCGCGCCGCACTTTCCCCTGGCCGATCACTACAACACCACTGAAGGCGAGGAGTGGATGTACGGTCGCGGCGCCCATGGCAAGCTGACCGACAGCGGCGACTGGCGCGAGGACATCGACCTGCAGACACATCGCTACATGCTCGAAGACACCCGTCTGGGCCTGTCCTTGCTGGTTTCCGTCGGCCGTTGGGCCGGTGTGCCAACCCCGGTGGCGCAGGGCCTGCTGAGCATTGCCTCGGTGGTTGCCGAGCGTGATCTCTACGCCGAGGGCCGCACCCTGGAAAACCTCGGGCTGGCCACGCTGAGCCGGGCATTTTTGAGCACGAATTTATCAGACGTCGTTCGTCGGTATCCTGGGTCGCCCATAGCGTGTTTTGATGAGATCCGACTATCTTTAATGGATGGCGTCGTCTGCCGAGTCTGCCATTCCCTTCCACGTAATCGTCTTCCTGACCAAGGTCAGCGTACTGCGGATCTCATGCCCCTATTTCTTGAGCACCGTTTGCGGGTACGTAGATCCATCTGAATGAGTCCGTGTTATCCATCTTTGGAGACAACTCATCATGGCTACTCTCTGTGAAATATGTAATGCGAGACCAGCGGTCGCGCGAGTGACCGTATCGCAAAATGGCCAAGCCAGGACAATGTCCATTTGCGACCACGATTACCGTCAACTCTTACGCCATCAAAGCATGTTGAATCCATTCGACTCTCTGCTGGGCGGTGGAGTGTCCCGCTTTTTCGACAGCATGGGCGGAGCAAAGGATCAGGCGGGCGATGACTTCAGGCTCTCTGGGCAAGTGCCTCGAGAATCTGTCGATGCAACCGATGCATTCAGTTCCCAGACCCTGGAAATTCTGCAGCGCGCTGGAGAGAAAGCCCATGAGCTCAACCGTAGCGAGCTCGATACCGAGCATTTGTTGTATGTGCTTGCGGATACCGATGTGGGTACGGCATTGCTCAAGGAGCTGAAGCTTTCTGCGGACGAGATCAAAGGCTACATCGATCAACATGCTCAAAGGGGCACAGCGGAGGCCCAGTCCCCGGTGGATCAGATGAGCATTTCGCCCCGTCTAAAGAAAGTTTTCAATTTTGCGTTCCAGGCGTCTCGTGATTTGGGACACTCGTACGTTGGCCCGGAGCATTTGTTGATCGGACTTGCCTCTGTACCCGACAGTATTGCCGGGACATTGCTTAAAAAATACGGCGTAACGCCTGAAGCCTTGCGGCAGAAGGTGGTCAAGGTAGTGGGTAAGGGCGCTGAGGATGGGCGAGTCGACACCCCGACGGGAACACCGACACTCGACAAGTTCGGTCGCGACCTGACGTCACTGGCTCGTGAGGGCAAACTGGATCCCGTACTGGGGCGCGCGCAGGAAATCGAAAATACCATCGAGGTGCTGGCGCGGCGCAGAAAGAACAATCCGGTGCTTATCGGCGAACCCGGCGTCGGTAAGACAGCCATCGTTGAAGGGCTTGCACAACGAATAGTAAAGGGCGATGTCCCTGAGATTTTGCGTGGCAGACGGCTGGTTGAAGTCAATCTGAACTCAATGGTTGCGGGCTCCAAATATCGTGGTGAATTTGAGGAGCGAGCCAAGCAACTGCTTGATGAAGTCGCCGCAAAAAGCTCGGAGCTTATTCTGTTCATCGACGAGTTACATACGATCGTTGGCGCGGGGCAGGGTGGTGAGGAGGGCGGCCTGGACATTGCCAACGTGCTGAAACCCGCACTGGCACGCGGGGAACTTAGTTTGATCGGTGCGACGACACTCAATGAGTATCAAAAGCACATCGAAAAAGACGCAGCGCTTGAACGACGTTTTCAGCCTGTGCTGATATCCGAGCCCACCGTAGAACAGACCATCATTATCCTGCGTGGGCTGCGCGACAAGCTTGAGGCTCACCATCAGGTCACATTCGCCGATGAAGCATTTGTGGCGGCAGCAGAGCTGTCGGATCGTTACATCACCTCACGCTATCTGCCGGATAAAGCCATTGACCTGATCGATCAGGCAGCGGCCCGCGTTCGAATCAGTGCGTCCTCAAGGCCGGCTGGCATTCAGGAGCTGGAAGCCGAAATCACCCAACTCAAACGTGAACAGGACTATGCATCCTCCCGTAAACGTTTTGATGAATCCAAAGGCTTCGAAGAGCGCATTGGTCAAAAGCAAGCACAACTGGGAGAGGAAACAGAAGCCTGGCAGCGCAAGACAGGCTCCGAAACCCTTGAGGTGACCCTGGAGTCAATTGCCGAGGTGCTGTCCCGTCTCACCGGCATTCCTGTGACCGAGCTTACGCAGGAAGAGCGTCAAAAACTGTTGAATATGGAAGACACGTTGCGTGAGCGGCTGGTCGGGCAGGAAGATGCTGTTCTCGCGGTCAGCGATGCCGTTCGTTTGTCTCGAGCCGGCCTTGGCCAAGCCAACAGACCTATTGCCACGTTTCTCTTTCTTGGCCCTACGGGCGTCGGCAAAACTGAACTTGCCAAAGCGTTGGCGGAAACGGTGTTTGGTGACGAGCAATCGATCATTCGTATTGATATGTCGGAGTACATGGAGCGTCATGCGGTTGCCCGGTTGATCGGTGCGCCACCCGGCTATGTGGGATACGACGAAGGCGGCCAGTTGACAGAGCGTGTCCGCCGCAAGCCCTACAGTGTGATTCTGCTCGACGAGATCGAGAAGGCGCATCCCGATGTGAGCAACGTATTGCTGCAGGTATTCGACGATGGGCGTCTCACGGACGGCAAGGGACGTGTTGTGGACTTCAGCAATACGATCATCATTGCCACCAGCAACCTGGGCTCGCCCGTGATCATGGAGAATCTTGAGCGCCCCGAAGATGAACGCCTTACGGATAAAGCATTACGAGATGAATTAATGGGCGTCCTGAAAGGGCATTTTCGTCCCGAGTTCCTCAACCGTATTGATGACATCATCGTGTTCCATGCCCTGACCCGTGACAACATCCGATCGATTGTGAGCATTCAGCTTGATCGGGTCATTCGAACCGCAGCTGCACAGAACATCACAGTTAAAATTGATGGCTCACTCATCGATCATCTGGCGGATGTCGGTTATCAGCCTGAGTTTGGCGCGCGCGAGTTGAAACGTCAGATTCGCCAGGCCGTCGAAACGCGGCTTGCGAAGGAAATGCTCGCTGACAAGCTGCAAGCCGGCGACAGCGTTGAGTTGGGTTACGACAAGGAGCGTAGCGAAGTGGTCTTCAATAAGGTGGAGGTGGATGCGCCAAAGACCTCCGGAAAGAGTAGTCCGCCAGACCAGCCAGATGATCTGGCACCTACTGCGCAGACTGGGACTTAGCCTCAACACACTCACGTAACCTGGGAGCGGGCCTGTTGATCACGATGTGCAATGGTGTACTGGATCCTCAAATGCCTGGACGAGCCCGGGGGACTGAAGACGCAAGTGTGGAGGGTTATCGTGTCAAAGCCTGATTCTGAAAGGCGTGAGCGCAACTCGACGCTGAAAAATTTCAGACTTCAGTGGGCGCTGATGAATGCTTACGAACGTTTCGAACAATTGGTTGTTCTTGCGCTCAGTCTCATCATCGCGTCTGTGATTTTGATGGCGCTACTGCAGCTCTGTCGCAGGGTCGTGCCGTTGTTGATCGGTGGTGCGATTGATCCTCTGGACCACGATGTTTTCCAGGCCCTCTTTGGCTCAATTTTCACCGTTCTGATAGCCCTGGAGTTCAAGCATTCGATTGTGCGCCCCGCCCTGCGACGCAACAGCATCGTTCAGGTTCGCACGGTGCTGTTGATCGCCTTGCTGGCGCTCAGCCGGAAGTTCGTTATTCTCGATTCCGCCGCGACTCCTGCGCTCACCATTGCCGCACTGGGATTTGCCACCCTGGTGCTCGGCATCGTCTGCTGGCTCTTACGGGAGCGTGATAAGGATGACTTGCGAGAGTGTGATAAGGATGAATAGCTACAAGGGTTTCGCAATGCCGACAATTTTCCGGCGAGAGCACCCGGGATTCAAGCCATGCCTACGCGCTGGGTACAACTGAAAGGATTGTTAGCTGGCCCTTTGCGGTACGCACAGGGAGGAAACAGCGGGCGGCCTGTTTGCCGGGCGAGCGTTGGTACTGGGGAATATTGAGCGCATTGATCCGCCGAACCATGAAGCGCGGGATACTCAGTGAGGTCCGAATTGCGGAACGATGTGAGTGCCCAGCTCCTCGATGACTTGTGCAGCAGGACGCTTCCCGTATTTGAGATTCAGGATAACGTGGTCCACTCCGATTTCCTGAAGCAACTCCAGCAAGGCCCGGAGATGATCGCGTCCAAGCCTGAACCCCAAATGAATGCGAGTGGGCGGCGTGGACGGGTTCTCATCGAGGTCGATGTAAAGCGACTGAATGAAGGGCTTATAGACGGAACCACATTGCTTCATGACCTCCAGCCGCCAATCTTCCACGATCAGTCGCTGCATGTTCGGTGGGCGTGGATAGTTGATCCATCCGATGCTTTCGCGCGCGATCCAATCCAGTGACTGGCGGCTATTGCCGGTCACGAGCATCGGAATGACTTGGGTGGTGGGTTTCGGAATGAGGTCTGCGCCCCGCATCTCACCACCGCTCCAGCGGATGGGTTCAAAGCTGGTGCTGTGGGCCCGGCGAATCACCTCGTAGTGCTCTCGAAAGATCTCTGCGCGCCTTTCGGGATCGACGTAAAAGGCCGAAAACTCCACTGGGCGATCGCCGGAGGCTACCCCCAGAATCAATCGACCTGCGCTCAACTGATCGACGCTGGCTGATGCCTTGGCCGTGTGCAGGGGATGGTGTAACGGGATGGCAATGGATGCGGTGCCAAGCGCTATCTCTGACGTATGAGCGGCCATGAAGCCCAGGTAAACCCAGGGATCGAAGACTTGGCCGACATCACCGAAATCAGGGTCCCGAAGCGGCACGTCGCGAAACCAGAGCGCGGAGAAGCCCAGCGCCTCTGCTCGTTTGGCCAATTCGACCTGGTTGAGCATGCTCGGAGTGTCCCCATCGAAGGCCTCCAAGGGAAAGAACAATCCCAGGCTCAAATGACCCGGAGTGAAGGTTCGCCTGAACCCTCGATGTTCCTGATAAGGCACCGTGCTTGGTCGGTACATATTATCTTCCTCAATGGGAGATAGTGAGCCGCGTGCCTATGTTCAGAGGCGCGGCATCGTTCGCTTAGGGGCGATAAGCGGGGTAGTCCGTGTAGCCTTTACCCATTGCGCCGTACAGGCTGGTCGGTCGACCGGATTGAGGGGCCAGTTGTTGGCGATACGCGCGGGCAGGTCCGGATTGGCAATGAGCGGGCGGTCAAAGGCAACCAGATCGCTCCAGCCCGATACTCGTACCTCCGCATCGGGTTGTGGATTCATGCAAGAAGCGTAGGTGGTTTTGCAGTGAACCGCCATGTTCGTCGTCATGACAATGGGTGTGGACGCAAATGAACGGGTCCACAAGGTGCGCCCAGAACTCAGACGATGTAGCCGCAGACGCCGTCCCACAGCAGCTTCAACGCCGTAACGACGAGCAAACCATAGCAGGCGCGATACATCTGGCGCTGGTCCAGTCTCGCGTGCAGGCGCCAACCAAGCCAGACGCCGCAAGGAACGGCGAGCAGGCAGATAACCATCAGGGTCAGAACGTTGCCTGTCGGTCTGGCCAGGAGCAGCCAGGGCGCAGCCTTGAGAAGATTGCCGACCGTAAAGAACAGGCTGGTCGTTCCGGCATAGACCTGTTTGCTCAGACCGAGCGGCAGCAGGTACATCGCCAGCGGCGGCCCGCCTGAGTGCGCGACCATGGTGGTGATGCCCGATGTGACGCCAGCGGCCACCGCTTTGGGCGATGAACGCGGGCGCACCGTGACTTCTCCGCCGGCCCTGAACCAGAGTCCGACAAACGTCAGCGTGACCGCTGCCATCACGATGGCGACTGCGCGGTGATCCATCACCCGAAAGAGCAGATAGCCGACGCCGATTCCGACGACAAGACCCGGTACCAGCAAACTCAGGTCTGGTTTTGACCAGGTGGATGGCTTCCAGTAGCGCAGGCTGAACAAGTCCATGGCGATGAACAACGGCGCAAGCAGGCCACCGGCCGTGATCGGGTCCATCACCAGCGACAGAAGCGGGATACCGACAATGGCAAAGCCGCCGCCGAACGCGCCCTTCATAAAACAGATCAGAAAGACACCTGCGAAGGTGACAAGGAGGGTCGTGGTCGTCAGTTCCAGTTCCAACATGCTGACTCCTTGTACTCAAAGGGAATGGGGTCCGCATCCATGCCGGATACACCCGCCATGACGAGGATGCCCAGCGGATTGTCGCGGATGATTCTGTGCAGTTGTCCTGGGCGGTGCTCTGCGAAGTGTTCGGGAATGTACATGGGGATTTCATTCCGGATGGCTGGGAATCCATAATGTCGACCACGACCTGCATCATCGAAAGTGCCAGTTTCGAGGTTTTTCCATGGGCCAGTTTTCAATCAAGCCGGCTGCATCTTCCCGCGGTGCGCAACGTCGTATCTATGCCAGGCTGCGCGCGCAGATAGAGGACGGCACGCTAGCCGCCGGCACGCGGCTCATGTCGACGCGGGCAATGGCGGCCGAGCTTGGCGTGTCGCGAACTACGGTGACGGCGGCTTACGAGCAACTGGCGGCCGAGGGCTTTGTCGTGACATCGGCGGGTAAAGCCGCCACGGTAGCGAACGTGATCAGCCCCCCATCCCGGCATGCCCAAGGGGACTCGGCGCAGCGCAAGGGCTTGCCGACAGCGCTTTCCCTTTACGGCCAGCGCGTTGCGCTCATGAAGCCGTACAGCATGGCGTTGCCACAGGCCCGCATTGATTTCAGGTACGGCTCGGTCGCTTCCAGGGATTTTCCGGCGCTGGGTTGGCAGCGCGCCTACCGTGCCGAACTGGTCAAGCGTCAGCCGAGCCTCGCTTACGGTCACCCCGAAGTGGAAGAGCGCTTGCGCAATGCGCTGCAAGGCTATCTTCGACGCGCACGCGGTCTGGCCTGCGATGCCGAGCAAATACTCATCGTGCATGGTTCGCAGCAGGGGCTTGACCTGTGCGCCCGGCTCTTGCTGAACCCGAACGATGCGTTCGTCTTCGAGGAACCTGGCTACCGCATGGCCAGATATTGCTTTGAGGCCACGGGCGCGACGGCGTTGCCCATACCCGTTGATGTCTCTGGACTGGATACCCGCGCTCTGCCGGAAGACGATCGCGTGCGCCTGGCCTATGTCACCCCGTCGCACCAGTTTCCCATGGGGGCGGTGCTTTCAGTCGCCCGTCGCCTCGAACTGCTGAGTTGGGCGAGTCGACATCGCGCATGGATCATTGAGGACGATTACGGCGGCGAGTTTCGTTATGGCCAGCGTCCCATCGACGCGTTGCAATCCATGGACGCGCAGGCTCGCGTCATTTATGTCGGAACGTTCTCCAAAGCACTCTCACCGCAGCTCAGGCTGGGCTATCTGGTGCTTCCACGCGAGTTGATTCACGTTTTCCGCGAAGCCAAACGGCTGACCGATCGCCACTCGCCGCGCTGGGAGCAAAACGTGCTCGCCTCATTGATCGAAAGCGGTACCTATGAGCGCCACGTTCGCCGCTTGCGCCGGGAGAATGAACGGCGGCGAAGGGCGTTGCTGGAAGCTTTTGAACACCATCTGGCAGAACATGGGCGATTGGTAGGCATGGCCGCAGGCCTGCATGGCGTGCTGCTGTTGCCGAGGCTGCGCGCCCAGGATGAGCCAAGGTTGCAGGCGATAGCGCTCGAACGTGGGGTTGGCGTTTATCCGCTCTCGCCGCTGTTTGCCGAACCGGCTTCGGCAGAGTACGAGCGACCGGCAGGACTCATTCTGGGCTATGCCGGCCTGACAGCACCGCAGATCCATGAAGGGATCTGCATGCTTGGCACCGTGATTCGGGAGGTTGAAGCGCTTCGGGGGCGGGCCGGATAAGTAGAGGACGCTGTCCTCTAAAGTGCACGCTCGAACACCCCTACATTTACCAGGTATACGTAAGGCGAATTAGAAAAAACGGAGCGATGTGAAGTGACGCCAACCCAATCAAAAGCCCCGCCTCCAGTTGAAGTGCGGGGCTTTTTTTGGGTGCTTCACGGGGTGCCCGTCGGTTTCTTCTCCGGAACGATAAAACTGACTGTCGTACCGGTGAGGATGTTGTGCGTCGGGTCGGCCACTTCAAGAAGAACCTTGTGCGCGCCAGGCGTGAGTCCAACCAGGATAATCGGGTCTTCACTGGTGTGTGCCCATGTCCCTTTCCAGTCGTCGACGGTCACGTGAAGGTGACTGAGACGTGGTGAGACATCCGCCGCCGCTTTGCCAAATACCGGCAGGATCCTGGCGTGCTCTGTTCGATACTGGATGATGACAACACCGCGGGCGAGTGGCCCGGCAAGCGGCGGGTAGGCAATGAGTGTTGGCAGCGCCTCAGACTCCAACGGGAGTATCGCCGGAGGGGAATGGGTGTCTGCTACCTCGTCACCGCACGCTGCCGTGCAAAAAAGGACACCCAACGTCAGGGCCAATAGATGTCTGGGAGCTAGGGACATGGTGTTTTTCTCCCGCAGGCTTTCACTCAAGGCTAGATTAAGCCGGGCAGTTGTCTATTTATTCAGTCGACGCTGACTGGCCGCTTCTGGCTGATTGCGTTCTTGCAGCGGTTATCCGTTTTCTTTTCTCAAGGGCAGGGCGGTTTTATAGCGGACCTGTTTCAACGACAGACTGGAACGAATCTTTTCGACTTCCGGCATAGGCGACAGTCGCTCGATGATGAAATGCTCCAACGCCTGCATGTCTGCCATCACGACGCGAATCAAATAGTCGGCATCACCGGTCATCAGATAGCACTCCATGACCTCGTCGCACTCGCAGATAGTGCGTTCGAAATTCTGCAAAGACTCTCGGCCTTGCTGCTTGAGGCTGATGGAGATGAACACATTCAAACGCAAGCCCAGCGCCTCGGGCGCCAGTAGCGCCACGTACTCGCGAATGCAACCGGAGGCTTCCAGCGCCTTGACCCGAGCCAGGCACGGGGAGGGCGAAAGGTGAACCCGCTTGGCCAGTTCCACATTGGACAGGCTGCTGTCGTTTTGCAGCTCTCGAAGGATCTTCAGGTCAATACCGTCGAAGTTCATTGTGCTTCTACTTTTAGGGTGGACAGTGTTTTATGCCGCCAATGATCGAAGTGGATCTGCATAACGATCAGAAAAGCTGCGGGCCTCGGCATAGACTATTAAAAAAGCGAGGAGGTGCCTATGAGCCGTTTCCATTCCAACCAACCCGATGCAACCGCCGCCCCCCTGACCCAGAACGATCTCGACGAGCTGCGCGAATGGCGTGAGGCCCTGGAGTCGCTGGTGGCCACTCGCGGCCCCGAGCATGCGCGGCGGTTGCTCGACCAATTGGCTGAAGCGGCCCGTGATCCATCCGTTGGCTGGCAGCCGCGCCGGGGCACGTCTTACGTCAACAGCATCCCAGTGTCGCAGCAACCGCTGTTCCCGGGTGATCTCGCCACGGAAGAACGCCTTGCTTCGATCATGCGCTGGAATGCGTTGGTCATGGTGGTCCGAGCCAATCGGGCGTACGGCGAACTCGGCGGGCATATCGCCAGTTACACCAGCGCAGCGGATCTGTTCGAGGTGGGCTTCAACCATTTTTTCCGGGCGCGTAACGACGTCTTCGATGGTGACCTGGTGTTCTTCCAGCCTCATTCGGCGCCGGGCATCTATGCTCGCGCGTTCCTCGAAGGGCGATTGAGCGAAACCGATCTCGAGCACTATCGCCAGGAAATCACCGCGCGAAAATCCGGTGCCCAAGGGCTGTCG
Source organism: Pseudomonas sp. NPDC086251 (assembly GCF_044746405.1). Classification (NCBI taxonomy): domain Bacteria; kingdom Pseudomonadati; phylum Pseudomonadota; class Gammaproteobacteria; order Pseudomonadales; family Pseudomonadaceae; genus Pseudomonas; species Pseudomonas sp. NPDC086251. The sequence continues at coordinate 139,543 of NZ_JBIVBY010000015.1, forward strand.
AGCTATCCGCATCCCTGGTTGATGCCGGACTTCTGGCAGTTCCCCACCGGTTCGATGGGCATCGGTCCGATCAGCTCGATTTTCCAGGCGCGCTTCATGCGCTACTTGCAGCACCGTGGCCTGCAAGACACCACTGACCGGCACGTCTGGGGGGTGTTTGGCGATGGCGAGATGGACGAGCCGGAAAGCATGTCGGCGCTGACCCTGGCCGCCCGTGAAGGCCTGGATAACCTGACGTGGGTGGTCAACTGTAACTTGCAGCGGCTTGACGGTCCGGTGCGCGGCAACGGACGGATCATCGACGAACTGGAAGCGTTGTTCAGCGGTGCTGGATGGAACGTGATCAAAGTGGTCTGGGGTTCGGACTGGGACGCGTTGCTGGCCAGGGACGAGGATGGCGCGCTGGTGCGCACGCTGTCGCAGACGGTCGATGGTCAATTCCAGACGTTCGCCGCCAAGGATGGCGCCTACAACCGCGAACATTTCTTCGGCCAAAGCGCATCCCTGGCGCGGCTGGCCCACGGCTTGAGCGATGAGCAGATCGACCGCCTCAAACGTGGCGGCCACGACATCATCAAGATCTACGCCGCGTACCTTGCCGCCAGCCAGAAAGAGGGCAAGCCGGCGGTGATTCTTGCCCAGACCAAAAAGGGCTTCGGCATGGGCGAAGCGGGGCAGGGCAAGATGACCACGCATCAGCAAAAGAAGCTCGACCGCGAAGCGTTGATCGCTTTCCGCAACCGCTTTCAGTTGCCGCTGTCGGATGAACAGGTCGAGTCATTAAGCTTTTGCAAACCGGCTGACGACAGCCGCGAAATGCGTTACCTGCATCAGCGGCGACAGTCTCTTGGTGGTTACATGCCGGTGCGCAACCGCACGGCCGCCGCCGTGCCGGTGCCTCCGATTGCGAGCTATGCCAGCTTCGCCACTCAGGCCGAGGGCAAGGAAATGTCCACCACCATGGCCTTCGTGCGGATGCTCAGCAACCTGCTGAAGGACAAGCAACTGGGCCCGCGCATTGTGCCGATTGTCGCCGACGAAGCGCGCACCTTTGGCATGGCCAACCTGTTCAAGCAGATCGGCATCTACTCCAGCGTGGGCCAACGTTATGAGCCCGAAGACATCGGCTCGATCCTCAGCTACCGCGAAGCCACCGACGGGCAGATTCTCGAAGAAGGCATCAGCGAAGCCAGCGCCATCAGCTCCTGGGTAGCCGCCGCCACCAGCTATTCGGCCCACGGCCTGCGTATGCTGCCGTTCTACATTTACTACTCGATGTTCGGCTTCCAGCGGGTCGGCGACCTGATATGGGCCGCAGCCGACCAACGTTCCCGTGGCTTCCTGCTGGGCGCCACGGCTGGGCGAACCACGCTCGGCGGTGAAGGCTTGCAGCATCAGGACGGCACCAGTCACCTGATCGCCGCCACCGTACCCAACTGTCGCGCCTACGATCCGGCGTTCGCCGGCGAGTTTGCGGTGATCCTCGACCATGGCATGCGCCAGATGCTCGAACACGACGTCGACGAGTTCTACTACGTGACCCTGATGAATGAAAACTACCCGCAACCGACCTTACCCGAGGGCGTTGAGCGGGCGATCATTCGCGGCATGTATTGCTTCAATGAGCAGCAGCCGGCGACTCCGAAAGGCAAGGTACGCTTGCTCGGCTCGGGCACTCTCCTGCGCGAAGCCCTGGCCGCTGCCGAGCTGCTGGCCAACGATTGGCAGATTGCGAGCGAGGTGTGGAGCGTCACCAGTTTCAGTGAACTGGCGCGTGATGCGCGGGACGTCGAGCGCTGGAACCGCTTGCATCCGCAAGCCGACGTCCGCACCAGCTACCTTGACGAATGCCTGCCCGGCGGCGCGCCGGTGGTGGCCGTGTCTGACTACGTGCGAGCGTTGCCGCAACTGATCGGCTCGTACCTGCAATCACGCTATACCGTACTCGGCACCGATGGGTTTGGGCGAAGCGATACCCGTGCGGCCTTGCGCGACTTTTTCGAAGTCGATCGCCATCACATCGTGTTGGCAGCCCTCGCGACCCTTGCCGATGAAGGATCGGTTGATCGACAACTCTGCGCCGAGGCGATCAAGCGCTACGGACTGGACAGCGAGAGCCAGGCTTCGTGGACCTGCTGACACACGTCTTTATTTTTCGGCGTCTGCACAGGTCGCGTTATCTTCGAGAGTGAAGGGCGGGCATTGCCCGCTCATCCTCCGGTTCTCTTTTTTCAAGCAATCGGCGCAGCGGTGTTGGCGGATTGCAGCTGTCCATGACTGACTGCTTTCGACCCATAGCTGCCGGTCAGCATTGGTTGAAATTGGCCGATCGCTGCCTGTCACTGCTGACAGAAATCGGACCAAAACAGGCACTGGTCGACCCTAAAATGGGCCGGAAGGAACATGCTGGCTTTTAGCGCATTGCGCGATGATTGCCAGCAAACACTCCCGCTATGAACCAATCAAACGCCGGTCTTGACCCTGGTCCATACTCGGGTGCGCACGCGCTCCAGTTTCAGGGGCAAAGGCTCAAGTGGGAACAGCGTTTCTAAAACCTTTTTCGTCGGATAAGCGCCAGGGTTGTCGCGAATCTTTTTTTCTACAAGTGCCGTGGCGTCATGGTTTGCGTTTGGATAGCCCAGATAGTTGGAAGACTCGGCGATGACTTCGGGGCGCAGCATGTAGTTAATGAAGGTCAATCCTTCTTGTGGATGCGGTGCATCATTGAGCAGCACCATGTTTTCAAACCAAACGGGGGCCCCTTCTCGCGGGATGCTGTAGACCAGCTTGCGTCCGTTGCCCACACGCTCGGAGGTCGTCTGAGCCTCGTATACTCCACCAGCCCATCCCAGGACTACACAGATGTTTCCGTTGGCCAAGTCAGAAATGAATTTGGAGGAATCAAAGTAGCGAATGTAGGGACGGAGCTTGAGCAGGAACGCTTCGGCTTTTTTGTAATCCTCCGGGTCTTTGCTGTTGTACGGCAATCCAAGGTAGTGCAATACGGTCGGAACAATCTCGCTGGGAGCGTCCAGCATCGCCACACCACACTGGCTCAATTTGGCCAGATTCTCCTCCTTAAAAATCAGGTCCCATGAGTTGACAGGCGCGTCCTCGCCGAGGATCGACTTTACTTTGTCCGCGTCATAGCCAATGCCTGTGGTGCCCCAGAGATAAGGGACCGCATAGCGGTTTCCAGGATCATTACTGTCAAGCTTGGCGAGGATGTCCGGGGCGAGATGGGGCCAGTTGGGCAACTTGCTGCGGTCCAGTTCCTTGAGCACGCCGGACTTGATCAAGTTCGGCAACTCGTCACCACTGGCGAACACCACGTCATAACCGCTGCGGCCAGCCATTAACTTGCTTTGCATCACTTCACTGTTGTCGTACACGTCATAGACCGTACTGATGCCTGTCTCTTTCAGAAAGTTTTTTGTAGTGTCCGGGGCGATATAGTCATACCAGTTGTAGATGTGCAATTGGGGCTCGGCTGCGTTAACACAGGTAAAGCTCAAGCTGAAAAGCGAAGCCAGGACTGGTTGTAAAAAGCGGATCGGTTTCATCTGGATACTCCAGAGCGGTAGCTTCATATCCGTAGGATTGAACGCTACGCCTGCTTATTGTGGATTGTTATGGCAGGGCCGAATTCGGCGGCAAGACGCAAGAGCGGTTTTGTCGCGATCGAGTCTCAGGGGATCAGCCACTCCCGACGGCCATCGGTGTGCTCAATCTGTTCGCCAGTCAGAAGAAGCCGGCGATCATTGAGGTAGTCATAGTCGCGGCGGGCGGTGCGCAGCAGGTCAAAGTCCAGTTCGACAACCTGGTGGCACTCTTCGCGACCTGCTTCGAAGAGCATGCGCCCGAGGGGATCAATCGCCGCACTGCCGCCGGCAAAAACGAGGCCTTCATCGCCTTCGCCCACGCGGTTCACCATTACGGCAAATGCCTGGTTCTCCTGGGCGCGGGCGGTGATCGCGGTGCGATGGACAGCGCCGTAGGGGTCCATGTTGCCGTTGGTGACCAGGATCAGCTCGGCGCCGAGTTGGCCAAGGGCGCGGGCGCTTTCTGGCAGCTCGATGTCGTAGCAGATCAGGATGCCCACGCGGATTCCCTTCCAAAGTGCAGTGACATACCGATCACCTGGCTGGAACAGGCCACGCTCCGACGGCCACAGATGAGTCTTGCGATAACTCATGGCGATCCCTTGCGGAGTCACCAGCGAGGAGGTGTTATAGAAGGTGCCTGCTGCCTTCTCGGCCATGCCGATTAGCACCGAGACGTTCCGGTCACATGCGGCGCGTTGTACGGCCTGCATGCTCGGCCCATTCAGGGGTTCGGCGACTTCAGCGAGCTGCGTTGCGTCACAGAAGCCCATCAACTGGGTCTCCGGAAATATCAACATATCGGTGCCCACTTCACAGGTAGCAATGGCCTGCAAGGTACGCTCCAGGTTATAAGCGGTATCGCCATCGCGACCGGTAATTTGTACGAGTTCAATCTTCATTGGTGATCCTTCGACGTGTAAGTGGGCTCGCAAACGCCAAACTGAACAGCACCCGCCAGGGCTGGGATGGATTATGGAGCGCCGTAGAACGGCAGGTAATTACGTCGATGGGGTAACCTCGAATGGGTAGTAGGGCGAGCATGACATTGCAGGATGTAGCCTGGCATCAATCGATTGGCCGGCTGATCGAAGTGCTGGACCGCCCTAATTTCTGGTTAGGGTTGGTGCGTCTGCTGGATCAATACATTCCGGTGGACAGCTGGGTTGTATTGGTTTTCAGTAATGACCGGCCGAGGGTGCTGGCCGAATGTCCTGGTGAGGACGGCGGACCGGACAGGCTCTTTGAGGATTACCTCAAAGGCCTTTACCTGCTCGACCCCTTTTACCTGGCCAATCGGGAAGCGCCGCAGAGCGGTTTATTTCTGCTGGCTGACGTGGCGCCGGAGTGCTTCGAGCACACCGATTACTATAAGCGCTACTTTCACTTCAACATCGTGGCCGATGAAGTGCACATCAACGTCCAACTTGATGCAGAGCATACCCTCTGCTTGTCGCTGGGAAGCGAGGTTCTCTTCAGTCCTGAGCAAATTGCGCTGCTGAGCCTTATCCAATCTTGGGTTGCCGCCCTGATGCGACAGCGTATGGCCTTCGAACATCAGGTAATGGAGCAGACCGCTACACCGACACCAAGTTGGCAAGGCCGACTGGAGTCCACCCTTCAGCATTTGGAAACACCACTTTCTGCTCGTGAACTGGAGGTTGGCCGGCTGATGCTCAGCGGCTGCTCGAACAAAGAGATCGCACGCAAGCTGTCGATTTCCACCGAAACCGTGAAGGTTCATCGCAAGCACATGTACAGCAAACTTGGCATCAGATCCCAGTCCGAGCTTTTTTCACTATTTCTTCAGGCGCAGGAATAAATCGACTGGCCGGGAGAACACTTCAGACAGACAGCTATTGGCGATTCCTACGTTTCACGGTGGGTTGTTTTTGGCCGATAGATGCCTGGGGTGAGTGACTGCTTCTGGCCGATTGTTGTCTGTCGTGAGGGTCGGCAACCGACCCAAAGCGGCCAATCACATATCCATCCAAATTGAACCTAAGCCTGGTTGGGTGTGGTCTTTTTAGCTAAAAGCGAGCATTACTCGACTACAACTTCCACAGCTTTATCTGGCCTTACGTGCGATGTGTCCCCTCAAAACCGGGGTAATTGGAACAAAATCAAGCGTGGTATTTCGACACGAGTGCCTCATACCCCGCCATCCGGATCCAGCAGTCAGGCTGCTGCAAGTCCGCCATCAATCAGGTAGATCGCGAAAGAGAACGTCACAATCGACAACACCGTACTCACCAGGATGGAGGTCGCGGCTTCACTCTGATAGGCGCCGGTCTGGTTCGCGAACATTGCCGGGATGGTCGCCGACGGAAGCGCGCAAAGCAGGATCATCTGTTGGGCGTAAAGACCATGAGTGCCCAGTACCACAGTGGCGGCGAACATCAACACCGGGTGAACGAATAGCTTGAGCCCAAGGTTGCCCCACACCTCACCCGACATTTTCAGTTTCTCGGACGACATGATCAGTCCCAGGCACAGTAGGGAGACGCCAGGCGTTGCCTTGCCGAGAAGATTGAGTGACTCCGCAGCAATCGGCGGCAGCTTGACCTGAAGCAGCGAAATCAGAATGCCAAGGGCCGGTGCCCACATCAGCGGACGGCGTACCGCTCCCGACAGACTCGACACGAACGCCTGAGTGCCACTGCCCTTGCCATCGGCGACGGTGAGTAACATGGTCGTCAGGGGGATCATCACCAGACTCGCGACCAGGTTAAGCACCAGCACCGAATAAATGCTGCCGGCTCCGTACATCGTTGCGAGGATCGGGATGCCCATGAACGCCGCGTCCGGGTAACCGTTGACAAAGCCCTTGAGCGTCGCAACCTTGAGATTACGCGTGGTAACCCAGCCAATTGCCAGCGCTATCGTGTACATGCCCATGATGCCAATGAACGTAGCCGCGACGAATTTGAAGTCGAAGAGCTGTTCACGAGGCGTGCTCGCCATTCCGACAAACAGCAGTGCCGGGAAAATCCAGCCGAGTACCAGCCGGCTGATCAGCAGGCTGTCCGAATGTGTAAGCCGTCCGCGCTTGCCAGCGATGTAGCCAAGCGCGATCACAAAGGCGACGGGCAGAATTGGCCCTACGATTCTGTCTAACATGTGCTCAATCCTCGTATTTATTTTTATCAAGAATGTCGTCGTGGCTGATCGAGGCCGATACGGCGGCCTCGATCAACGCGGCAATGGCTAGGCGGCCGTTGCGGTTAAGGTTTGAAGCGGTAGTCTCGAATGACGTCCTGGTCCGGCTCGATTCCGAGCCCCGGTCCTTGAGGTACGTCGATGCGGCCGTTACGCGGAATGATGGCGTCGCCATAGAGCTGCGCTTCGAGATCGAAGTAGCGCCATTCGACCAAGGACTTCGCGCCGCCGAGGGCGGCACTGCCATGCACGGCGGCCAACAGGCCCGGGCCGTCATAAAAGGCGTGGACCATCACGGTGACTCCATGCGCATTGGCCAGCGCGTAGACTTTTTGCAGTTCGGTAATACCGCCCATTTTTGCCGGGCTGGGCTGGATGAAATCGACCGCGCCGGCTTCAAGCAGATGCTGGAAGTCCATCAGCGTCGAAGCGTTCTCGCCGGCTGCAACCGGGATGCCGCCGTGCTGGCGCACCCTCGCCAGACCCGCATAGTCTTCCGGCGGCCACACCGGTTCTTCGATCCAGCGCAGATTCAACGGACGTAGCTTCTCGGTCATATCGAGCGCTTCCCGAACCGACCACGGGGCGTTGACGTCAAGGGTGATCTCCACGCCGGGGCCGGCGGCTTCGCAAGCGGCGCGGATGACGTCTGCATTCACCTCATGCAGCTTGAGGTGACGGAAACCGCTGTTGACCGCGCGCTGCACATTGACCCGAATCAGTTCAGGGTCGGCATAACGGATCAAGCTTGCATAGGCGGCCAGCGACGTGGCCTCGCTGCCGCCCAGCAATTGGTAGATGGGTTGACCGGCCGCTTTGCCAGCGATATCCCACAACGCGATGTCAATCGCCGACAGGCCATAAATGAACGCGCCGCTGCGACCGAAGACGTGGAATTTTTTCTGCAGGTCGCCCTGCAATTTCTCGCGCCGCGTGACATCACTACCTATCAGTTCAGGCGCGAGGATCGTGTCGATCACGACTTTCACTGCTGGTATCGCCGTGAAGCCAAAGGTTTCGCCCCAGCCGACAATACCGTCGTCGGTGGTGACTTTGACCACCAGGGAATCGACCATCTGCAGGTCTTTCGGGCCCCAGACCCCGCCGGCTGACGGACCACCCGTAGTAAAAGGAATTCGAAGCGGAATGGTTTCGATATTGGCAATTTTCATAGGACTTCGCCTCAAGCAGGTTGCATGGCTGGCGCGGCGATTTTCGGATTTCGCCCGTGGCAGGTTGAGGACAACGTACATGACGTCCTGTTGTCCTTCAACAGAACAACATCTGCTTTTTGCTAGACCTTGGTCTAAATACAGATTAACTATATGTTTTTATCGGTTTTTATTTTTATCGACTACAGTGAAATTCAGTTTTAACTGTTGGGAACAAGTCTTCTGATGTAGATTAAGAAGACAAGTGGAGGGGATGAAAAGAATGAGTGAAATGAATGTTCAACCCGTGGCGCGACGTCCTCATCTGGCTGAGCATATCGCTCGTTCGTTGAGCGACGAGATTGCGTCGGGCCGGCTACGCCCAGGAGACCGGTTGCCAACCGAGCAGTTTCTTTCGCAAAACTTCGGCGTCAGCAGGAACGTCGTGCGCGAAGGGATTGCCACGCTTCGAGCCCAGGGATTGATCCAGTCCCGCCAAGGTGTTGGCGTATTCGTCTCGGCCGCAGTCCCGTCGCCGGAGATTTCGCCCGAGCGCGATAGCGCGCCGTTTCTGGACGGTGACAATACGATTCGCAACATGTTCGAAGTGCGGGCAGTCCTGGAAAGCCAGGCTGCCGCGCTTGCGGCCACGCACATGACGCCGCACAAGCTGAAAACGATCCAGGCTGCGGTTCTGCGAATGCAATACGTGGGCGAACCGACATTGGACACTGTGAACGCCGACCTCGACTTCCATCGGGCCGTGGCCGCAGCGTCTGGCAATGACTATCTCGAGACGATGATTCGCACAGTGCTCGAACCGATGCGGGCACTGATCACCATGAACTTTGCGCGACGAGGCCCGGTGTTCAGTAATATTCCACATGCAGCACGCGGTGAGCATGAAGATCTCGTGCAGGCTTTGACCGATCAGAATGCGGCGGCGGCACGTCAGATCATGGGGCAGCATATAGTCAGTGCAGCGTCCCGATTCGGCTACGAAATTGATTTCTTCTAATATCGATTAGAGGAGGGCGGTTGTCTCGTTATCCTACAAGTGAGCTGCCTCTCCTGTCTGTACCTGATACACGCGCCCGACCTATCAAGCCTGCTGTGCGTCTTGCGACGAATAAGCAGGATAATCGATGTAGCCTTGCGAGCCGCCGCCATAAAATGCTTCTCGACCTGCATCGGCCAGCGGCCAACCATGCCGCAAACGGTCGACCAGATCAGGATTGGCAATGAATGGTCTGCCGAAAACCGCCAGGTCTGCCACCCCCTCATCAATAGCTTGTTGTGCTGTTATACGGGTGAAGCCACCCGACAGGATCAAGGTGCCGTAATAAGCTGCTCGGATGGCTTTTTGAAAATCTGGCGTCCCCAAATCACTGGCGTGCAGATAAGCAATCTCGCGTTGGGACAGCGCTCCGGCCAGTGCGAGCCACGTCGCCTGTTCTTCATCAAACGCGTGCAGATCAGCCAGGCGCGCAAAAGGAGACACACGGACTCCCACCTTCGATACGCCGATCTGCGCTCGCACAGCGTTGGGCCTCAAACGTGTGACGGGAAGTGCGGCAAGATGTGCTCGCCGATCTCGTCAAGAATCTCGCCGTAGGGCTGGCGACTGACCTTTGGGTTGAGCGCGATATGCGAAACACCGGCTGCCTGCGCTTGCTCAAGGTAGTTACGCAGGCCGTTGCGCCCGGCCCGGAAGCCACCCTGGATGCGCTGGAATGGCTGGTCCGGGTTATCACTGAGGTCGAAATAACCGCCCAACCCTAACGGCTTGAACGCGTTGCGACCTTCGAACTCGCGCACTTTGGCGTGCCAGGTCTCGCCCAACGATGCCAACCGCTCGGGGCTTTGCACCCCGGCCAGATAGCCATCAAGGTGTTCGGCCAACCATTCAATGCTTTGCTGCGCCTGGCCGACAGCGATTGAAGGGACGCGCCCATACGGCGCCTTCGGTACCAGGTCGAGATTGCCGTTTGAGCCACCGAATCGCTCGGAACGAAAGCGCGGGAAGTCCTTCTCGATCAGGGTGCGAAACACCGAAAAGGCATCACGGTAGCGGTCACCACGGGTTTCAAAATCGATGCCCAGCATCGGGTAGTCGCTGTATCGATCGCCTGAGGACAGCCCCAACACCAGGCGCCCTTCGCTCAACTGATCCAGGGACGTCGCCTGCTTGGCCAGATACATGGGCTCATGGATAGGCAGCACGATACCGGTGGTTCCCAAAACGATGCTGCGTGTGGCGGCGGCGAGGAAGCCGATGTAAACCAGGGGTTCAAAGATGTGCGCCACATCGTTGTACTCCGGGTCAAAGAAAGGAATGTCACGCATCCACAGCGCGCCAAAACCTAGCGCCTCGGCGCGTTGCGCCATTTCCACATGACCACGCATGGTCGGTGCCGCTCGGCCGGCGTGGGTTTCGAGGGGCAAAATCAGGCCAACCGTCAGCGCCTGCGGATGAAACAAGCGTTGAAAGCCAGGGTGACGTTCAAGCGCAGGATGGGCAGTCGGTAAGGCGGCAGGTTGCACTTGTGGCGAGCGTTGGGTGGCGAAAGTCATGATGGTAGTCTCGGTGAGTGACGATGACTGACATATTTATTGAATCCTCATCTCGGATAAACCACACCAACAGACCCTCACAGGGTCCACTGAGTCCCCAATATTTTTCACGCCTCCCAAGGCACTCCTGATTTCCAGCGTTCAATCAACAGGTCAATAAAGGCGCGGACGCGCGGGGACAATTGGCGCTTGCTCGGGTAGACAACCCGGATGGGGTCGGGTGGTGAACGGTAAGGTTTGAGTACTTCCACCAACGTCCCCTCGTGCAGGTCGTTTCCGGTGATATAGGTCGGTAAGTGAATCAGGCCAATGCCAGTCAGCGCCGCTTCGCGCATGGCTTCAGAGCTGTCGATGTTCAGCCGACCTGGCTGTTCGTATAAATAAAGGCCGGTGGGTGTCTGGTAACGCCAGACACTGGCCTGGCCACTGATGAAAGCGATGGTGTCACGCCCGACAAGATCATCAGGTGTTTGCGGTACGCCGCAACGGGCCAAATAAGACGGCGAGGCACACGTTGCGAACTGCTGCCAACCCACAGTGCGGGTCAATAGTTGTGAATCATCTTTTGGCGTGCCAATGCGGATGGCTATGTCGATACCTTCATCTACCAGGTCGACATAACGATCAGTAAACCAGACGTCTGCGCGAAGCTCAGGCCATTGTTTTAGATAAGCATCCAGAATCGGCAGGATATGACGCTGGCCGAAGGAAAGTGGGGCTGTGAGTTTAAACGTGCCGGTCGGTCGCCCACGGCGCAAAGCCATGGTTGCATCCACCTCATCAAGGTCCTCGAGAATTTGCTTCCAGCGTTCATAGGCGACCAGCCCTTCATCCGTCAGGCTCAGTTTGCGCGTCGTGCGATTTAACAGCCGTGCGCCCATCCGGCCTTCAAGACGAGCGATACTTTTACCTACAGCCGATCGGGTCAGACCAAGTGAGGCGGCCGCAGAGGTAAAACTTCCAGCCTTCACAGCGCAGACAAACGCAGCGATGTCACCGAATCGGTTGGCTTCCATTGGTAGCTTTACTCCAGTGCATACTTACGTTGTAGCGGGACATAAAGCCCGAAAGATTTTTTTTGCTGCTGCCGCGCGATTACACATTATTGCCCTTGCCAACGAGGGAGTGCCACACAGCTCCAGGCGCTGTCGATTCAAGTATTATCCCCTGCTGATTGCCATTGAGTGGCCGATTATTGCCGTCGGTGATCTCATCCGAATGCGTGACTTGCGAGCCAACTATTCGCTGCTACGCTTGAGCATTCGGCGCTGGCGGAATAAGGCGACACGTTTCGCCCCTGGATCTCGGTGTTTCGCGGTCCATCGAGCCACCTGCCAACTTCAGCCGCTACTGCCGATCGTGTCGGGCCGTATTTCGGTCATGCGCACGAAACCCATGCTCATGTGTTGACCCGCGACGGAACGGAGCAACGGGCGTGACTTTTCGCGACCCAATCAATTGGCAGGCCATCTGTGGCTCAACGGGAATTCGCATGCCCTCAGGCATTTCTCTGGAGACACTCTTATGAGACTTCAGTTGCTTTCGGTTGCACTGATTTTCGCCAGTATGGCGACGACAGGCGCGGCGCTCGCTGGCGAGACTTCCCCCTCAACAACCGATAAAGCCTCACCCACCAGCGCGGTCAAGCAGGAAATCAAGCTCACGCGGGTCACACCCCAGTACTGGCGGGTCACGTTTCACAACCCGCCGTACAACATCTACGGTCCCGAAACCATGCCGCAGCTGAACGAGGTGATCACTGCCATCGAGTCCGATCCGAAGCTGGTGGTCGTGGTGTTCGACAGTGATGTACCGGATTTTTTTCTCACCCACTATGACTTCGTCCCCCCGCTGACTGACACCACCAGCCTTCCTAATGGCCCCACCGGCCTGCCGCCCCTACCAGACATGCTGGTGCGATTGAGCAAGGCTCCGGTGGTCTCGATTGTGTCGATTCGCGGTCGCGCCACCGGCGTCGGCAGTGAGCTGGCACTGGCCAGTGACATGCGCTTCGCCAGTCGCGAGAAGGCCATTCTGTCTCAATGGGAGATTGGCGCCGCACTCGTGCCCGGAGGTGGCCCCATGGCTCGACTGCCAAGGTTGATGGGGCGCGGGAGGGCACTGGAAGTGCTGCTGACCGGCAACGATATCAATGGCGAGCTCGCCGAGCGCTACGGCTACGTCAACCGCGCACTGCCCGATGCCGAACTCGACAAGTTCGTTGACACCATGGCCCGGCGCATCGCGCGGTTCGACAAGCAGTCGATTGCTGATATCAAGCGACTGGTCGATGCTGCCAGCCTGCCGCCGAACGAAGCCATCGCCGCCGAATGGGATGGTTTCATCGGCTCGGTCAAACGCCCAGCAGCGCAGGCCCGTATCAAACAACTGATGGAGCTTGGGTTGCAGAAGAAAGCCGACGTCGAGAAACGCCTGGCTCACTACACCGGCACCTTGGGTGAGGAATCAAAATGATCCTGTCTCTCATTTTTCTAAAGGAGTCTGCGCCTTGGCTATTTAGTTGCTGACTTTGCAGACGGCTGGAAACGCAAAGCCCCGAAAAATCGTGGCTTTGCGTTTCGGCAGCAGGATTCGCTCTACGCATCGGAGAAAAAACCCTGTCTCCTGATGCCGGGTTGGTGGGGGCGTTTCTTGGTAAGCATATGAGGGAGTGATATCGGCAGGGCTGACTTGTTTACGAAGTCGTCCTTGGACTTGGACGGAATGTGCGGGTTCTTTCTTCCGACTCGAGTCTGCAGCGTGTCGGGATAGACGGTGGTGCTGGAGTCAAAGCAGATCGACCCGCAGCACCTACGACCCGGCGTGCCCGGAACCGCCGACCAGGATTACTTCATTTTCGCCAGCATGGCCACGGCAACTGCCTTGGCCGATTGCGGGTTCTGGCCGGAAATGACTTCACGGTCTTCGATCACGTTCTCGCTCCATGGCTTGGCTTCGGAGAAGTTGGCACCGGCTGCCGTCAGACCATCCTGCGGGAACAATTTCATATGGCCGCCGCCGAGGAAACCTTTGGCCTGCTCCTCTTCCGCGTCGGTGAACGCGGTGACTTTGTAGCCCTTGTAAATCCAATTGGCTGGCGCTACCGGATGTTTGCCCGATTCCAGCGCGGAGACAAAGCCGTGCGCGTCAGGGAGCGCCGACAACATGGCTATGGTGCCATGACAGGTGAAGCCGGTGATCTTGCCTTTTTCATGGAAGTTGGTCAGCAGCTGGCCCAGTTGCTTGTCCTTCAGCAGATCCTGCATCGGGATATGGCCGCCAGGCACGAATACGGCATCGAACTTGTCGTAGCCGATTTTCTGAACCTGCGCGAAGCTGATTGCCGGCGAGCCGCTCTTCGAGGTCAGCTTAAGCGTATCCAGCAGCGCGAGACTTTCCTGACGGGCTTTTTCATCGCCGCCCCAGAAGCTCACATCATTGGATTTCTGGTCCGCGGTTGGCGCCTTGCCGCCAGGAGTGGCAAATACGACGGTTTGACCCGCCGCGATGAAGGTCTGCACCGGTTGCATTAATTCGTTCAGGAAGAAACCTGTTTGCATGACCTTGCCATCTTTCAGGTCCAGTTGATCCTGATCCGACAGTACGACCAATACCGTACCGGCATTGGCATAGTTAGCGGCAGCGGCTAGCAGGGCAGCAAGAATAGTTTTTTTCACGCGATTCTCCAGTAGGAATGGTTTGTTGGAGCCATCTTATTACTAGAGCAGACAACGATAGAGCCCCCGAATCGAATTTCACTTATTACATTGAGTAATCAATATTTGCGACTTACGCCCTGGAAGTGCTTGGTCAGGTCGACGCAACACAACTGAATTCTGTGTTAGCAGAAATGACTGATTGCAGGTCAGTGTGATGACACGAAGAGGGACGGGGTTGTCGGTGCCGGCAACGCATAGGTCCGTTTCATCCACGCCACCTCCGCTAACGGTGTGCGGCCGAAGAAACGCTTGAAGTCGCGGCTAAATTGCGAAGCACTTTCATAGCCCACCAGAAATGCCGACTTGGCTGCTGTCAGGTCGTTACGCAGCATCAGTAATCGCGCCTGGTGCAACCGTGTCGACTTGAGGTACTGCATAGGCGAGGAATCGGTCACCTTGCGAAAGTGCAGGTGAAAGTTGGGCACGCTCATCTGCGCTTCCTGGGCCAGGGCTTCTACATTCAGGTGTTCGTGGTAACAGCTGTGAATTTTGTGAATGGCGCGCGTCACCTTGCCGAACTGGCCCTGTTGGGCGATGGCCGCGCGCAGGGTGCCGCCTTGTTCGCCGGTAAGGATGCGGTAGTAAAGTTCGCGCAGCATCGCCGGGCCGAGGATTTGCGCGTCGGTGCGGTCGCACATGACTTCCAGAAAACGCAGGGTCGACTGGCGCAGCGGTTCGTCCATGGGCGAGGCGTACATGCCCATAGGCTGAGTCGCGCTGAAACTCCATACCTCATCGACCTGCTGAATCAACTCGCCGGCCAAGGTGAAGTCCAGGCGCAGGTACACCGCCAGCATTGGCTCCGCCTCGCTAGCGTCGGTTTCCATCGTAAAGGGCACCGGCACTGACACCACCAGATAATGCTGGGCGTCATAGACGTACACTTCATCACCCAGATAGCCGCGCTTCTGCCCCTGGCAGAGGATGACGATGCCCGGCTCATACAAAACCGGCGTGCGTGTCAGCGGCCGGTTGGAGCGCAGAAAACGCACATCATCCAGCGGGCTCAGGTTGTAACCCTCCAACGGCGCAAGTTGGCCCATCAACTGCACCATACGCGCTGTGCTCGGGTCCTTGGGTTTCGCCATCGACTGCACGTTCTCCACATTTATGCTCAGCCGTCCGTAGAACAGCTAAGCGCCTCCCATTGCTTATACTCTCCGCCGTCCGATGCAGCTTGTCACGCACCAGGGCCAGGGCGTCGCTGCCCAGCAGCAGGTGAGCGGGTGGGGCGGGGCTGGCGATAATCTTCAGCATTGCGTGTGCGGCTTTCTGCGGGTCGCCCAGCTGATGGCCGCTTTTTTCCTCACGGGCTTTGCGCACCGGGTCGAAGCTCGCATCGTAGTCACTGATACTGCGCGGCGTACGCTGCATCGAGCGGCCCGCCCAATCCGTGCGAAACGACCCCGGCGCCACGGCCGTGACAAAAATATTGAAGGGTGCAAGCTCCTTGCTCAACGTGTCCGAGATGCCCTCCAGCGCAAATTTGCTGCCGCAGTAATAGGCAATGCCCGGCAGGGTGATATAGCCGCCCATGGAGGTGATATTGAGGATATGTCCCGCCCGCCGCTGGCGAAAATACGGGATAAACGCCTTGGTAACTGCCACTGCGCCAAATACATTTACGTCGAACTGGCGGCGCATTTCCGCCAACGATGACTCCTCGAAAATCCCCTCGTGACCATAACCCGCGTTGTTTACCAGCACATCCACCGGGCCGTGCTGGTCCTCAACGGCGGCGACCACTGCGTCGAGGGTCTCGAAGTGGGTAACGTCCAGCACCACGCCATGGACCCGCTCAGGCGATAGTGCCTCGAAGGTTGCCAGAGCGGTTTCATTGCGAACGGTGCCGATAACACGATGGCCCTGGGCGAGAGCTTCCTTAGCCAGGGCCTGGCCAAAGCCGCTGCTGACGCCGGTGATGAAGAGGGTTTTTTCTGTACTCATGGCCCGCACTCCTGACGATATAAGGTGAGGCCATGCTAGGGCGAGGAGGGGTGGCGGACTATGCCGGATTGGATTTGAGTATTGCCTGATCCTATCAGGCCGAACCGCTGAAGGGCGCACGTGTCAGCAAGACGCGTGCGCGGGCTTTCCCTTGTGGTTCTGACAGGACATCCAATCGTCAACGATCAGCGCCCTGGGCCGGCAGTGCCCAGGGCAGGATGCCGTCCTGGAACTCACCAGTCCGGCATGTGCTGCGGGCAAGATGAGGGCTTAGTTAACCATCACCTCGTCCAGTGCCTGCTCGAGGGTGCTGACCGTGCGCTCGATATTGTGCAGCTTTTCGAGTCCGAACAGACCGATGCGGAAGGTCTGGAAGTCGGCCGGCTCGTCGCATTGCAACGGCACTCCGGCGGCGATCTGCAGGCCGTGGCTGGCAAATTTCTTGCCGTTCTTGATGTCGGGATCATCGGTGTAGCTCACCACGACGCCAGGGGCCTGGAAGCCGGCTGCGGCCACGCTTTTGAAGCCTTTGCCGGTCAACATTGCGCGCACCCGATCGCCCAGGGCCTGTTGTTCGTCGCGGACCTTGTCAAAACCGTAGGCTTGCGTCTCTTTCATCACTTCGTTGAATCGTGCGAGGGAATCGCTGGGCATGGTCGCATGGTAGGCATGTCCGCCCTGTTCGTAGGCCTGCATGATCTGCAGCCACTTTTTCAGGTCGCAGGCGAAGCTGCTGCTTTGCGTCTGTTCGATGCGTTCGAGGGCCAAGGAACTGAGCATCACCAGGGCGCAGCAAGGGGAGGCGCTCCAGCCTTTCTGCGGTGCGCTGATCAGCAGGTCGACCGCGCATTTGTGCATATCAACCCACAGCGTGCCTGAGGCGATGCAGTCCAGCACGAACAGGCCACCCACCGCATGCACGGCGTCGCCGACGGCCCGCAGGTACTCGTCGGGCAGGATAATCCCTGATGAGGTTTCAACGTGTGGGGCGAAGACAATCTGCGGCTTCTGCGCCTGAATGGCTGCCAGTACTTCGTCCAGAGGGGGTGGGGCGTAGGCCGCCTGGCGACCCGCGTCGACCGGTCGGGCTTTCAGCACCGTGGTGGCCGCCGGGATGTTGCCCATCTCAAGGATCTGGCTCCAGCGATAACTGAACCAGCCGTTGCGTATCACCAGGCATTGCTGGTCGGTAGCAAACTGTCGCGCCACCGCTTCCATGCCGAATGTGCCGCTGCCCGGGACCACCGCAACAGCCTGGGCGTTGTAGACCTGTTTCAGGGTCCTGGAAATGTTCTTCATCACACCTTGAAATGACTGCGACATGTGGTTGAGCGAGCGGTCGGTGTAGACCACTGAGTACTCGACCAGCCCCTCGGGATCGATACTGGGATATAGCTTTGACATGGAGTGACTCCTTTGGCAGAGATGTCCGTGGTATCGACCCTGCCCTAAGCCTGGGCAAATGACAAGATTGCTCGGGGTTGAATGGCGACGCCACTGACTGCTTATGGCCGGGAGGATTTTTCCGTGGAAAACAGCGACGCTGTCTTTCGCCCCGCAAACCCAATGATAGAATCTCGTTTTGAAAAAGGAGTTTCATCTGTGGAGGCTGGAAAAAAGAGTTGTCCCTATTGCGCAGAAGTCATCATGGCTGAAGCCATTTTATGTAAACACTGCCACTCTGACCTCAGGCAAAAAATACGAATCCCGCCTGGGTGGCCAATACGGTTAGAAAAGCGAATTGGCGGGGTCGGCAAGATCGCCATCGGAATCACTATCGCAATCACCTTGTACCTAGCATTCGGCTTTTATGTCAGCAACACATCGCAAGACAAGGAAAGTATGCAGGCCCGTGATGCCTCCGAACGATGCCACGAGGAATTAAACAGCTACTCTGGCCCAGCAGTCGGAAAAAGCATAATTGCAGATATTTGTCGAAAGCTGGAGGACGAATTCCGCAAGAGCTTGAGCCACGCCTCATAAAGAAACCGATTAAAAAGCCCGCTATTGAGCGGGCTTTTTTTCGCCTTAAGCTTCGGGCAGTCATCCGGCCAGCATCAGCCAGTCGCCAGGCTGCTCGCTTCGTAAAATCGAACGCGTGAAGGCGCCATCCCGCCGATTTTCGCCAGTTGGCCTATTCTCATACTCCACCCTGGAAAACCATTGACCTTAACGTTGACTCGCGTGATTTGTCGGCGATGCAGCGCACAGGTCATGCGTTGCTCAAGCGCCATGGCATTCAGGGGAGGGCGCAAACCAAACCAGGGCCAGTCCCTCTGAACCACCTATTGGATGGGCTGCACTTTGTTCAATACGGGGCACGGTCAGCACACGATGCTGATCATGACCGCCATTTCATTCAGGAGATGCGAACATGGGGTATGTCACTACGCAGGACGGTGTCGAAATCTTTTACAAAGACTGGGGGCCACGCGATGCCCCTGTGATCTTCTTTCATCACGGATGGCCACTGAGCGCGGACGATTGGGATGCGCAAATGCTGTTTTTCCTGGCGAACGGCTACCGGGTCATTGCACACGACCGGCGCGGTCACGGGCGCTCCAGTCAGGTCTGGGACGGGCACGACATGGATCACTATGCGGATGACGTCGCGGCCGTAGTCGATCATCTTGGCGTGCAGGGCGCCGTGCATGTGGGGCACTCCACCGGCGGGGGTGAAGTCATCCATTACATTGCTCGCCACGGCGAAGACCGCGTGTCGAAGGCCGTCATCATCAGCGCCGTGCCGCCGCTGATGGTGCAGACCCCGAGCAATCCAGGCGGCTTGCCGAAGTCGGTGTTCGATGACTTGCAGGCACAGCTCAAAGCCAACCGTGCGCAGTTCTACCATGACGTTCCAGCGGGACCTTTTTACGGCTACAACCGCCCAGGTGCAAAACCGTCCGAGGGCATCATTCGCAACTGGTGGCGACAAGGCATGATGGGCTGTGCAATTGCACATTATGACGGGATCGTGGCCTTTTCTCAGACCGACTTTACCGACGATCTGAAAAGCATCACGATCCCCGTGCTGGTGATGCATGGTGATGATGATCAGATCGTGCCTTATGAAGACTCCGGGCCCTTGTCAGCCAAACTGTTGCAAAACAGCACGCTGAAAACCTACTCGGGCTATCCGCACGGCATGCCGACAACGAACGCCGATACCATCAACGCCGATTTGCTCGCTTTCGTAAGAAGTTAGGCGACGGGAGGGGCGGGTAAAATCCTGCCCCTGCCTTCACGACAGCCAACAGCTCCCAACCTGTAGATCTGTATCTTTTGCGTGACCTCGCGGTCAACGCCGCTAAAGATCCCGTGCCCACGTCTGGCTGACGAGATCTTTTCCGAAACGGTGTACCTGTTCCTCTTCGACCAACTGAAAACCGGCCTTTTGATAAAGCTTTCGAGCATCGCAAAGTACGCTGGTGGTCCAGAGCATCATCCTCTTGTAACCAGCATCCCGTGCAAATCGGAGACTTTCATCAAGCAATCGATTGCCGATGCCCATGCCTCTGGCACTCGCATCCACGTAGAGCATTCGCAGTTTGGCGGTCGTTTCGTCATGTCTGACGACAAAGACCGAACCAATGACCTTGCCATCTTTTTCCGCGATCCAGCATCGCTCGCACGACTGATCGAATTCACCAAGGTAGTTGGCGACTATTTCTGCTACCAGCGCTTCGAACTCCGAATTCCATCCGTACTCGCGGGCATAGAGTTGAGCTTGCTGCTGAACGACAATTCCCATATCACCCGCTTTAGGATCGCGCAGGAGGTAGGAAGGGTCTTGGTCGCCCAACAGTGCCTGTATTCGTTTCATGGCTTGGGTCAATTGCTCTTGCTGTGGCTCAGGCAAGCCTTGCAGCATCACCACGACTTCCTCGCGAGCGGCTTGCTCCAGCGAGGCCAGCACGGTGCGACCCGGATCGGTGAGCTGGATTTGAGATGCACGGGCATCGCTTGCCGAGCGGGTCCTGTCAATCAAGCCTTTTTTCTCGAATCCACCGATGACTCGGCTAACGTAGCCGGCATCCAGGCCGAGCATCTGACAGAGGTCTGAACTCTTCAGGCCAGCACTGGCACCCAGTTCATAAAGAATGCGAGCCTCAGTCAACGAAAATTCGGCCTTGAGCAGGTGCTCTTGCAGGGCGCCGATCTGACGGGTGTAGAACCGGTTAAAGCGGCGTACCGTTTCGGCACGCTCAAAAATGAGGCCAGTCATGGAAATGTCCATATAGTTGCTTTTGGCAATTATATGGTTGACTAAGGCATATATGTCAATGCGGGGGGCCGCTGCCTCGATCGTTTCTGGCCGATGGCTGCCTGTCATGGACGCCTGCAACCAACTGCGAAGCGGTTATTCCAGTAATGGACAGGTTTCAGTACTCATACCACGCAACCTTGGAGGCGAGATGAACATGGTGTTGCTTCTGCGGTGTGAAGGGCGTGTCCAGCGTGGCCAATGCGACTGATGTCCAATCGGCGTACTCGCCTGTCGACCTTGCCCAGAACAAGGTCGAACCGCAGTGCCTACAGAATTGGCGAAGCACCCCATCGGACGATGAGTAGGATTTGATGGCCGCAGCGCCGCTCAAGATTTGAAGATCGCTGCGTGGGACACTGCCGTAAGTGGCGAATATCGCCCCGTGGCCTTTTTTACACTGACCGCAATGGCAATGACTCACGGCTTTGGGCGTGGAACTTAACGCGTAACTGACCGCTGCACAGAGGCAGCTTCCCTGATAGACCTCTGTCATCATCTCGACCATCCATGAAAAGGGCGACAGCTTAATCACGGGGCTCGAGTTGATACAATCTCCACTCTTAATTAACGGGGAGCTGAAGCACTGACGGCCTTCAGTCTTGGAGAAGTTACCGACGCGGCAATCTCGAAGTGGGGTAACTCACTGTGTAGCCAGTGCCAGGAGTGGAGGGGACGAGTTCAAGATCTTGTCGTAACCCTGCGACGAGGCTTTCGATGGCATGCCCGGTACACAGTTGAGCCACCGAGATACCGGTGACAACCAGAACTTCCTGATTCGAAACGTCGTGGAAAAACCGGACCGTCATCGCCTCTCCCGGGTCGATGGTGCATTCACAACGAAGGGGCAGAAAACTCTCTTCCACTAAATGGCGGATTTCTAAAGTAGACAGCATAGGGCTTGTCTCGACGGAGCCAGCCAAATGACTTTTGTCTGAAGAGTAATGAGGAAGCGCCGCGAAGGTACGCGCTTGATAGGGCTTAACCTACTTACATTGGCTAGGGGCTCGCCAATGAGTGTATACCCGTGCTCTCAGGTGCTTTAGATCCTTTTGGTCTCTGGTGGTGGGCCAGCCGACTCTGGCGCCGCAACAGTGGGGGAAATATGATACCCATTGACCGTTACCATCGGCCTGTTCATCGGTGCGCAATGCGTGGTGAACGAGGATAACGTGCCGCGCGACGGCCACCTGCGGAGGCAACCATCATGCACCTGATCGAGATATTTTTGCCGCTCAACACGAACGATGGCACACCTCAGCCCGTCGAGCTTTTTCGCCATGCACGGGAGCAGTTGGCCGAGCAGTTCGGCGGCGTGACGGCGTTCACCCGCAACCCGGCGAAAGGGATTGAGCTGCTGGAAGGCAACGAACGATCAGAGGACGACGTCATCGTTTATGAGGTCATGGTTGAAGCCGTTAACCGGCTGTGGTGGCAACGCTACAAGCGCGATCTTGAAGCGCGTTTTCAACAGGAAGACATTCTGATCCGTGTGACCGCCGTGAGCCTCATTCGCTAGCCAAAGCAGCAGGGCTTTTGTGATGGGATGTCGATGTCGAGCCGCTAAAAATACACACAAACGCCACTCGATCGAGTGGCGTTCGTGTGTGTGCTTTTTGTCATCCCCATTGACGACAGAGACTGCGGCCCAGCTCATTCAAGGAGTGAGGAAGTCTTGATAGTTGGCTTTGGTAATCAACTGATAGGGAATGGTCAACTCAGCGGCAAAGGGTTCTTTCCTGATCATCTTCAGCGCCAGATCGATGGCCCCGACGGCCTGGCCTTTATTGTCCTGATAGACCGTCACCAAGAGTTGATCCTTTTTGATCGCGTCCAGGCCGGCGGGGCCCCCGTCGCTGCCGCCGACCAGGATGTCCTTGCCTGGGTGCATGCCCGCCTGGCTGATGGCCATGGCCGCGCCAATGGCCATTTCATCGGCGTTGGCGGCCACCGCATCGATTTTTTTGCCTGAGAGAATCCAGTTGTTCATCAGGTCCATGGCTTTACTGCGCTGCCACTCGGCGCTCTGTTCTTCGACCACGTGGATGTCCGGATAGCTTTTGAGCACTTGCTTCACACCTTGGGTGCGGTTGTGGGTGGCGTTGTTGGAGAGCAGGCCAAGCATGATCGCCAGGTTGCCCTTGCCACCCATTTTTTCCGCTAGGTAGCGCATTTGCATTTCGCCGGCCTTGATCTCGTCCGAACCCACGTAGCCGACGCCCGGCGGCAGTTCGGGCTGGTCGGGGCGGCGGTTGACGTAGACCAGCGGAACGCCGGCCTTCTGCGCGTCGTTGGTCATCCTTTGCGTGGCTGCGGTATCCACCGGGTTGACGATGATCGCGTCCATGCTCTGAGCGGTGAAGTTCTGCACCTGGTTGAGCTGGCGCACCACATCGCCCTGGGCGTCTTCGAATTGCAGCGTCACCCCCGGCAGCTCCTTGGCGTGGGCGGCCATGTAGTCGCGCATTTGCGCCAGGAACACATCGTCCACCTGGGCGATGCTGACGCCGATGCGGGTATCGGCGAGTGCGAAGGAGGTGAAGAGGGCGGCGACGAAGCAGGTCAGGAGTCGTTTTTTCATGGTTTCAGTCCGGTTTTGTTGTTGTTTTTTGAACACGTTTGAAATCGGCTCATGCCTGGCGTTTGGCACTCATCTGCGCTACGCGCTCGGCAAAAGACGCGTAGGTCCAGCGTTCCGTCAGCGCTTGCAGCATCAGTTGCTGCCCGGTCTGCGGGGCGAGGCCGTGCAGGGGCGGATCGGTGTCGAGGTTGGTGGGAAAGGCGTAGCCGTCGGCGGTGCAGGCGATCACTGCATCCAGCTCTTGAGCGCTCAGCACCTGATCCGCCAGGCGCTGGAGCAGGCAAGGGTAGAGCGCCAGCATCATGCGTTCGCGGTTCACCGTTTCCATCGGCTTGCCGAAGGCCGAGGAGATTTGCAGCAGGTTGGCCATGCGCTGGCGATCAGGCGTGTGATTGGTGCCCGCGGCGTGAAACAGCGCCGGGTTGAAGAACAGCAGGTCGCCCTTGTTCAACGGCAACTGCACGGCGTGCTGCTGGAAGTAGTCGATGAACTCTGGACGGCGCCAGGCCAGGTAACCCAGCGCGTATTGCTGGGAAAACGGCAACAGCAGAGTGGGGCCGGTTTCCAGCGGCATATCGGAGTGGGCCACGGCCCCTTGCAATGTCAGGTATTGCGACAACGCATGCAGGGGCAACGGGAAGCGCTCGACCACGTCCTCTGTCTGAAAACCCAGGTGATAGTCACGATGGGGTTGTTGCGCCTGGCCGCCCGGGTGCACCACGTTGACCTGCGCCGTGACTTGAAAGTTTGGGCCCAGCCAGGCCTCGGCGATCAGCCCCAACAGTGGGTTGGCGTAGTACTCGACAAATGACGACGGCGATTGCAGCGCGGCCTTTTGCAACGAATTCCAGATGCGCCCGTTGGTGCCGGCCTTGGCGAAGTGATCGGCGGTGAGGCCCTGGGCGGCTTCCTTGGCGAAGATGGCTTCGAACACCTGACTGTGGCGATCGACCACGTCCAGGTCTGCATAACCCTGGCGCACCACCATGACCCCGGGGCCGTCGCGAAACAGCCGGTGCAGTTCGTCCAGCACCTCCACGCGATAGCCATCGCGCAAGGTCTGCGCATGATAGATCGGCACATTGTTTTGCACGTCGCTGCAGTGGGGATATGCCTCGGCATTGACCTGTTGTTCGCAGAGTCGGGCGAAGTCCTGCAACTGCACTGAATCGGCCCGCACAAACGCTGACAGCGGCTGATTCAAAGCGCGTCTCCCATCAGGCTCAGTGGGCTGGCGGGGCGCGGGGCGGTGTCATCGCCGCAGCCGATCACGCCTTGTTCCAGGTCGATGACGGTGCCGGTCATCATTCCCGATTCGCGCGACAGCAGGAACGCTACGCTCTGCGCCACTTCCTCGGGTTTGAGCAAGCGGCCAAAAGGTTGCGCGCGCTCGACCGTCGCCAGCCAGCCATCCTCGGCACCGTGGTAGCGGCGCTGGATTTCGTCTTCATGGGGCGTGTCCATCCAGCCGATGTTCAAGCCGTTGACCCGAATGCGATTGTGCAGAGCGCTGAAGGCCACGTTTTTGGTCAGGATCGCCAGGGCACCCTTGGACGCCGAGTATGCGGTCAGATACGCCGGCCCGCCGTGGCTGACGATGCTCTGGATGTTGACGATGGCACCTTCCACGCCTTGGCTGATCATCAGTTTCAGCGCTTCCTGCATGAGGAAAAACGGGGCTCGCACGTTGACCGCGAACAGTCGATCGAACAGCTCAGGGGAGGTGTCGAGGATGCTGCCGCGATCAGACATGCCGGCGCAGTTGACCAGACCATGGAGGGTGCCGAAACGGGCGCGGGCGGCGTCGATCACTGCACGGCAATCCTCGACGCTTTCCAGGTCCGCCTCGACGAAAAATGCCTGGCAATCGAGTTCCGCCAACTGGCGCACCTGGGCCTGGCCCTGGTCTGCGCGGCGTCCGCAAATGATCAGGCCGGCGGCGCCCCGGCGCGCCAGCGTGTGGGCTACCGCTGCACCGAGGCCTTGGGTGCTGCCGGTAACGACAAAGTACCGGCCATTGAATGAGGTGTTGAGGTCGGTTTGAGACATGCGGTTCTCCTGGCTTCTTGTTGTTATGAGCGTTGTTGTCCTGGCGCCGGCTCGACGCCTGGCGAAACAGAGACTAGCATTGACAAAACCTCAGCAACGCCCAAAAAGACCTCAAGAAAACCTCAGGTTCCAATCGATGCTCGAACGTGCCAAACACTTTTCCATCAAGCAGATCGCCACCCAGGCGGGCGTCAGCAAGGCGACGGTCGATCGCGTGCTGCACCAGCGCGGCAGCGTGCATTACCAGACCCATCGCCGCATCGAGCAGGCGCTGAACGAATTGGAGGCTCAGGAAAAGAATGGCCTGGCGGCGGGGCGTACGTTTCATGTCGATGTAATCATGCACACGCCGCAACGCTTCAGTGCGGCGGTGCAGGCGGCGATGACCGCGCAATTGAGCAGTCTGGCGCCGTTTCGCATCGCGCCAAGGTTTCACTTGTTTGAAGAAATCGAGCCACAGGCGATGCACGACCAATTGCTCCGTTGCGCAAGCACCGGCAGCCAGGGCGTGGTGCTCAAGGCCGCCGACGAGCCGGCGGTCAACCTGGCGATCAAGCAACTGGCCGCCGTCGGTATTCCGGTGGTCACGCTGGTCACGGACCTGCCGCACAGTGAGCGCATCGGCTATGTCGGCATGGACAACCGCACGGCCGGGCAGACCGCCGCGTACTTGCTGTCGCGTTGGTTGGCGCCACAGCCGCAGGACGTCGCCGTGGTCATCGGCAGCGAGCTGTTTCGCGGTGAAGAAGAACGGGAGATGGGCTTTCGCATGTGGCTGCGCAGCCGTGCCGCGCATTTGCGCGTGCTGGACATCAGCGGTGGCTACGGCGTTTACGAGCGCACCTTCGAGCGCGTGATCGAAGCGCTGAAACAGCACCCCGACCTCAAGGCGGTCTATAGCGTGGGCGGGGGCAATCGGGCGATCGTCGACGCGTTCGCCGCACTGGATCGCCCGCTTGAGGTGTTTATCGGCCACGACCTCGACGAGGAAAACCGCCAACTGCTGGCCGAGGAAAAAATCGCCGCGATCATCGATCACAACCTGCAGATCGATGCTCGCCACGTGTTCTTGCATATCCTGCAATTTCATCGCCTGTGGAAGGCGGGGCCGATTGCGTCGTCGCAAGTGCAGATTGTCACGCCGTTCAATCTGCCTTACTGAGTCAGCCTTTTACGCCGGGCGGACGCCTTCGTACGCATCTTGCAGCAGCTGCCGGATGGCCTTTGCTTCGATCGGCCTTGGGTTCCAGTAGGGGTTGGACAAGGCAATGTCAGTCGCTCGATCAAGGTCGGCTTCGGTCAAGCCCAAGTCCTTCAGCCGGGTCGGTGCACCCAGTGAACTGGACAGGTCGAACAGTGCCGCCGCCGGGCTGCAATCCTCAACGTTCAACGCCCGGCAAATGCGCGACAGGGCCGGAGCAGCAGACTGGTTATAGGCAATGGCGTGCGGCAGCACGATGGTATGAGTTTGTGCATGAGGCAAGTTGAAACTGCCGCCCAGGGTGTGGCAAAGCTTGTGATGCAACGCCATGCCGACGTTGCCGAGCACGGTACCGCAGAGCCAGGCGCCATACAGGCAGTCATCGCGAGCATCGAGATCGCTTGGGTTGTGACGGATGGTTTTCATGCCGGCGGCGAGCGCCCGAATGCCTTCCTCGGCCATCAACGACATCACCGGATTGCCGTCCTGGGCATACAAACCTTCGGCGGCATGGGCGATGGCGTTCATGCCACTGGTGATGGACATGTCGATGGGCAGGCTGACAGAAAGCTGCGAATCGTAGATCACGGTTTTCGGTAGCACGCGCGGATCTTTGCCGGTGCGCTTGAGGCCGTTTTCGGTCAGGCCGAATACCGGCGTCATCTCAGAGCCGGCATAGGTGGTCGGGATCGCCAGGATAGGCAAGCCGGAATCCATCGCGATGGCCTTGCCGAGCCCTGTGGTTGAGCCGCCGCCAATCGCCACTGCGCAATCGGCGCCCAGCTTGCGTGCCAGTTCGCGGGCTTCGCGGGCGGTTTCGATGGGCACGTGCATGACGGCCTTGTCGAAAATCTCGGCTGCACGGCTGCCGAGCAGTTGGGCGATGTGTTCGGCTTGGGCGCGTTGTTCTGGCGTGCAGAGGACTAGCGCACGCTTGGCGCCCAGCCGATCGATTTCCGCTTCCAACTGTTGCAGCGAACCCTGGCCGAAGATCACGCGCGACGGTTGACCGTTATAAATAAAAGGGGACGTGGACATACGTCTATTCTCCGCAAACTGGTAGGGATGATTAATGGGTGGCGATGGGGGTCGGTTGATAGGCAAACAATTGCCAATTAACACCTGTCCTTAGCCAGACATTTAACGTTCGGTTCTGGATTGTCTTAGCCACGCCATGGGAAGTGATATCGGCGACCATTTCGCCGAAGACAATGGCGGTGTCTCCTGATTGATGGACGTTATGAACAACGTGTTGAATGCGGTGATAGATCGAACGTCCATCACGCAAGTTCTTCATAAAGCTGTCGCGGTTATCCACTTTGCCGCTGGAGTGGACATAACTGAGTTCGGGATGAAGTAGACGCTGAACGTTCTCCAGGTCATGACGTTGCATCGCTTGATAACGTTGTTCTTCCAGCGCTGAAATCAACGCAGTGATGGACGGCTCGTTGCTCATGGGGCCCTCGAGATTGGCATTGAAAATGGGATCGATGACTACGCCTTCGCCAGGACGAAATCGAATTCGAGGGTATAAAACGGATCGCTGCTGAGAGTCCCGTCGGGTGTCTCGCCGGGAGGTTGTTGAGCCCAGTGGGTAATCAACGAAGGACGCACGCCGAACACAGCGTCGGAATCCAGGTAGGGATCCCCTTCGCGGAAAACCTGGGTGACTAACCGTTTGTATCCGGGTGCACTGATCACGAACTCCAGGTGCGCCGGGCGCCAGGCGTGGCGATTGAGTGCGGTGAGCATCGTGCCGACAGGACCATCATGGCGTACGCGGTGGCTCTGCGGCACGACGGTGGAAAAGAAGTATCGCCCGTGCAGGTCGGCTTGTAGCAGGGCGCGGTCGGTGTCGCTTGCCACAGGATTCAAGTCGCCACCGACCTGGCTGACCTGAAGGGTCGCGGACGGCAGCGGGTTGCCTTTGGCGTCACGAATGGTGCCACGCATGTACCCTTTGGCGCCGTGGAGCCCGGCACTGATGTCGGCGCCCAGGTCATACACCGTGGCGTTGTGAATCTGCGGCACGTCGAAGGCGGTCGCCTCGGTGCAGCCCGACGGCTTCCTGTCATTCTGAGCCAGCACCAGCGTTGACAGCCCCAACGTGTGTGACAGCAGCACAAACTCCTGGCGATCGGACGAGCAGGCTTTGCCCACTTGTTCGAGAAAATCAACGCCGCTTCGCCACTCTTTTTCCGTCAGTTTGATATCGCGAGCAAAGGCATGCAGATGTTGCACGAGGCTGGTCATTACCTCGCACAAGCGCGCATCAGCGGTGCTGCTATTACGCGCCAATACGGCTTGTGTAATGGTCGCTTCGTCCAGATTTCGCATCTTGACTCCTTGGTTTTTCTTAAGCCCAAGCGCGCTCGTCGATTGGCGAGATACGGAGTGGGCCGCTCTTTTCAGGTCATAGCGCTGCACGTTATAGTTCCGCACAGCGTTGAAAAAGGCCGCCTACGAAATTCTTTATTTCATATATGAAAGAATAAAAACGGAGCACTGAATGGATCGGCTGACCGAACTGGAACTTTTTGTAACGACGGCAGAAGTCGGCACCCTGACCAAAGCGGCGGAAATACTCGGGCTGTCGAATGCCGCTGCAAGTCGGCACTTAGTCGCGTTGGAGCAGCGACTGAATGTCAGATTGATTGACCGCAATACGCGGCGCCTGGCCCTGACCAACTCCGGTCATCAATTTTATGCGAGCTGCAAGAGCTTGCTCGGCGAGTTGAAGGAAGCCGAGGCCTCGCTCAGTGAATCGCTGGTGCAGCCGGTCGGCACGCTGACGATTACCTCATCTATCTCCTTTTGCATGCTGCATATCGCGCCGCTGATCCCGGCGTTTCGCAAGAAGTACCCGCACATCACGGTCAAAGTGCTGGGTGAAAACCGCTATTACGACATCATCGACAGCGAAATCGACTTGGCGATCAGGACCAAGGAATACGAGCCGGATTCCAACATCACCATTCGCCGCCTCGCCGAAACGCGTCGGGTGCTGGCCGCTTCACCCGGTTACCTGCAACGCAAGGGCACGCCGCAGACCATCGACGATCTGGCCCATCACGATCTGTTGATCTACAGCCACGCCAACCAGCCCCGGGTCATGCGCTTTACCAAAGGCGATGAAGAGCGCGTGGTCAAGGTCGACCCTATCCTGGAAACCAACGACGGCCAGATTGTCCGCGCAGCGGCCCTGGCCCATGGCGGCATCCTGGTGCAACCGAAGTACATCATCAATGCCGACCTGGTGGCGGGGCGACTGATCCCGGTGCTGGATGATTGGGACTTGCCGCGCCTGACCATCAACATGGCTTTTCAAAGCCGTCGCTACATGCCAACCAAGTTGCGCGTGTTCATCGATTTTCTGCTCGCGGACTTCGCCGAGCACGAATACGAACGCTACTGGACGCGTTAACGCAGTTTCTCGCTGAACGGAATACACATTTATTTTTTTGATGGTATTCAGTGCGGCGAGTGCCAACTATGCTCCGCTCCGCTTGAACAGCTGAACTTCTCTTTTTTAAAGAGAAGTTGCTCCCTGCGTTTCAATACTGCTCACCAATACGACAATAAAGGCGTCTGCGTTCGCCTGCGCGTTTAAAAATAAATCTAATAATAAGGACACGTTAAGCCCATGAAAAACTTTGCCAAGTGCACGGTTGCGGTCAGCTTTTGCCTGCTGATTCCCAATGCATCAAATGCCGCCAATGAAGCCTTTTCCAGCGATTCGCGCTGGATGACCGGTGACTGGGATGGCGTACGCAGTAACTGGCTGGACCAGGGTGTTGATGTCGAACTGGGTTACACCGGGGAAATGGCCGCCAACGTGCGCGGCGGTTATGACAAAGATCATACGGCGCGCTGGACCGAGCAATATGCGCTGGGCTTCAAGGCCGACCTGCAAAGAATCCTTGGTTGGGAACACTCGACGTTCCAGTTCACCGTCACCGAGCGTGACGGGCGCAACCTGACCAACGATCGCATCGCTGATCCGCGAGTAGGCGGTTACTCCTCGAGCCAGGAAGTTTACGGTCGCGGGCAAACCTGGCGCCTGACGCAAATGTGGCTCAGTAAAGGCTGGCTGGACGGCGCGCTGGACCTGAAATTTGGCCGCTTCGACGAAGGCTCGGACTTCAACAGCTTCCCCTGCGATTTTCAGAGCACGCCGTTCTGCGGTGCCCAGGCGGCGAACTGGATTGGTGACATTTGGTACAACTGGCCGGTCAGCCAATGGGCCCTGCGCGCACGCTACCAGTTTGCTCCCGAGTGGTATGCACAGGTCGGGTTGTTCGAGCAGAACCCCTCGTACCTGGAAACCGGTAACGGCTTCAAGCTCAGCGGCAGTGGCGCCAAAGGCGCGTTGATACCGGTTGAGCTGGTCTGGAGTCCCACGGTCAACGCGCTGCCTGGTGAATATCGGCTGGGCTATTACAAGAGCACGGCCAACGCGGATGACGTACTCGAAGATCGCAATGGTAATCCCCAGCCCGCGACCGGCGATCAGTTCAAACAGCACTCCAGTCGACACGGTTACTGGTTTGTCGCCCAGCAGCAATTGACCGCTCGCGACGGTGACAGCCAGCGCGGACTGTCGGTGTTCGCCAACTTCACCGCACACGACAAGGCCACCAGCCGCGTCGATCATTTCGTTCAGGCGGGCATCGTCTACAAGGGGCCGTTCGATGGCCGGCCCAAGGATGATCTGGGTGTGGGCATCGCACAGGTCCACACCAACTCGGATTTCCGCCAGCGTGCCCGCTTGCAGAATGAACAGAACGGCATTGCCGATTACGAAGATCCCGCCTATCTGCCCCTGCAGTACAACGAAGTCAGCAGCGAGGTCTATTACGGGTTCCACGTCACCCACTGGCTCACCGTGCGGCCCAATCTGCAGTACGTGAAATACCCCGGTGGTGTGCGTGAAATCGACGCTGCGTTGATCGCCGGTCTCAAGGTACAAGCGAAGTTCTAGCCCGGTAATGACCCGCCACGATCAATGGACCCGAACCGTGGCGGGGTGACTACAGTTTTCCACTAGCCGGAAAACACATTTGCCGTAGAGGCATTTTTTTTCCGTTTCAATGGCAGTAGTCTCAATTCCACTGAGCGTACAAATAATTTCAATAAGGTTGACCTCATGTCCAACAATCAAAATGCCTCCCGTGCTTCGTCAAAGATTCTTTGGCGTATCGCAGCCATCACCACCATGGGATCGCTGGGATTTGGTTACGACACCGGCGTGATCTCCGGGGCGCTGCCGTTCTTGACGGTGGGTGCCAGCCAGGGTGGCCTTGGCTTGACGCCCATGACGGAAGGGCTGGTGGCTTCCTCGCTGATATTTGGTGGCGCGTTCGGCGCACTGTTCGCCGGTCAATTATCCGACCGCTATGGTCGCCTCGGTGTACTCAAGGCCCTGGCCATTTTGTTTGCATTGGGGGCGCTGGGTACCGCCGTAGCGCCGGATATCTGGACCATGGTCATCACCCGTTTCATCCTGGGCATTGCCGTTGGCGGTGCGTCATCCACCGTTCCGGTGCTGATCGCCGAGTTGGCAGCGCCCAAACATCGCGGTCGGCTGGTGTGTCAGAGCGAGTTGATGATCGTCTCTGGACAGTGCCTGGCCTACATCACCAGCGCCGGCCTGGCGCACCTGTTCGACAGTCCGTTCATCTGGCGCTACATGCTCGCCATCGCCCTGATCCCGGCGGTGCTGCTGTACGTCGGAATGCATTTTGTGCCGACCTCACCCCGTTGGCTGGTCAGCAAAGGGCGTATTGCCGAAGCAAAAACGACCTTGGCCGGTATCCGTGATACCCAGCGCGAGGCGGACCGCGAGCTGAAGGAGATCATTGCCCAGTGCAACGTCGAAAAGCACCACAGCGGCGTGCTCGGCAAGCTCAACGAACCCTGGTTGCTCAAGCTGCTGGCCATCGGTATCGGCCTGGGTTTCGTGATCCAGTTCACCGGCGTCAATGCATTCATGTACTACACACCGATGATTCTCAAAGAGACTGGCATGGGCACGAATGCCGCACTGGTCGCCACCATCGGCAATGGCGTGGTTTCGGTGATCGCCACTTTGATCGGCATGTGGGTGATCAACCGCATGGGCCGTCGTTCGATGCTGTTGTTGGGGCTGACTGTTGTGGTGCTGGCGCAAATCTTCCTCGGTGTCGTGCTCAACTTCATGCCGCATTCGCTGGTGCAAAGTTACCTGGCACTGTCCGGCGTGCTGGTGTTCCTGTTCTTCATGCAGATGTGCATCGGCCCGGTGTATTGGCTGTTGATGTCGGAGCTGTTTCCGACCCACGCCCGGGGCTTGATGAATGGCATTTCCGTGAGCGTATTCTGGATCTTCAATGCCATCGTCGCCTTCGTCTTCCCGGTCCTGTTGAGTGCGATGGGCGGCATGACCTTCTTCCTGTTCGCCGTGGTGAACATCGGCTCGATCATCTTCTGCACCTTGTGGTTGCCAGAGACCAAGGGCCTGACCCTGGAAGAGATTGAACAACAGATGAAACAGCGCTTCAGCGGGCGCAGAAAATGGCCTGTTGCCGACGTCAAAGCGTATTGAGAACTGCCATTGCGCAGGCTGGCGCCCACCCTTAAAAGCCGGCCGGCCTTCAAGAATAACGAACAAGGATTTCCACTCATGACTGCTCACCTGGACACCGACATCGCCATTGGCGGCCTGTTCGAAGAGGAACACTCCGCCGAAATCGTCAATGCCCGAATCTCTGCCGACGCCAACCCGCGCCTGGCCGAAGTCATGGCGGTACTGACCCGGCATTTGCATGCCGCCATCAAGGAAATCGAGCCGACTCACGATGAGTGGTTCAAGGCCATCGAGTTCCTGACCCAGACCGGCCAGATGTGCACCGACTGGCGTCAGGAATACATCCTGCTGTCGGACGTGCTGGGTGCGACCATGCTGGTCGACGCGATCAACCATCGCCGGCCCAAGGGCGCTACGCCCAATACTATTCTCGGCCCGTTCTACGTGGCCAATGCGCCGCACTATGAAAACGGCGCGAACATCTGCCTGGACGGCAAGGGCGAACCGACCCTCGTCAGCGGTCGGGTGCTGGACACGGCGGGCCGGCCGATTGCCGGCGCCACCCTGGACATCTGGCAGACCAACGATGATGGCTTCTACGACGTGCAGCAAAAAGGTCTGCAACCGGACTACAACCTGCGCGGGCTGTTCACCACCGATGCCGAGGGTTACTACGCGTTCCGCACGGTCAAGCCGCGTCATTACCCGATCCCGGCCGACGGTCCCGTCGGCAAGCTGTTGGGTGATCTGGGCCGGCACCCGAACCGCGCAGCGCACCTGCATTTCATCGTCACCGCCAACGGTTACGACCAGGTCATCACGCACATCTTCACGCCTGACTGCCAGTACTTGCACGAGGACACCGTGTTTGGCGTGAAGAAAGAATTGATCGCCGAGTTCACCACTCAACGCGACCCGGCGGTCGCCGAACGTTACGACTTGCCCGTGCCGTTCCTGGCGGTCAATTGGGATTTTGTTCTGACCCCGCTCTGATTTACCGACAACTGTCTTTGACCGTTCTCAAACCCCTCATAAGTGATCGTCATGCCCACTAAAAATATCGAACTTCTTGCTGCCTATTGGACCCTCGCTGGCGATACCTACCCTGGCGCCCCCAGCGAAATCAGCCCGTTCTCCCTGCAGGATCGAGCGCAAGTCGCCTCGAAAGCCGGTTGGCGCGGCATGGGGTTTGTCCATGCCGACTTGCTGCATAACGTCGACAAGCTGGGCATTTCCACGGTGCGCAACATTCTCCAGGACAACGGCATCAAACACGTGGAAGTCGAGTTCCTGACCGACTGGCACCTGGACGGCGAGCGCCGTGCGGCGTCGGACAAAATGCGCGACGAGTTGCTGGACATTGCCGGCGAACTGGGCGCGCGCAGCCTCAAGGTCGCCGGCGGTCTGTTCGAAGACGGGCCTCCGGACGTGCCGCGCATGCGCGAAACCTTTGCCTTGTTATGCGATCGGGCTCAACCCTTCGGCGTCAACGTGGTGATCGAGTTCCTGCCGTTTTCCAGCGTCTGCACCATCGACCGCGCCATTGCAGTGACCGAGAACGTGCGCCCTAACGGCGGCCTTCTGGTGGACACCTGGCACGTCGCACGTGGCGGCATGAGCTTCGATGAAATCGCCAAGATCCCGCTTGAATTGATCAAGTCCATCGAGCTGGATGACGCCAATCACGCCATCGTCGAAACGCTGTTCAACGACTCGACGCACCATCGCAAACTGTGTGGCGAAGGTGCATTGGATGTGCCGGCGTTTATCCAGCAGGTGGTCAATGTCGGCTACCGCGGGCCCTGGGGTGTCGAGCTGATTTCCGCCGAGTTGCGCAAGCTGCCCCTGGAAGTGGCGGCGAAGAGAGCCTTTGACACCACCCTCGCGCAATTCGAAGGCATCCAGTTCCCGAATTGAATTGATGTGCCAAAGCACGCTGACGTTGCACTCGTCTACACCATCGAACAATAGCGTTTCAAGGAGATAACAAATGGTAGGTATCGCAGTTCTCGGCGCCGGCCGTATCGGCAAGATCCATGCAGCCAACGTGGCCGCCAGCCAGTTCGCCAAGCTCGTCGTGGTGGCGGACCCGTTCGGTGATGCCGCTCAGAGCCTGGCCGACGCCTTCGGTGCCGACGCCATGCTCGACTGCGAAGCGGCCATCGATCGCGACGATGTCCAGGCCATCGTCATCGGCACTCCAACCCACACCCATATCAGCCTGATGCTGCGTGCCGTGCGCCAGGGCAAAGCGGTGCTGTGCGAGAAGCCGATCGACCTCGATATGGCCAAGAGCCTGGCCGCGGTAGAGGAAGTGGAGCGCCTGAATGGGCGGGTCATGTTGGCGTTCAACCGCCGCTTCGAGTCCACGTTCGCTGAAATGCGCGCGGCTATCGATGCCGGCGATATCGGCGAAGTGCGCCAGGTGATCATCAGCAGCCGTGATCCTGGTCTGGCACCGGAAGACTACATCGAGCATTCGGGCGGTATTTTCCGCGACATGACCATCCATGACCTGGACATCGGTCGCTGGTTGCTGGGCGAGGAACCGGTCGAGCTGACCGCCATCGGCAGCCGCCTGATCGATCCGCAGATGATGGAAAAGTACGACGACTACGACACGGCCATGGTGCAGATGCAAACGGCGTCGGGCAAACAGTGCCATATCAACAACTGCCGCCAGGCGGTCTATGGCTACGACCAGCGCATCGAAGTATTCGGCTCCAAAGGCATGTTGCAGATGGATAACCTGCGTCCGACGACAATCCGTCGCTGGAACCAGGACGTCACCGATGCGCGC
Organism: Pseudomonas sp. NPDC086251; assembly: GCF_044746405.1. Taxonomy (NCBI): domain Bacteria; kingdom Pseudomonadati; phylum Pseudomonadota; class Gammaproteobacteria; order Pseudomonadales; family Pseudomonadaceae; genus Pseudomonas; species Pseudomonas sp. NPDC086251. The sequence goes on from NZ_JBIVBY010000015.1 coordinate 175,155, forward strand.
GAACCGCTGCTGAACTTCTTCCTTGAGCGTTATCAGCAGGCCTACAAAGCCGAACTCGATGCCTACATCGAAGCGCTGGTGAAGGGCACGCCGATGCCGACCACCGTACAGGACGGTCTCAAGGCCTTGCAGCTGGCCGATGCCGCAGTCGAATCGGTCAAGACCGGGCGCGCGGTCAGGCTCTGAGCCTGAACGGTCATCGTCTATTTCGGACAAGAACACCTGGAGAACATCATGTCTTACAAGCTTGAGAATGGCGCCACTATCGGTGTGGCCTGCCTGGGGATTACCCACCCACACACGTCGGGCCGCGTCAAAGCCTTCAAGCGCATACCCGGCGTGCAGTTTCTTGGCGCCTATGACGACAGCCCTCTGCTGGATCCGTTCTGCGATGCGCTGGACTTGCAGGCACGCAGCAAGGAAGAAATCCTCGCTGACCCGAACGTGCATGTGGTGCTCGTGCACCCCAAGAGCTACTTGATGGCCGACTGGGCCATCGAAGCGCTGGAGGCCGGCAAAGCGGTGCTCTGCGAGAAACCGGCGGGCCGCGGCACCATCGACACCACACGCATCGTCGACGCGGTCGAGCGTACCGGCGGGTTGTTCCAAGTCGGCTACTGCTGGCGCTACGCGCCATCGGTGGAAAAAATGCAGCAGGTGCTGCAGAGCGGTGAAATCGGCAAGGTGCTGCAGGTTCGCGCGCACGCTGGCTGTTCACACGACGAAGCCGACACCAACCACATGAAGCAACCGGGCGACCGTGGCGGTGCCTTTTATGTGATCGGCTGCCATACCATCGACCGTTTGCTGCTGCACTTCGGCAAACCCAAATCGGTCAATGCGCGGATTACCAAGTTCGCCGGGCAGATGAGCGATTCGGCGCGCGAGGACGCCGTGGGCGCGGTGCTCAACTACGATGATAAGTTGATCACCATCGATTTCATGTCCTGGG
>NZ_JBIVBY010000016.1:0-168200 GCF_044746405.1 Pseudomonas sp. NPDC086251
CGTCGGCCCCCCCGGCGCCCCCCCCCCCCCCCCCCGCCCCCCCCCACCCCCCCCCCCACCCCCCCCCCCCCCCCCCCCCCCCCCCCCCCCCCCCCCCCCCCCCCCCCCCCCCCCCCCCCCCCGCTCCCACATTGGTTTTGTGTTGGGGTTTAGATCCCGGCCAGGGCCAGGTCCATGGCGAAGTAGGTGAAGATCAGGTCCGCCCCGGCCCGCTTGATCGCACCAAGGCTCTCGCGCACCACGCGGTCCTCATCGATCGCCCCGGCCTGGGCGGCGAATTTGATCATCGCGTACTCGCCGCTCACCTGATACGCCGACAGCGGCAGGCGCGACACTTCGCGGATGTCGCGGATGATGTCCAGGTACGCGCCGGCCGGCTTGACCATCAACGCATCGGCGCCTTCCTGCTCGTCCAGCAGCGATTCGCGCACGGCTTCGCGGCGGTTCATCGGGTTCATCTGATAGCTTTTGCGGTCACCCTTGAGCGCGCTGCCGCCGGCCTCGCGGAACGGGCCGTAGAGTGCCGAGGCAAACTTGGTCGAATACGCCATGATCGCGGTCTGGCTGAAACCAGCGTCATCCAGCGCCCGGCGAATGGCCTGAACCTGCCCGTCCATGGCGGCTGACGGGGCGATCACATCGGCACCGGCTCGGGCCGCCGCCACGGCTTGTCTGCCAAGGTTGATCAGCGTCTGGTCGTTGTCGACTTCGTGGTTGTGCAGCACGCCGCAGTGGCCGTGGTCGGTGTATTCACAGAAACAGGTGTCGGACATGACGATCATGTCCGGCACCGCGTCCTTGGCGATGCGCGACATGCGCGACACCAGGCCGTTGTCGCTCCAGGTGTCACTGCCGCTGCTGTCCAGGTGGTGCGACACGCCGAAGGTCATCACCGACTTGATCCCGGCCCGGGCATAACGCTCGATCTCGCCGGCCAGTTTCCGCTCCGGAATACGCATCACACCGGGCATGCTCTTGATCGGCACGAAGTCGTCGATTTCTTCCTCGACGAAAATCGGCAGCACCAGGTCGTTCAAACTGAACTCGGTTTCCTGGAACAGGCTGCGCAGGCTCGCATTGCGGCGCAGACGGCGTGGACGTGCTTCGGGGAACTGACTGGACATTGGATATTCCTGAAAATCGGAGGACGAGACGAAAGTCGTAGAGGGGGCGAAAGCTTATGCCTTGAGCGTTGCGGGGCACAAACCCCGATCGCTGAAGACTGCGTTACTGGAATGGCAATAATCTTCAAGCCAACACAAACCCCTTGTGGGAGCGGGCTTGCTCGCGAAGGCGGTGTGTCAGTCAGCACTCATGTTGACTGATACACCGCCTTCGCGAGCAAGCCCGCTCCCACAGGATCCGCGTTAATTCGAGAGGGGTTTAGGGATCTCCAGCCCGCGGATCACCGCCGGCCGCGCCAGGAATTTTTCCAGCACCCGCGTGACGTTGCGGAAATCCTTGATGCCCACCAGATCACCCGCCTCGTAGAAACCGATCAGGTTGCGCACCCACGGGAACGTCGCGATGTCGGCAATGGTGTAACGCTCGCCCATGATCCAGTCACGCCCTTCCAGGCGTCCATCCAGCACGCTGAGCAGGCGTTTGCTTTCTTCGACATAGCGATCACGGGGCCGCTTGTCCTCGTAGTCCTTGCCGCCGAACTTATTGAAAAACCCCAGCTGGCCGAACATCGGCCCGATACCACCCATCTGAAACATCAGCCACTGAATCGTCTCGTAACGCGCAGCCGATTCCTGTGCCAGCAATTGCCCGCTCTTGTCGGCCAGGTAAATCAAAATCGCCCCGGACTCGAACAACGGCAACGGCTGGTCTCCCGGACCACGGGGGTCGAGGATCGCTGGAATCTTGTTGTTGGGGTTCAGGGACATGAATTCGGGCGACAGCTGATCATTACTCTCGAAGCCCACTCGATGGGGCTCGTACGGCAGGCCGATCTCTTCGAGCATGATCGACACCTTGACGCCATTGGGGGTCGGCAAGGAGTAAAGCTGAATCCACTCGGGGTACTGGGCCGGCCATTTCTGGGTGATGGGGAACTTGGACAAATCGGTCATGGGAGGATCCACGAGGAAATTGAGAATGACGATCTTAATGCAGGAGATCTGTTGCCGGTATCAATCTCACTGATGTTCAAGATCGAGAGATTGCAGCCTTCGTCAGCGCTACTACGTGTAACGTGTCCATAAATCCGCAACATCCTGTCGATAACCTGTGCTCCAACCCGTACAAGGTTACCGGTACATTGCTGCGCTCTTTGCCGGAATCGAACCAAACGGGCTTCAGAGGACTCTGAGCACTGCCTCCTTTGAAAACGGACCGGCTGAACGACAGGGAAAACACCCGACGCAGGAAATTCGCGGTGTAAAGGTTTGTCAGCCTTAACGAAATGCGCTGAAGAACCCTTAATCCAATGATGAACCCACTGAAATTCGCCCACCGCTTCAAACATCGCGCTTATTTGCTGCTGCCCGCGTTGCTGGCAGCCAGCGCATTGTTTCTGGTGCTGGAATCCAGCGAAAGCCGCGCCCAACCGGCGGACGGCACCCAGACGCTGGTGTTCCTGCGCCACGCGGAAAAACCTGCCGGCGGCCTTGGCCAACTCAATTGCCAAGGTCTGAACCGCGCGATCGACCTGGCCACCTTGTTGCCGGAAAAATTCGGCAAGGCCAACTACGTGTTTGCCGCCAACCCGACGCGCAATGTCGAGGAAGGCGAACTGGACAATTCCTACAGTTACATTCGCCCCCTGATGACCATCAGCCCCAGCGCGATCAAGCTCGGTTTGCCGGTGAACATCAACTTCTCGGCCAATGACACCAGCGACCTGGCGGATGAACTGCTGCACGACAAGTATCACAACTCGGTCATCTACACCGCCTGGTCCCACGGCTACCTGCCCGAGCTGATCAACAAGGTTGCCGGGGAAGCCGTTGGCAAGAAACAGAACATCACCGATGACTGGGAATCCAGCGACTACGACTCTCTGTATGTGCTCACGCTGACCTGGCACAACGGCAAGGCCAGCCTGGTGAGCCACAGCTATAAGCAGGGTCTGGATAATGGGCGGGAGACTTGTCCGACTTAAGTCGTGGGGTGTCTGGTCAGGCCTCTTCGCGGGCAAGCCTCGCTCCTACAAGGTTTGTATCCACACCTCTGTAGGAGCGAGGCTTGCCCGCGAAGAGGCCGGCAAAACCACCCTCACCCTCGCTGACTGACCCGCTCCCGAAGATACTCAAGCACCGCCCCACGCTCTCCGGCAAATTCGATCCGCGAGCCCTTCTTCTCTCGCTGAAAGGCGTACATCGGGTCGTAATACTCGCGCAGCAGCCCTTCGATCCAGCCCCGGTGCAAATCCACGGCACCGCTGTTCGCCTGCTCCGCCAGCGCCTCTTCCATCAAGATCAACATCCGCCGATGGCGTTCACCGCCCAAGCGCTTCTGCACGTTATTCAGGCTCTCCAGCAAACGCTCGGAGAACAGCGCAAAACCTTCATCGCCATGCACGCCAATGAACTCGGCGCACAAGTCGACCACGTAATCACGCAGGATCCGTTCGACCCGCCCTTCCAGGCTGTCTTCCAGCCAGACCATCGGGAACTGCTGCATGCCCTGAAACAGCGGCAACGGCAGGGCGCAGCTGCCGATCGCGCGGCTCTCGTCTTCCAGCACAAACTGTTCGATGCCGTGGTCGCGCTTTTTCAGCACATCCACCGCCAAGCGGTTTTCAAAGTCGATGTTGGAGGGTTGGCCCGTGGCGTGTTTGCCGAAACTGGAACCGCGATGGTTGGCGTGACCTTCCAGGTCCAGCCCGTTGCGCAGCTGGGTGAGCACCTCGGTCTTGCCGGTGCCGGTCATGCCGCCCAGCAGCACGAAATCGCACTGGGCCACCGCCGCATCGAGCGTATTCAGCAGGAAAGTGCGCATGGCTTTGTAGCCGCCACCGACCCTTGGATAGTCAATACCCGCCTCGTCCTTGAGCCACTGCTGGACGATCTGCGAGCGCAAGCCGCCGCGAAAACAATACAAATAGCCATCCGGATGGGCTCGGGCAAACGCCGCCCAGGCCTGGATGCGCTCGGCTTTGATCTCGCCGGACACCAATTGATGGCCCAGCGTAATGGCGGCTTGCTGGCCGTGTTGTTTGTAGCAGGTGCCAATCCGTTGCCGCTCGCTGTCGTTCATCAGCGGCAGGTTGACCACGCCGGGGAATGAGCCTTTGTGAAACTCGATCGGCGCGCGGGCATCCAGCATCGGCCGGTCGTTGAGAAAGATATCGCGGTAATCGGTGCAGTCGATAGACATCAAAACACCTCGACCGCGTTTGTCTGTCGCTCGACCAGTTCACCGATCGGCTCAAGGGCAAGGCCTAGTTCCGCAGCTACTTTGAGGAAGTGTTCGTTACCCTCAGGGGTGACCGCGACTAGCAGGCCGCCGCTGGTTTGTGGGTCGCAGAGCACGCGTTTGTGCATTTCCTGAAGCCGCCCGAGTTTGCTGGCGTAGCTGTCGAAATTGCGCAGCGTCCCGCCCGGCACGCAGCCCAGGTCGAGGTAATACTCGACACCCGGCAGGCGCGGCACGCGGTCGTACTCGATCCGGGCCGTTACGTTGCTGCCATCGGCCATTTCCACCAGATGCCCGAGCAAGCCAAAACCGGTGACGTCGGTCATCGCGGTCACGCCGTCGAGTTTGCCGAAGCGGCTGCCGGGTTTGTTCAGGGTGCACATCCAGTCGCGGGCCAGGCCGATGTCGGCGTGGCGCAGCTTGCCCTTCTTCTCGGCGGTGGTGAGGATGCCGATGCCCAAGGGTTTGGTGAGGTAAAGCAGGCAGCCGGCGGTGGCGGTGTCGTTGCGCTTCATGTGGCGCTTTTGCACCAGACCGGTGACCGCCAGGCCGAAGATCGGCTCCGGCGCGTCGATGGAATGCCCACCGGCCAACGGAATCCCCGCTTCATCACAGACTGAACGCCCGCCGCGAATCACTTCCCGGGCAATCTCTGGCGCCAGTACATTCACCGGCCAGCCGAGGATCGCAATCGCCATCAACGGATCGCCGCCCATGGCGTAGATATCGCTGATGGCATTGGTGGCGGCGATGCGGCCGAAATCGAACGGATCGTCGACGATCGGCATAAAGAAGTCGGTGGTCGAGACCACGCCGCGCTCGTCATCGATGGCGTACACCGCGGCGTCGTCGCGGGAAGCGTTGCCGACCCAGAGTTTCGGGTCCAGGTTCTGCGCGCCGCTGCCGGCCAGAATCACTTCCAGCACCTGGGGAGAAATCTTGCAGCCACACCCTGCGCCGTGGCTGTATTGGGTCAGACGAATCGGCTCGCTCATGGGGGTACCTCGTGGGATCAATGGCGCCGATTCTAGCAGACGACATTGATGTCGACTGTCAGGGCCTCATCGCGAGCAGGCTCGCTCCCACATGGGACCTATGGCGAACACAGAATTGGTGCCCACTGAAGATCGAGTGTGGGGAGCGGACTTGCTCGCGAAAGCGGTCTGGCAGTCACATCAATGCTGGATGTGCCACCGTCTTCGCGAGCAAGCCCGCTCCCACATGGATTAGGTTATGGCAATAAAATCACTTTCTCGCCCCCGCCCTGATTCACCTCGGCATACCGCTCCAGCCCTTCGGCCAACGGCGATTCAAGCAGTCCCTGGGGCAACGGCAACATGCCTTGATCGAAGAACTTGCCGAACTGCTCAAGCATCGCCGCACAGGCCTGAACCCCGTACAGCAAGGAATTGATCCCCACCACCGAACCACCCTTGCGATACAACGCCAGGGCAGGCAGCTGCACCAGGCCGTCCACCGGCGCGGCGATGATTGCGATGCGCCCGAACGCCGCCAATGCCGCGACCGACGCGGGCAGCCAGAAGCCGGTGGTATCGAAAATCACATCGGCACCGCCGGCGTACACGGCATTCACCTGAGCGCCGAGATCCTCGGGTTTATCCAGCTGCAGTGTCTGATAGCCCTGCGCCTGCAACGCCTTGACCTGCTCCGGCCGTCGCGCCGCCGCCAATACCTGAGCGCCACGCACCTTGGCCAACGCCAACGCGGCACTGCCGACCGCCCCGCCGCCGATCACCAGCAATCGGGTATCCGCTGTCACCAGGCTGCGTTCCAGTGCATCCCACGCCGTGGTGTAAGGCACACCGAGACTGGCCGCCTGGGCGAAGTCCAGGTGAGTGGGTTTGCGCGCCACGCCATTGGCCGGCAATTTGACGAATTGCGCATGGGTGCCGTCGGCGAAAAAGCCCAGCTCCCGCCCGGTGCCCCAGACTTCCTGACCGATCAGCGCCTGCGGGCCTTCGACGACGACACCGGCAAAATCACGCCCCGGAATTCGCGGCAACGTGGTGTAGGGAAAACGCCCCAAGACGTTCTTCACGTCGCTGGGGTTGAGACCGGCAGCCTTGATCTGCACCAGGACTTCATTGGCGCCGGGAACGGGCGTGGGAACCTCGACGTAGCGCAGGGCCGAGAGGTCGCCGGTTTTGTCGAATTGCAGTGCTTTCATGGGAGTGTCCATCGAATGAGTGAAAAGGCGCGTCACAAAGGACTCAGGAGATCCAGCCAGCCACCAGCTGCCGACCCATCGGCCACAACTGTTCGCCGGCCAGCATGCCGAGCAGACCGACCAGCGCGATGGCCGGTGGTGCGGGGGAACGAAAATCCAGAGCGCCGTAAAGCAGGCCGACGCCCAGGCCGATGGCGATTGAGATGAGGTAGTTCATGGCAAACTCCGCCTGTAGCTGAGGTAGGCGATGAGTCTAGGGAGACGCGCCGGCGAGCATCGGCCAAGTGCTTCTGAATTTCGGTCAAAGCGCGCTCGCTCGCGATGGACGTTAACGGTAACGCGTGCTGTCTGGGTTAAACGCGTTGGCTTGGCGTTTTTCGCGAGCGAGCTCGCTCCTACAGGGGGTCGTTTTGGCTGGAGTATTGCGAGGGTGCGACACCCAGTTCGCGACGGAACATGTCGCTGAAGCTGCTCGGCGAATAGCCCAGTTCCCGGGCAATCGCACTGACCGCCACGCCCTGGATCAACTCCGCCACCGCCGTTACCAATTGCACTTGCCGCCGCCACTCGGCGAAGCCCATGCCCAAACCGTCCTTGAACAGCCGCGCCAGGGTGCGCACGCTGGCGCCGGCGTTTTCGGCATGTTGTTCGAAAGGAATGTCCAGGGAGGGCGCTGCCATGACCGCCTGGCAGACATTCATCAGGCGCCGGTCGGAATCGTCCGGCAAGGGGATTTTCAGCAGCGAGCGCTTGGCCCGTTGGAGTTCCAGTAGCGCCAGGCCGACCAGCGCTTCGTAATACTCGGGAGCGCCATCGTCGCCCTGCTCCACCAACCCGACGATCAGTTCGCGCAGCAGACCACCGACTTCGATCACTTGCACCGTGTCGTCCAGGGTTGCCGCCAACGACGGGCGCAGGTAGATATTGCGCATCTGCAGGTCCGAAACCACGCGAATCCCGTGGGGCACGCCCGGTGGCAACCACACCGCTCGCTGCGGCGGCACCACCAGCGCCTCATGGGGCGTCTCGACCCACATCACCCCACTCATCGCGTACAGCAACTGCCCCCAGACATGCTCGTGCGGCTCGATGTACAACCCGCGCGGATAGGTCCGCGCCAGCGGTTGCACCGGCACGTCGGTATCACTCAGGTCTGGCGGCGCGGCAAGGGCCATGGGCAGTGTTCATTGGGCTTTTCAGAGATTGCATGGTAACCAGCCGCAACCCTTGTCGCCACTGGCGGCAACCGTCTGACAATCCAACTGAATTTTCCGTAACCCCAACGATCCCTGTATTACCACAGGGAGGAATACGGGCTATATGAACAACGCAAAACTTTTCGTCATTGAATACACCCTTCATGGCGCCCCCAAGTCTTTCATTATCCGCCTGGACAAAATGGACAATGCGGAGGCTTGGCATTGGGCAAGCTGCGACGCCGGCGTGGGAAGAATCCCGCGCTTTGGCCGTGAAAAGGTGCAGAAGACCAGCAAGCCGATGGCAGAGAAATTCGGGGTCGAGAATGTGACCTGGCGTCCGGCGAACTGACTATCAAGGAGGATTGGAGAAGTGAAACTGAAAGTGGAGCCCGAGCGGCTCCACTTGACCTGGATAAGTTACTTGGCGTGGGCGCACTTGCAGCCCTTGCTGGCACATTCTTCGCCATGTTCGTGGTGCTTGGCGCAGGCTTCACAGCAATAGTGCTTGCCGTGGCGCGCAATCGGATGTTCGCCCAGTTTGCAGGAGCATTTGGGGCAGTCGCAGATACTTTCACTGTCGATCATGAGTCTGACTCCAGGGTTGTGGTCGTCGCGTGCGCCCAATGCGCACCTCACACTCATTGTAGGAGCTGGCCAGGATTTGTATTTGTAGCAGCTGTCGAGCTTGCGAGGCTGCGTTCGGCTGCGCAGCAGTCGTAAACCCTGAGCTCGCGGTTTTCCTGATACACCGCATTGCCTGATTTCCCGACTGCTTCGCAGCCGAACGCAGCCTCGCAAGCTCGACAGCTGCTACAGGGGATCGCGCGTCAGGCGCTTTTGGTGTTGCTGCGATACATGAACAGTAACGCTAGCGCGAGACACACCATCGCCAGGATCCGGCTGCCGGACAGTTCGATCGGCGGATTGCCCAGCCAGCCGAAGTTATCGATCAGCATGCCCATGCCCAGTTGCCCGACAATCACCGCCACCGTCGCCACCGCCGTGCCGACTCGCGGCACCGCGCCGACCATCACCATCATGTACACCACCCCGAACAACGCCCCGCTGAGCTGCCATTTCGGCACATCCAGCAGGCTCACCGCATGCGCCGGTTCGAAAAACAGGATCAGCAACCCGGTGGTCACCGCGCCCACCACGAAGGTCAACAAGCTGCTGCGCAACACGCCGACCGTTTCGCCCAGCCGGCCATTGATCGCCGCCTGAACACTCAATACCGCACCGGCCGCCACGACCACCGCCAACAAAATAATCAGATTCATCATCAACCCCGAGCAATCAGAACAAGTGCCGCGACAATCAGCAGCAAGGCCAGCCAACGTTCACCGTTGACCTTTTTGCGGGTGGCACCGAACCAGCCGAAGTGGTCGATCAGCACGCTTTTGCCGACCTGTCCGGAAAGGATCGCGATCATGGTCATCGCGATCCCGATGTGCGGCGTGGCCAAGGTCAGCACCACCACATACATCGGCCCGAGAAAGCCACCGATCAATTGCCAGCGCGGCAATGTATTCAAGGCCGGTCCCCGTTGCGGGCCGCTGAACAGCAGCAACAAAAACAGAATCGCCGAACCGACGCCGAAGATGCTCAAGGTCGCCCACAAGTGACCGACCTGAACCCCGAGCGGCCCGAGCAAACCGGCCTCCACGGAAAGGCCCATGCCGGCCAGGATGACCAGCGGCAGCAGCAACAGCCGCAGCCCCGGTTTGCTGACAGGCGTCGCGATGACACCCGCTTGTTCATTTAACGCAGTTTGCATCAGTAGCTCCTCGCGCCCGCCCCGTAGGAGCTGTCGAGTGCAACGAGGCTGCGATCTTTTGATCTCGATCTTTAAAGATCGCAGCCTCGTTGCACTCGACAGCTCCTACGGGACAGGGTGCATTTCAGTTGGAATGGCGCGCATTATCGGGTGGCATTGCTGTGCGATAAATGGGAGCATCCTGACAACACTTTTGCGCAACTCGCACAGCAGGATTAACCATGCACGGCCTCAACGAACTGGGATTCAAGGCGCTTCGGCTGTTTGTCGCGGTGCTCGATCACGGCAGTTTTTCCGAAGTCGCCCGCCGCGAGGGGCTGGCGCCCTCCTCGATTTCCCGGCAGATCCAGTTGATGGAACAGGCCTTGAGCCAACAATTGCTCTACCGCCACACCCGCGCCGTCACGCCCACCGAGGCCGGGCGGATGCTCGGGCATCATGCGCGGCTGGTGCTGGTGCAACTGGAAGAAGCCGAGCAGGCCTTGCAGGAACAGCAAAGCGAGCCAAGTGGGTTGGTGCGGATCAACGCGCCGGTGGTGTTTGGCCAGCGGCATCTGACGCCGTGGCTGGGGGCGTTGTGCGAGCGTTACCCGAAACTGCAACTGGATATCCAGCAGACCGACAGCTACGTCGACCCGTTGCAGGAAGGTGCTGACTTACTGTTTCGCATCGGCCCGCTGCACGATTCAAGCATGCAGGCGCGGATTCTGGCGCCCCATCGCTTTCAAGTCGCCGCGAGCCCGGCCTATCTGGAACGCCACGGCACGCCGCAACATCCCGAAGACCTCGCGACCCATCAATGCCTGGCCTACAAGGGCGTGACCGGCCTCCAGCGCTGGTTTTTTCGCAAAGGCCAGCGGGACTGGACGCCTTACTCGGTGAAGGGTCCGATCACCGGCAACCACGCCGATACCCTGACCCAGGCGGCCGAGCAAGGCTTGGGATTGGTGATGTTTCCGTCGTGGCTGATTGGTGAAGCGGTGCGCAACGGCACGCTGGTGCCGGTGCTGGGGGAATATCAGGTGTCCAACAGCTTCGAACCGCAACAGATCGCCGTGCTCTGGCCCGGCAGCCGACGGTTGTCGGTGAAGGTCAGGACGGTAATCGATTTCTTTGTCGAATGCTTTGGCGAAGTGCCGTATTGGGACAGACCCAATTAAGGCCTGAACTGCACAATCCCTTGTGGGAGCGGGCTTGCTCGCGATGGCGGTGTATCAGTCGAAAGAGAGGTCGACTGACACTCAGCCTTCGCGAGCAAGCCCGCTCCCACAGGTTTGTGGTATCAAATGCGGAACTGTCCGACCAGTTTACCGAGGCGCTGGCCGAGGTCGGCGAGGCTGCGGGAGGTCTGGGCGCCGAGCTGGGTTTCGTCGGCAACGTTGTCCACCGCGACGGCAATCTGGTGCACGCTGCGGTTGATTTCTTCGGCCACGGCGGTCTGCTCTTCGGCGGCGCTGGCGATCTGCGCGTTCATCGAGTTGATGGTGGCGATCAGCTGAGCCATGGTGTCCAGCGACGCGCCGGCCTGGTTGGCCTGCGCGGAGGTACCGTCGCCGGCCTCGCTGGAACGGCGCATCGCTTCCACCGCCGATTGGGTGCCGGCCTGCAAGCGGTCGATCATGCCCTGGATTTCCTGCGTGCTGATTTGCGTGCGACTGGCCAGTGCCCGCACTTCGTCCGCCACCACCGCAAAACCACGGCCGGCCTCACCGGCGCGCGCCGCTTCGATGGCGGCGTTGAGCGCCAGCAGGTTGGTCTGCTCGGCAATCGAACGAATCACCCCAAGCACGCTGACAATCGACGACACGTCTTTTTGCAGGCTGTCGAGGGACACGCCGCTGCTGCGAATGTCATCCACCAAGGCATGAATCTTGACGATACTGCCGGCCACCACACGCTTGGCGGCCTGGCCTTCTTCGTCGGTCTGCTGGGCAGCCACCGCCGCGTTTTGCGCGCTTTTCGCCACTTCCTGAGCCGCCGCCGACATCTCGTTGATCGCCGTGGCTACCTGATCGGTTTCGTGACGCTGACGCTCCATGGCCTGATCCGAGCGCTGCGCCTGATCGGACACCTGATTCACCAGCCCGGTCAGTTGCGAGGTCATTTCGGTGATCTGACGCACCAGGCCGTGGATCTTGTCGACGAACCGGTTGAACGAGCCGGCCAGTTCACCGAGTTCGTCCTGGCTGGTGATGGTCAGGCGCCGGGTCAGGTCGCCCTCGCCTGCCGCGATGTCGTCGAGGTTGGCTTTCATCAGGTTCAGCGGGCGCAGGATGGCGTTGGCCAGCAACATGCCGACGGCGGCAATCACCAGCAGCACCAGCGCGGCGACGCCGATGATGCTCAGCACCACGCCTTCCATCCGTTCCTGGATCTTGGCCTGGACCAGCGCCACCTGGGCTTCGATGCCGTCGAGGTTGACCGAGGTGCCGACCGCCATGTCCCACTTCGGCAGGTATTCGGTGTAGCCCAGTTTTGGCACCTGCACCTGAGTGTTGCCGGGCAATGGCGAGCTGTATTGCAGGTAATGGGTGCCGTCCTTCGCGACTTTCACCAGGTCGCGGTTAACGTAGACGCCGTTCGAATCGCGGTTGTCCTTGAAGCTCTGGCCCACGCCATCGGGGCTGTTGGCCTTGAACAGGCGCACGGTGTTGGAGTCGTAGCCGAAGAAGTAGCCGTCCTTGCCGTAGGTGATGCTCGAGAGCAACTTGACCACCTGCGCCCGCGCCGCGTCATCGCCGGGAGCGGCAGCGTCGTAGAGCGGTTTGATCGCGGTCATGGCCACGGCGACGTAGCTTTGCAGGGTCGCCTTGGCATCGCTGAGCAGGCGCTGGCGCGTTTCCTCGACTTCCTTGTGAGCCTGTTCTTGCAGAATGAACAATGTGGTCAGGCTGATGACCAGCGCAAAGAGCAACACCGGGAGGACGGCAAGGGACAGGACTTTAGCCTTCAGGCTCATGCGCATGACGTTCACTCTTTTGATTTTGTTGGCGTGGTTAAAGGCTATAACGGCACGCCGGATCAAAAGTTGAATAACGGCCACCCCCAATCAAATTGTGGGAGCGGGCTTGCTCGCGAAAGCGGTCTGCCAGTCACATCAATGTTGGATGTGCCACCGCTTTCGCGAGCAAGCCCGCTCCCACATTTGATCTCGGGTTACAGGACCATCGCGGCCACCCAGCCGAATGCCAGCAGCGGCAGGTTGTAGTGCAGGAAGGTCGGGACCACGGTGTCCCAGATATGGTGATGCTGGCCGTCGATGTTCAGGCCGGAGGTCGGGCCGAGGGTCGAGTCCGAGGCGGGCGAACCGGCGTCCCCCAGAGCGCCAGCGGTGCCGACAATGCAAACGATCGCCAACGGGCTGAAGCCCAGTTGCACGCACAGCGGCACAAAAATCGCCGCCAGGATCGGCACGGTAGAAAACGACGAACCGATGCCCATGGTCACCAGCAGCCCGACCAGCAACATCAGCAACGCGCCGATGCCTTTGCTGTGACCGATCCACGAGGCCGACGCTTCGACCAGCGTTTGCACCTCGCCCGTGGCTTTCATCACTTCGGCAAACCCGGACGCGGCGATCATGATGAAGCCGATCATCGCCATCATTTTCATGCCTTCGGTGAACAGGTCGTCGGTGTCGCGCCATTTCACCACGCCTGACACCGAGAAAATCAGGAACCCGGCCAGCGCACCAATGATCATCGAATCCAGCAGCAGCTGAATGATGAACGCTGCGGCGATGGCCAGACCGGCCACCATCAGGCTCAGCGGGTTGTACTGCACCGCCACCTGTTCGACTTGCTCGATCTTTTCCAGGTCGTAGACGCGTTTCTTGCGGTAGCTGATAAACGCCGCCGCCAGCCCGACGACCATGCCCAACGCCGGGATGCCCATGGCTTGGGTGACGTTGATGCCACTGATGTCGACGCCGCTACGGGCGACATTGGCCAGCAGGATTTCATTGAGGAAGATGTTGCCGAAGCCCACCGGCAGGAACATGTACGGCGTGATCAGACCGAAGGTCATGACGCAGGCGATCAAGCGACGATCGAGTTGCAGCTTGGTCAGCACATAGAGCAGTGGCGGCACCAGCAACGGAATAAAGGCGATATGTATCGGCAGAATATTCTGCGAAGCGATGGCCACCACCCACAGCAAACCGATCAGCAGCCACTTGACCTGACCACCACCGCTCGCGTGCTGACGGTCGACCATCAGCAGGGCTTTGTCAGCCAAGGCATGGGCCAGGCCGGACTTGGCAATCGCCACCGCGAAAGCGCCGAGCAAGGCGTAGGACAACGCCACCGTCGCGCCGCCACCGAGCCCGCTGTTGAAGGCTTTTAATGTCGCGTCGATGCCCAGGCCACCGGTCAAGCCACCGACCAGCGCGCCGACGATCAGCGCGATCACCACATGCACGCGGGACAGGCTGAGGATCAGCATGACGCCGACCGCGGCAATTACTGCATTAATCATCACTACCTCAAGACAAACGGAAAGAGTCCGGCCGGCAGTCTGCGAAGCGCCGCCAGCGGATTAAAGAGAGGGTTTTATTAGAGGGCGCGCACTGTGCCGCAGCCACAACACCTTGTCAAAGCGAACCGGCCCTGTAGCAGCTGCCGAAGGCTGCGTTCGGCTGCGCAGCAGACGCGAATCCAGACGCCTCGGTGTTCCAGACGTACCGCGTGTGCAGGTTTTACGACTGCTTCGCAGCCGAACGCAGGCTTCGCCAGCTGCTACGGGTTTTGTGTGAGTTCTTATTTGTGGGTGCGGATAAAGAAAGCCAAATGGCGGCCGTTACAGTGCGGAGTCTCAGATATTTATCGAATAAAGGACGTCTCCATGTCGATCAGACAACTTTCCATTCAATGGAAGATCACCCTGCTGGCCGGGCTTTGCCTGGCGGGTATCGTGACCCTGCTGGTGGGTCTTTCGCTGTATCGCATGGAGCACAGCTCCGCGCTGGTGAAAGCCTCGAGCATGGAGATGCTCACCGAAGCCGCCCAGGCGCGGATTGAATCCCAGGGTGAAAACCAGGCGCTGGGGATTCGCCAGGCATTCATGGATGCCTACCAATATGGCCACGGCTTTTCGCGCCAGGTGCTGTTCCTGCGTGATCAGGCCGAGAAGCGCTTTCTCGATGCCTTCGACCTGCGCGAAGACCTGACCCGCCAGGTCAAGTCGGCCCTGCAAGCCAACCCGGACCTGCTCGGTCTGTCCCTGGTGTTCGAAGCCAATGCGCTGGACGGCAAGGACGAGCTGTTCGCCGGTCAAAGCGAAGTCGGCAGCAACGAAAAGGGCCGCTTTGCCTTGTACTGGTCGCAACCGACCCCGGGCCAGTTGACCTCGATGCCACTGCCTGAAAGCGACATGGCCGACACCCGCACCGGCCCCAGCGGCGAGCCGGCCAACGCCTGGTTCACCTGCCCGCGCACCACGCTAAAACCGTGTGTGATCGAACCCTATTTCTACGTGATCGACGGCCAGAAGGTGCTGATGACCAGCATCGTTTTCCCGCTGATGGTCAACGGCAAGGTCATCGCTTCGCTGTCGGTGGACATCAACCTCAACAGCCTGCAAGCGGTCAGCCAGGGCGCGAGCAAAAAGCTCTATGACGGCCAGACCAGCGTCAGCATCATCAGTCCGGTCGGTTTGCTCGCCGGCTACAGCCCGGACGCCAGCAAACTCAGCCAACGCCTGGACGCCGTGGACACCACCCATGGCGCCGAGTTGATCCGCCTGCTGGCCAACAGCAGCAAAACCGCCAGCCTGCACAGCAACCAGCAATTGAAAGTGCTGGCGCCGTTCCAGCCGATCCCCGGCGGCAAGTCCTGGGGCGTGTTGCTCGACGTGCCGGAGAAAGTCCTGGTCGGCCCTGCCGAAACGCTGAAAAAACAACTCGATGAAAGCAACCGGGCCGGTACGCTGGTCGAACTTGGCCTGGGCGTGCTGGCGGCGTTGATCGGCTTGATGCTGGTGTGGCTGATGGCGCGCAGCGTGACCAAGCCGATCCTCGGCGTGGCCCACATGCTGGAAGACATCGCCAGCGGCGAAGGCGACCTGACCCGGCGCCTGGCCTACGACAAGCAGGATGAACTGGGCCAATTGGCCGGCTGGTTCAACCGTTTCCTCGACAAGCTGCAACCGATCATCGCCGAGGTCAAACGCTCGGTGCAGGACGCGCGCAGCACCGCCGACCAATCCTCTGCGATCGCCACCCAGACCAGCGCCGGCATGGAACAGCAATACCGTCAGGTCGATCAGGTCGCGACCGCGTCCCACGAAATGAGCGCCACCGCCCAGGACGTCGCCCGCAGCGCCGCGCAAGCGGCACAGGCCGCGCGGGATGCGGATCAGGCGACTCGTCAGGGCCTGACCGTGATCGACCGCACCACCACCAGCATTGGCAACCTTGCCGCTGACATGAGCGCGGCGATGGTGCAAGTCGAAGGCCTGGCGGCCAACAGCGAGAAGATCGGCTCGGTGCTGGAAGTGATTCGCGCCATCGCCGAACAGACCAACCTGCTGGCCCTCAACGCCGCGATCGAAGCGGCCCGCGCCGGTGAAGCCGGACGTGGTTTTGCGGTGGTGGCGGATGAGGTGCGCAACCTGGCGCGGCGGACTCAAGAATCTGTCGAAGAAACCCGCCTGGTGATCGAGCAGTTGCAGAGCGGTACCCAGGATGTGGTGGGTTCGATGAACAACAGCCATCGTCAGGCGCAGGGCAGCGTCGACCAGGTGGGTCAGGCGGTGACAGCGCTGCGCCAGATTGGCGAGGCGGTCACGGTGATCAGCGACATGAACCTGCAGATCGCCAGCGCGGCGGAAGAACAAAGCGCGGTGGCCGAGGAGATCAACAACAACGTGGCGACGATTCGTGATGTGACTGAATCGTTGTCGGGACAGGCGAATGAATCGGCACGGGTGAGCCAGTCGCTCAACAGCCTGGCGAATCAGCAGCAGCGCCTGATGGACCAGTTCCGCGTCTGAGTGCCCACTGCAGATCCAATGTGGGAGCGGGCTTGCTCGCGATGGCGGTGTGTCATTCAGCACAAATGTTGACTGATACACCGCCTTCGCGAGCAAGCCCGCTCCCACAGGTTGCTAGGTGGTCTTTAGACCGGTGTCAGCGTTTGGGTAATTCGATGACAACCCTTAGCCCGCCCCACTCGCTCTCTTCCAGTCGCAACACCCCGCCCCAGGTGTCGACGATGTCGCGCACGATGCCCAGTCCCAACCCATGCCCGTCAGTCTGCTCATCCAGACGAGTCCCGCGGCTGAACACCTGATCACGCTGATCCGGGGGAATCCCCGGCCCATCGTCTTCCACGCTCAACTGAAAACCTTCCGCCGTCTCGACCACACTCAACCGCACCTCGGCATCCGCCCATTTGCAGGCGTTGTCCAGCAGGTTGCCGAGCAGTTCCAGCAAATCTTCGCGGTCCCACGGCAATTGCAATCCGGGCGGCGCTGCATAGCTGAGTTCAAGATGTTCGCCATGAATCATGTTCAACGTGGCCAGTAATCCCGGCAGTTCCGCATCGCAATCAAACAACGCCCCCGGCAGCGCATCGCCGGACAACCGCGCGCGATTGAGTTCGCGATTGAGCCGTTGTTGCACCTGTTCAAGTTGCGCCTGAATCACTTTACGCAGCTCCGGCTGAGCATCGAGTTTTTCGCTTGAAGCCAGGCTCCACAACACCGCCAGCGGGGTTTTCAAGGCATGGCCAAGGTTGCCCAGCGCATTGCGCGAACGCTTGAGGCTGTCTTCGGTGTGGGCCAGCAAATGGTTGATCTGCGCCACCAGCGGCTCCAGCTCCACCGGCACCTGATCGTCGAGTTGCGAGCGCTGGCCCTGCTGCAACTGGGCAATCTGTTCGCGGGCCTTTTCCAGTGGCCGCAAGGCGCGGCGCACGGTGATCCGTTGCAGCAGCAGAATCAACAACAGCCCCGCCAACCCCAAGCCCAAACCGACCTGTTGCATGCGCAAAAAGCTTTCGCGCACCGGGGTGTAATCCTGGGCCACGCTGATCGAAATCGACTGGCCCAAGCGGCGATAGTCCGAGCGCAATACCAGCAACTGCTGACCTTCCGGGCCCAATTGCAGGTTGCTGTGCAGCCCGGGGTGATCGAGTGGCGGCATTTCCTGATCCCACAGCGAACGGGAACGCCAATGGCTGTCGGCAAAATCGATACGGAAGTAGTGCCCGGAAAACGGTCGCTGATAGGCCGGTGACAGATGTCGCTCATCCAGCTGCAAGCCTTGTGGCCCACGCACCAGCGCCACCAGCAGGCTTTCGCTGTCGTTGCGCAGCCCGGCTTCGAGGTAGCGCTGCAAGCCCATTTCAAACAACCACAAACTGGTTTGCGCCAACACCAGGCCGACGATCACCATCACGCTGATCAGCCCCAGGCTCAAGCGGCGCTGGATCGACCTCACTGGGCTTGCCCGCCGAACAGGTAACCCTGGCCGCGACGGGTTTCGATCACGCTACGGCCGAGCTTGCGCCGCAGGTGGTTGACATGGACTTCCAGCACATTGGAATCGCGCTCGGTTTCACCGTCGTAGAGGTGTTCGGCGAGGTGGCTTTTGGAGAGGATCTGTTCGGGGTGCAGCATGAAATAACGCAGCAGGCGAAACTCGGCGGCGGTGAGCTGGATGTCGGCGCCATCGCGGGTCACGCATTGCCGACCTTCGTCCAGGTGCAGGCCGGCAGCCTTGAGCGTCGGCTGATTGGCCTGGCCGTGGGAGCGGCGCAACAGCGCCTGGACCCGCAAGTGCAGCTCTTCCGGGTGAAAGGGTTTGGTCAGGTAATCGTCGGCGCCGGCCTTGAGGCCTTCGATGCGTTCGGCCCAGGAGCCGCGTGCGGTGAGGATCAGCACGGGCGTCGCCAGGCCGCCGGCTCGCCATTGGTTCAGCACTTCAAGCCCCGGCAAACCTGGCAAACCAAGGTCGAGGATGATCAGGTCATAGGGTTCGCTGCTGCCCTGGTAGACCGCGTCGCGACCGTCGGCCAGCCAATCCACGGCATAGCCCTGACGGTTCAAACCGGCCATCAGTTCGTCGGCCAGGGGCACGTGGTCTTCCACCAGGAGCAAACGCATCGGTCAATCTTCCTTGTCTTTCAGTAGTCGGCCAGTGGCGGCTTCGATGTCCAGTTCGCGGACCACGCCTTCGGTGGTCAGCAGCTCGACCTCATAAATGTAGACGTCATGTTTTTCTTCGAGCTCGGCTTCCAGCAGTTTGGAGCCGGGGTAGCGGTCCAGCGCCTGTTGCAGCAGTTGCTCCAGCGGCAGGATCACGCCCTGCTGACGCAGGCGCAGGGCTTCGTCCTGGTCGAGGTCGCGGGCCATGACGACCGAGCAAAACGCCAGCAGCACCAGCGCCATGCGTGAAACTGAAAACACCTTCATTACGTATCCTGATGATCCTTGAGAACCTGCCCGCTGACAGCGTCTAATTCCAGATCCCACTCAATGCCTTGTGAGTCACGCAGTTCAACCTGGTAGATGTACTTGCCGTACTCTTCTTCCAGCTCGGTTTCGGTGATTTTGGCACCGGGGTGTTTGGCCAAAGCAGTGGCGTTGAGCTTCTCGAACGACACAATGGTACCAGCGTCGCGCAGCCGCAGGGCTTCGTCGGGGCCCAGGTCACGAGCGTGGGCGAGGCTGACGGTCATGCCGATCAGGGCGGCGGTGAACAGGGCAGTCAAGGTTTTCATGGGGTGTCTCCGTATTTTTATGTGTTGCCTACGGGAGCCACCTTAGCGAGCTGAACTTAACTGAAGCTGAATTGCCATCATTGGATATGACGTACACATAACCTGTAGGAGTCAGGCTTGCCGGCGAAGGCGTCCTTCAAACCGCCTTCGCCGGCAAGCCTGGCTCCTACAGGATCGTGGCGCAGCATCCAATGCAGCGTGTTGCCGCGCGCGTCGTTAACACGCGTTTATAATCCCCCGCTTGCCCGACATCGAGACCGGTATGACCGCTATCCACATCAAGTTCCCTTCCCTGACCCTCAAGGCCGGCCCGCGTGCGTTTGCGCGCATTCGTGCCAACGGCTTGAGCGCCGCTGACGTGGGCACGCTGCCCGGAGCCGCCGGTGGTCCCAAGGCGTTGGGGATTCAAGGTCTGGACCTGGCGTTGTTCGGCGAGTGGTTGCCGGCCGCACCACGGGAGCGTTCATTGATCGGTGCGTCGGTGGGTTCCTGGCGCTTCGCCAGCGCGTGCCTGCCGGACGCCGTCGAGGGCATCCGCCGCCTCGGCCATCTGTATACCGAGCAGAATTTCGCCAAAGGCGTGACCATGGCGCAGATCAGCCAGAGCTCGCAACGCATGCTCGATGAGCTGCTCGACGGCCGCGATGCCTCTATCCTGAGCAATGCCGATTACCGACTGAACATCATGGTGGTCAAAAGCCACGGCCTGCTGGCGGACGATCATCGCGGTCGATTGGGGCTGGGCCTGTCATCGGTGATCGCCGACAACCTGCGCGGCCGCGCTCGGCTGTCGCGGCATTTCGAGCGGTTGATCATTCACGATCCGCGCCTCGCGCCGCCGGTCCATGCACTGAACGACTTCCCGTCGCGCTTCGTTGCGCTGGACGCCGGCAACCTGCGCCAGGCCTTGCTGGCATCGGGCTCGATCCCGATGGTGATGGAAGGCGTGCGTGACCTGCCGGGTGCCGGCGCCGGCACCTTCCGCGATGGCGGTCTGCTGGACTATCACCTCGACCTGCCCTACAGCGGCAACGACATCGTGCTCTATCCGCACTTCACCGACCGGGTGATTCCCGGCTGGTTCGACAAGACCTTGCCATGGCGTCGCGCCTGTACGACGCGTTTGCAGGATGTTCTGCTGCTGGCGCCCTCGAAGGACTACCTGGCGCGCCTGCCCTACGGCAAACTGCCGGACCGTAACGACTTCAAGCGCTTCATGGGCGATGCGCCAAGCCGGCAGAAGTACTGGCGCACCACGATGGATGAAAGCCGTCGGCTGGGTGATGAGTTTCTCGAACTGGCCGCTAATGGTCGTCTAGGCGAGCGCTTACTGACCCTTTAGTCAGTGTTTTCCCGCAAGCCCAAACGCAAACTGTTAAACTCGCCGCCTGCCCACATCGCCGCGGCGATCGCCACCTGACAGAGCTGAAACCACTGTGGAAATCTTCAAAGAATTTACCTTCGAATCCGCCCACCGCCTGCCCCACGTGCCGGACGGCCACAAGTGCGGTCGCCTGCACGGTCACTCGTTCAAAGTGGCAATTCACCTGAGCGGTGATCTGGATCCGCACACCGGCTGGATCCGCGACTTCTCGGAAATCAAGGCGATCTTCAAGCCGCTCTACGAGCGCCTGGACCACAACTACCTGAACGACATTCCCGGTCTGGAAAACCCGACCAGTGAAGTGCTGGCCAAATTCATCTGGAAGGAATTGAAGCCCCTGCTGCCGGAACTCAGCGCGATCCGCATCCACGAGACCTGCACCAGCGGTTGCATCTATCACGGCGAGTAACCAGATCTAATGTGGGAGCGGGCTTGCTCGCGAAAGCGGTCTGACATTCAACATTGATGGTGACTGACACGACTTATTCGCGAGCAAGCCCGCTCCCACAAATAAATTGCGTTTCGTCAGTGATACAGAAAACAGCCTTTTATGGCTGTTTTTTTATGCCTATGCTTTTTGGCTCCCACACGCCAAGAGGGCACACCCATGACTGACTGGCCGCTGGCTCAAACCTATCGCTTCAACGGGCACTCCGTTCGCTACGCCGTCCGTGGAGACGGCCCGCCCCTGCTGTTCGTGCATGGCACGCCCTTCTCTTCTTATGTGTGGCACCGGATTGCGCCGCACTTCATCACCACACACCGCGTGCATTACTTCGACCTCCTGGGTTACGGCCAGTCCGAGCAACGCGACAGCGACGTGTCCCTGGGCGTGCAGAACGAGCTGATGGCGCAACTCCTTGAGCATTGGGGCCTGGATTGTCCGGACGTGGTGGCCCACGATTTCGGCGGCGCCACCGCGTTGCGCACGCATCTGTTGAACGGCAAGGATTTCCGCAGCCTGACGCTGATCGACCCGGTGGCGCTGACGCCCTGGGGTTCACCGTTCGTGCAGCATGTGCGCCAGCATGAGGCGGCGTTCAGCGGGCTGCCGGATTACATTCAGCGAGCGATTGTGCCGGCCTACATTCGGGGGGCGATCAAACGGGAAATCCCCGACGACGAGCTCGCACCTTATGTGCAGCCATGGTTGGGCGATCCGGGGCAAGCGGCGTTCTATCGGCAGATCGCGCAGATGGATGAACGCTATACCCGCGAGGCTGAAAAACTGTTCCCGACGATACGCTGCCCGGTGCAGATTCTTTGGGGCGAGGATGATCAGTGGATTCCCATCGAGCGGGGCCGCGCGCTGCATCAGATGATTGCGGGGTCGCAGTTTCACCCAATCGCCAATGCCGGGCATTTGGTTCAGGAAGATGCACCGGAAGCCATCATCGCGGCACTGCTGCGTTTTCTCCCCCTGCAAAAATCCCCCTGAACAAACCGAATCAAATGTGGGAGCGGGCTTGCTCGCGAAGGCGGTGGATCAGCAGACACTTGCATCGACTGACCCACCGCCTTCGCGAGCAAGCCCGCTCCCACATTGGGGCCGTGTCTCGTCAGTTGCACCGCTTTTGTGCCGCCCCCCTCGCTCGGCTATAAGTAATGACACCACCTCACGCTTGGCATGCCCCGTGCAACACCCCGTTCATCTCTCATCCAGCAAGGAACGCCACATGACGCAGAACGATCCGGGCAACGATTACCCCCTCAGCGAAGTGCCTATGCATGCGCGCAAGGGCCTGGCCTCGACGGCCATGGTGCTGCTGGGTTTCACCTTTTTTACCGCGACCATGTTTGCCGGCGGCAAGCTCGGGGTGGCGTTCAGTTTTGGCGAGATGATGGCGGTGATCATCGTCGGCAATCTGCTGCTGGGGATCTACGCTGCGGGACTTGGCTACATCGCCTTCAAAAGCGGCCTCAATTCGGTGCTGATGGGGCGGTTCTGCTTCGGTGAAATCGGCAGCAAACTCAGCGACCTGATCCTCGGTTTCACCCAGATCGGCTGGTACGCCTGGGGCACCGCCACGGCGGCCGTGGTGTTGGGCAAGTATTTCGAATTGAGCCAGGGCAGCGTGCTCGGCCTGATGGTGCTGTTCGGCCTGGTGTTCTGCGCCACCGCGTATGTCGGCTATCGCGGGTTGGAGATTCTGTCGTATATCGCGGTGCCGGCCATGATGGTGTTGCTGATGCTGTCGATGTGGGTGGCCACGGTGAAGGTCGGCGGGCTCGACGGATTGCTCGCGGTGGTCCCGACGGGAAGCCTGGACTGGTCGACCGCGATCACCCTGGTGTTTGGCACCTTCGTCAGCGGCGCCACCCAGGCGACCAACTGGACGCGCTTTTCCCGCTCGGCCCGGGTCGCGGTGCTGGCCAGCCTGATCGGTTTTTTCATCGGCAATGGCCTGATGGTGTTGATCGGCGCCTACGGGGCCATCGTCTATCAGCAACCGGACGTGGTCGAAGTGCTGCTGTTGCAAGGTTTCGCCATGGCGGCGATGGCGATGCTGCTGCTGAACATCTGGAGCACCCAGGACAACACCATCTACAACTTCGCGGTTGCCGGTTGCAACTTGCTGCGCACGGGCCGACGCAAGACCGTGACCCTGGCCGGCGCAGTGATCGGCACGCTGCTGGCGTTGCTGGGCATGTACGACTTGCTGGTGCCGTACCTGATTCTGCTGGGCACGGTGATTCCGCCGATCGGTGGCGTGATCATGGCGGACTTTTTTTTCCGCTATCGTGGTCAATATCCACGACTGGCCGATGCCCGGTTGCCGGCATTCAATTGGTCGGGCTTGAGCGCTTACGCGGTCGGTACAGCGGCCGCTTTCAGTTCGCCGTGGGTCGCGCCGCTGGTAGGGATTGCGTCTGCCGCGTTAACGTATGTGTTACTGACTGGCCTATCGGGTACCCGCACCGCCAACGCAGCCTTACAAGATCTATAAAAGGATTCACCTGATGCACATCATCAACGCCCGCCTGCGCAACCAAGAAGGCCTGCATGAGTTGCACCTGGAAAACGGCCTGATCAGCAACATCGCCCGGCAGACCGAAGCGCCGACCCTGGGCCCCGACGATCTGGATGCCGCCGGTAACCTGGTGGTGCCGCCATTCGTCGAGCCGCACATCCATCTCGACGCGACGCTCACCGCTGGCGAACCGCGCTGGAACATGAGTGGCACGCTGTTCGAAGGCATCGAATGCTGGGGCGAGCGCAAGGCGACCATTACCCTGGAAGACACCAAGACCCGCGCAAGGAAAACCATCCAGACCCTCGCCGCCCATGGCATCCAGCATGTGCGCACCCACGTCGATGTCACCGACCCGACATTGGCGGCGCTCAAGGCGATGCTCGAACTGCGCGAAGAAAGCCGTCATCTGGTCGATATGCAAATCGTCGCGTTCCCTCAGGAAGGCATCGAGTCGTACCGCAACGGCCGGGAGTTGATGGAAGAAGCGATTCGCATGGGCGCCGATGTCGTCGGCGGGATTCCGCATTTTGAGTACACCCGCGATCAGGGCGTGAGTTCGGTGAAGTTCCTGATGGACCTGGCCGAACGCACGGGTTGCCTGGTGGACGTGCATTGCGATGAAACCGACGACCCGCATTCACGTTTCCTTGAGGTGCTGGCCGAAGAGGCCCGCAGCCGCGACATGGGTTCGCGGGTCACGGCCAGCCACACCACGGCCATGGGCTCTTACGACAACGCCTACTGCGCCAAACTGTTTCGCTTGCTCGGGCACTCGGGGATCAGTTTTGTTTCCTGCCCCACCGAAAGCATTCACCTGCAAGGGCGCTACGACAACTTCCCGAAACGCCGGGGCGTGACCCGGGTCAACGAGCTGCTCGAAGCGGGGATGAACGTGTGTTTCGGCCAGGACTCGATCGTCGACCCGTGGTATCCGCTGGGCAACGGCAACATCTTGCGGGTGCTTGAGGCCGGTCTGCACATCTGCCACATGCTCGGTTATCGCAACCTGCAAAGTGCGCTGGACCTGGTCACCGACAACAGCGCCAAGGCCATGGCCCTGGGTGATCGGTATGGACTGGAGCGCGGGCGCCCGGCGAATTTGCTGATTTTGTCGGCGGACAGCGATTATGAGGTGATTCGCAGCCAGGGCTTGCCGTTGTATTCGGTTCGCGGGGGCAAGGTGTTGATGAAAAGGACGATGCCGGTGGTGGAGTTTTTCGGCGATCAGGGCTGACATTTGCATTGATTTGACTGGCCCCTTCGCGAGCAAGCCCGCTCCCACATTGGTCCTGCGAACACAGGTCAAATGTGGGAGCGGGCTTGCTCGCGAAGGCTATCTGACAGTCAACCCATCAACCGAGCCGTACCAAACAGGCTAACCCGACTCAATTCGCCGTCCGATTCCTCCAGCAGAATCGGCGCCGTACCGCCGGGCATGACGACGTTCACTTCACCCGCCGCCACCCAACCCACCCGCCAAGCCGCACACGCCACTGCGCTAGCGCTGGTGCCCGACGACGCTGTCGGCCCTTCACCACGCTCGAACACCCGCGCCACCACTCGCCCTGCGGACTCAAGCAGCGCCCATTGCAGATTGATCCCCGCCGGGCATGGCCGCCCTGCCCCGGTCGGCATGGCATAGGCGATGCGCGTCAGCCCTTCGGCCAATCCCGCTTGGCGCATCTGCTCATTACTCGGCAAGGCACCCGCGTCATCCACCAGGGTGACGCAATGCGGGTTACCCACCCGCACGAACTGACTGCGCGCCCAAGCGGCATCCAGCAACGCCAACGGTTGCACGTGGCTGAGTTCGCGGCCGTTGAACGCCACGCTTTCAACCCCTTCGGCACTGACCGCACCGGGTCCGAAGGCAGGCTTGCCCAAATCCAGCCAGAAACCCGGCACGCCTTCGACTTGCGCCGGTTTCACCGATGTCTCGCCCGGGGAAACAACATCGGCCTTGTCGTGGTGGACCCTGAGCAGACACGCCTCGTCCTTTGGCCAGAGCCCAAGGTCACTCAGCGCCTGGGAGAAAATCGTCAGGCCGTTGCCGCTGCGCTCGGCCAGGGTGCCGTCGGTGTTCACGATCAACAGATCAAAAGGAGGCGACGCCTGAAACGGCCCCACCAACAAACCATCGCTGCAATGATCCTTGCTGCCCGGCGGTTGTGTACCGGGGGCCCAGCCACAGCACGCCTCGATAGCCGCCAACGCCCAGGTTTCGCGGGTTTGCGCGGCGTGACAGGCCTGATCGGGTATGTCGACTCCGTTGCGACGCAAGTCCTCGGGCGCCACAACCAGGTAGATATTGCCTCGTGCATCGTACATCCGCGCCATGGGTCAGTCCTGAGGTCAGCCTGGAAAAGAGCCTGTACTTTAGAGGTTGCCGAAAGCACACCGCAAACCCTCGCAACAACGATCCGGTTATTTAACCGCCCGGCTTTTATCGCAAAACAATGCCTGCGATCTGTCACAAGTGACAGCAGACAGCCCATCCAATACCGCCCAGAGTAAATCGACACCTCAAGCGTTCGGTGACGATCATGAAAAGAACTCACCTGGTGTCCCTGCTGATGGTCCTGGTAGTGGGCGGCGGCGAAGGCTACTTCTGGCACTCCTTTGATAAAAGCGGCAAAGGCTCAGGTGTAAAGGTGATCGACGACGTCGCGCCTGACCCCATGGCTGAAAACCCTCGCGACGAACCGCTGTTCCTCAGAGGCCGAAACGCCAATGCCGACAATCCGCACGTGTTCGAAACCTTCAACGCCGAATTCGTCAATCTGCGGCCTTGACCCGCAATCCGCAGGAAAAGCGCGGGATTGACTGTCACAAAAACCCTTCAAGGTCGCGATAGGCTGGCTGATATGCAAGGATGTTGCCTTTCAGATCATCAGTGCACCGCAACACCAAGGATTTTTCATGACGGTCATCAGCACCCCACCCCCTGTCGTTCCTGGACGCCTGGAACAGATGTCCACGCGCATCGCCTTTTTTATTGCCGGTTTCGGGATTGCCGCGTGGGCGCCGCTGGTGCCGTACGCCAAGGCGCGGGCCGGGCTGGATGAAGGGACGCTCGGTGTGTTGCTGTTGTGCCTGGGGGTCGGCTCGATCCTGGCGATGCCGTTGGCCGGGATTTTGTCCACGCGCTATGGCTGTCGCCGGGTAGCGACCGCCGGTACGCTGCTGATCTGCCTGGCCCTGCCGTTGCTGGCGACGGTGTCTTCGGTTCCGGCGCTGATCGTGGCGCTGTTCCTGTTTGGCGCCGGCCTCGGCACGGTGGATTCGACGGTGAACCTGCAAGCGGTGATCGTCGAGCGGGCCAGCGGCAAAACCATGATGTCGGGTTTCCACGGGATGTTCAGCCTCGGCGGGATCGTCGGTGCCGCCGGTGTCAGCGCCTTGCTCGGTTTGGAGGTTTCACCGCTGGGGGCGATGCTGGTGGTGAATGCTGTCCTGCTGATCGCGCTGTTTAAGGCTGCGCCACACCTGC
This sequence comes from Pseudomonas sp. NPDC086251, assembly GCF_044746405.1. Lineage (NCBI taxonomy): Bacteria > Pseudomonadati > Pseudomonadota > Gammaproteobacteria > Pseudomonadales > Pseudomonadaceae > Pseudomonas > Pseudomonas sp. NPDC086251. The sequence continues at coordinate 27,101 of NZ_JBIVBY010000016.1, forward strand.
TGCCGTATGGCAGCGAACGTTCGGGCCCGGCGTTTGCCGTTCCCCACGGCATTGTGCTGTTCATCGGCGGGATGTGTTTCATCGTGTTCCTGGCCGAAGGCGCGGCGCTCGACTGGAGCGCGGTGTTCCTGACACAGGAGCGCGGGATCGCCACGGCGTATGCGGGGCTGGGTTATGCGGCGTTCGCGCTGACCATGACGGTCGGGCGGTTGACCGGTGATTCGATCGTGCGGCGGTTAGGCGCCACCAAAGTGATTGTGTTCGGCGGGCTGACGGCGGCGGCCGGTCTGTTTCTGGCGACATTCGCACCGAGCTGGGAAGCGGCGCTGGTGGGTTATGCATTGCTCGGGGCTGGCTGCTCGAACATCGTGCCGGTGCTGTACACCGCGGTGGGCAAGCAGACCGTCATGCCGCAGAGCATCGCCGTGCCGGCCATTACCACCCTGGGTTATGCGGGAATTCTGGCGGGGCCTGCGGTGATCGGCTTTATTGCGCACGCCAGCAGCTTGAGTTTTGCCTTCGCGTTGATGGCGTTGTTGCTGGTGGCGGTGGCCATTGGCGGGAAGGTGTTGTAGGAGCGAGGCTTGCCCGCGAAGGCGGTGTGTCAGGCAATAACCCTGTCGAATGGGCCGGCCTCTTCGCGGGCAAGCCTCGCTCCTACAGGGATTTGTGAGTGCCGAAAATCCATTGTGGGAGCGAGCCTGCTCGCGAAGGCGGTGTGTCAGGCAATAACCCTGTCGAAGGGGCCGGCCTCTTCGCGGGCAAGCCTCGCTCCTACAGGGATTTGTGAGCGTCGCAAATCCACTGTGGGAGCGTGACTTGGTCTATCAGAACCCGACGCTGGCCTGCACGAAGAACGTGCGCGGTGCGCCGACGTACATGCCCGAGTTGTTGTCGCTGGAGCGGGTGAAGTACTGCTTGTCGAAGACGTTCTTGATCCCCGCCCCGACTTTCAGGTTCGACACCTGCGGACCAAAGTCATAGCCGCTACGCACGTTCCAGGTCACGTAGCCCGGAATGTCGCCGTACTGGCCGTCTGCGGTGCCTTCGGTGATGTAGTTGTTGGTGAAGCTGCCATCGGCATTCACCGCAACACCCGGCGAGCGCTGTTTGGACTGGGCGAAGGCATCGATGTTGTAGGTCCAGCGGTTGATGTCATAACGCAGGCCGGCAGTCGCCACCTGGCGCGAGTAGAACGGCAAGTCACGGCCCTTGAAACCCGGAATCTCGCCTTCATAAACAGCGCGGGTGTAGGTGAAACCGGCGTTGGCGGTCAGGCCGTCGAGGCGTGGGTCCAATGCCGCCATGTCGTAATGCACCGAGGCCTCGATGCCCTGGTGCGTGGTCGCGCCGAGGTTGGTCCAGCCCGCATCGTTGCTGATGTATTGCAGCTCTTTATCGAAGTCGATGTAGAACAGCGTCACTTCACCGCCCCACACATCATCGTTGTAGCGCGTGCCGACCTCGTAGGTCTTGGCCTTTTCCGGCTCCAGGCCATTGGCGGTGTTGTCACCGTCGCCCCCCTGGCCGAGCTGGAAATACTGCAGGCTGCCAAACGAGGTTTCGTAGTTGGCGAACAGCTTCCAGGCATCGGAGATGTGATACATCACGCTCAGGGCCGGCAGCGGCTCGTTGCTTTCAATGCTGCGGTTCTTTTCCGGCACCGGCTTGCCAGCGGTGTCGAGCACCGGGCGGTCGTGCCAGTCGGTGCTGATGTGTTCGAAACGGATGCCCGGCGTGACGGTCCAGTTGCCGACGTCGATCTTGTTGTCGACGTAGACCGAGTTGGCTTCAGTGCCGCCGGTGCGGTCCTGATAGACATGCCCGTCGGAACCCGGACGCACCACCGGTTCGTTGCTGCTGTTCAGTGCCAGGCGGCTGGCCGATTCGTGCATGCCTTCCTTGAGGTAGCGATAACCGACACTGACTTCCTGGGTCGTCGGGCCGACATCGAACACGTGCGACACGCGCGGCTCGATACCGAAGGTGTAGTAGGTGCGCGGGAACGAGCCGAGGGTCTTCTGATCGCGGGCGGCGATGTTGCTGCCACGGAAGCTGTCGGAATAGTAGGTCAGCACTTCGGCCTGGGTGCGGTCGTCGATCTGCCGGGCCCATTTGAACGACACGTCTTTGCGGCGACCGCTGAAGTTGTCGTTGTTGCGGTCGGACTGGAACGGGTCTTCGTCGTACTGCGCCTGGGTCAGGCCGCCGGGCATGTCGGCGCTGGCGTCGTAGTAGTGAAAATTGAGGCTGAAATCGTCGACATCGGTGGGTGCCCAGTGAGTCTTGAGGATCACGTCGTCGATGTCGTTGCCGTTGTTGCGCTCACGGTAACCGTTGCCGTTCACGCCGGAGTACAACAGCGCCACGCCGATGCCGTTGTCCGCAGTGCCGCCGACAAATGCCGTGTCGATGTGCTTCCAGCCGCCGTGCTGGGAAGTTTCCAGGGTCGAACCGATTTCAGCGGAGGCTTTTTCCGGGATCGCACGGGTCACGAAGTTGATCACGCCGCCGACGTTTTGTGGCCCATAACGCACGGAGCCGGCGCCACGGACCACGTCGATGCTGTCGAGGTTGCCGGAAGAAATCGGCGCCATCGACAGTTGCGGCTGGCCGTACGGGGCGAAGGCTGCCGGCACGCCGTCGATCAATACGGTGGAGCGTGGCGACAGACGCGACGTCAGGCCGCGCACGCCGACGTTCAAGGAAATATCGCTGCCACCGGTACCGTTGGCGTCCTGCACTTGCACACCAGGCACACGCTTGAGCACGTCGCCGACGTTCATCGCGCCCTGCTCGACCATCGCTTCGCGGCGGATCACGGTCCGCGCGCCAGGGTGGTTCTGCACCACGGCGGCATTCGCATCACCGAGCCAGTCGCCGACTACTTTGATGTCGGTCACGCCCAGCTCCAGCGGACCATTCGACGCCGAAGTCGGCGCCGGCATCAGGGTCACCGAACCTTGATCGATCTGATACTGCAGACCACTGCCTTGCAGCAACTGACGCAGGGCTTCCTCCGGCGAGAGGTTGCCGTCCACCGCCGGGGCCTGTTTGCCGGCCACCAGCTCAGGGCTGAAAAAAACCTGCAACGAGGTTTGCTGACCCAGCTGGCTCAAAGCCTGACCCAACGGCTGCGCCTGGATGTGAATGGCGTCGGCGGCGAATGCCTGGGGCAGTGCCGAGCTGACGGCCAGGGCCAGGGCGAGGCGCAACCAAGGGGATTTGTTGTTTTTAGCGGTGGATTTTTTCACGTCGAACGGAGTCCTGTGGATCGCAAGAGTGTGCGCTTGTTAATGCAAACCAGTTGCAGTTGGACAGGAAGACGATCAACTCGAAAAAAACCTGAATCTATTTTGAAATTATTTCCTGACTGCCGTCATCGAGGGTGCGCACGGCCACCGGCAGGATGCTCGGCAAGGCCTTGAGCAGTGCGTCGGTGTTGTCGGATTTGAACACGCTGGTCAGGCGCAGATTGCCCACTCTGTCGTTGCCGACCGTGAGTGGCTTTTCCCGGTAGCGCGAGACTTCAGCGGCGACCTCGGCCAGGCTGGCGTTGTTGAACACCAGTTTGCCGCTGCGCCAGGCCGTCAGTTCTGCCGGATTGACCGCGTAGGCGGCGGCCACGTTGCCTTGGGCATCGATGTGCGAGCCGAGGCCGGCAGTCAGGCTGACGAAATCACCGTCGGCGGCGCCAAGACGCTGGACCTTCACGGTGCCCTGCTCCACCGCGACACGGGTCTGGGCGCTGTCGCGGCGCACATCGAAGCGGGTGCCAGTGACCGTGACCTTACCGTTGCCCGCCTCGACCACGAAAGGCCGGCTGGTGTCATGCTCGACGCTGAACATCGCCTCGCCTTCCGTCAACTCGATGCCCCGGCGATTTTTTTCAAAGCGCACCTGCACCCGGCTGCGGCTGTTGAGGTCGATCACCGAGCCATCCGGCAACGCCACATGGCGACGCTCGCCCAACGCGGTGGCGAATTCGGCGGTGTACGTCGACGAGTGATTCAAGCCGCTGAACAGCCCCAACCCGAGCGCCACCGCCAACACACTGGCGGCCACCGCATAACGCACCAGCGGGCGCCGCTTACTGCGGGCCGGCGAAGTTTCGCACAAGGCTTTCAGTCGCGCGGCTGGCAGCAGATCGGCCGCCGTCCACAAGCCCTGGAGCAACTGAAATTCGTCACGATGCTGAGGGTGTTCGGCCAGCCAGGCTTCGAAGCGTCGATAGTCTTCGACCTCCACCGCCGGTTCCTGCAAACGCACAAACCAGCGCGCCGCATCGTCGCGAACCCTTGTTTGCCCGCACGCACAATCACGAGTATCCATCATGGAAGTTCCTGTTTGGCTGGGGGTGAGAAGGCGCGGCCGATCATGATTGCAATCCGTCCAGACGATCGCGCAAATGCCGCAGCGTGCGGATCATATACTTTTCCACCATGTTCTTGGACAGTCCCAGGCGTTCGGCGATTTCGGCCTGGGTCAGGCCTTCGATTTTCTGCCAGACAAACACCTTGCGGCAGTTGACTGGCAGCTCGGTGAGCGCCCGTTCGATGGAATCAGCCAACTGGATCGCATGCATGAAATGCTCCGGGTCGCCGGACGACGACGCACTGTGATCGATCGCCTCCGACTCCATGGCGCCCCGCCGATCCTCACGCCGATAACCATCCACCGCGATATTGCGGGCGGTCTGATGCAAATAGGCCCGGGGTTGCTCCACCGCCGCCGAATCGGACTCAAGCACCCGCACGAAGGTGTCGTGGGCCAGATCCTCGGCCTGCTGACGATTTCTCAGGCGACGGGTCCAGGTGCCAACCAACTCTTCGTAATGCTCGAAAAAGCCGTGTCTGCGGGGCAACTTGGGGGTCATTGCAGTGTGCTGTGGAGACGGGGCGTGAATAGTAATGCTTCCTATTAACTGGAAGCAACGGATTCCAGACCGGTGCCACACGTTTGCGCCGGAGGGGCCGGCGAGGGAAAAGTTGATTTAGGCACAGAGCCAAAGGATTCTGGCAGGGATCCAAAAGAAGCGATCCACAGGCTGTAGCAAAGTGCAGCAATGCCTGTCACCGGTTTTACCCAAGGAATTGCCAATGTTCATGTTTAAAAGAAGACCCCTGGCTCGACTCGCGCTGGCCATCACCTTGGGCACTCTCGGCTTGCCTTGCTGGATGTCCAGTGCCCATGCCCACGGCGGTCATGCCGAGATGGTGCCCTTGCAATCGACCCTTGAAGAGTTCGGGGCGACGGTCAAATGGGATGACTATTCCAACCTGTTCACCATTGCCAAGGACGGGGTTTACCTCAAGGTCAAGCCGGACAGCAAAGTCGCCGTGCTGAACGGCAAGCGGATGGAGCTGAGCGTGCCGGTGGTGTTCAAGAACAACACCGCGTTCATGTCCAAGGACTTCATCAACCAGGTGTTCCAGTCCGGCCTGGACAAAACCTACGTGGTTGAGACCCGCCCTAACCCGCTCAACCCGCTGAGCGCGGACGAAATCACCGCAGCGGTGAACATCGTCAAGCAGTCCGACCACTACAAGCCCGGTTTCCGCTTCACCGAAGTCTCCGTCAATGAGCCACCGAAGGACCAGGTCTGGAACTTCGTCTACACCGGCCAGAACGTCACCCAGCCGCGCCAGGCGAACATCGTGGTGCTCGATGGCAAGCACGTGATCGAGGCGCTGGTCGACCTCGACAGCAAGACCCTCACATCGTGGAAACCGGTCGAGGGCGCCCACGGCATGGTCTTGCTCGACGACTTCGCCACCGTGCAGTCGGCCATCGAGGCCAGCCCCGAATACGCCGAGGCGCTGGCCAAGCGTGGCATCACCGATGTGAAGAAAGTCGTGGCCACGCCGTTGACGGTCGGTTACTTCGACGGCAAGGACGGTCTGGCGCAGGATAAACGCCTGCTGAAAATCGTCAGTTACCTCAACACCGGCGACGGCAATTACTGGAGCCATCCGATCGAGGGCCTGGTGGCGATTGTCGACCTTGAGCAAAAGAAACTGATCAAGATCGAAGACGGCGCGGTCATTCCGGTGCCGATGAAGCCGACGCCGTATGACGGGCGTGGGCGCAAAGGCACACAGGTCAAGCCGCTGGAGATCATCGAGCCCGAGGGGAAAAACTACACCATCACCGGCAACAGCATTCATTGGCAGAACTGGGACTTCCACGTTCGCCTCGATTCGCGGGTCGGGCCGATCCTGTCGACAGTCACTTATGACGACAAGGGCAAGAAACGCAAAATCATGTACGAAGGCTCGCTGGGCGGGATGATCGTGCCGTACGGCGATCCCGACGGCGGCTGGTATTTCAAGGCTTACCTTGATTCCGGCGATTACGGCATGGGCACGTTGACCTCGCCCATCGCCCGCAGCAAAGACGCCCCGGAAAACGCCGTGCTGCTGGACGCCACGATTGCCGACTACACCGGCGCCCCGACGTCGATCCCACGCGCCATGGCCGTGTTCGAGCGCTACGCCGGCCCGGAATACAAACACCAGGAGATGGGCCAGCTGAACCTCAGCACCGAGCGCCGTGAATTGGTGGTGCGCTGGATCAGCACCGTCGGCAACTACGACTACATCTTCGACTGGGTCTTCCAGCAGAACGGGACGATCGGCATCGACGCCGGTGCCACCGGGATCGAAGCGGTCAAGGGCGTGCAATCGAAAACCATGCACGAGGCCACGGCCAAGGAAGACACGCGCTACGGCACCCTGCTCGACCACAACATCGTCGGCACCACCCACCAGCACATCTACAACTTCCGTCTGGACATGGATGTCGATGGGGAGAACAACTCACTGGTCGAAGTGAACCCGGTGGTGCTGCCCAACGACCGTGGCGGACCGCGCACCAGCACCATGCAGACTGAAAACACAGTGGTCAGCACCGAACAGCAGGCCGTACAGAAATTCGACCCGTCGACCGTGCGCCTGCTGACCAACTTCAGCAAGGAAAACAAGGTCGGCAACCCGGTGTCCTATCAGCTGATTCCGTATGCCGGCGGTACGCATCCGGTGGCCAAGGGCGCCAACTTCGGCAAGGACGAATGGCTCTATCACCGCTTGAGTTTCATGGACAAGCAACTGTGGGTGACGCGCTACAACCCAGATGAGAAGTACCCGGAAGGCAAGTACCCGAACCGCTCGGACAAAGACTCGGGGCTCGGGCAGTTCACCCACGATGACCAGTCCGTCGAAAACACCGACGACGTGGTCTGGCTGACTACCGGCACCACGCACATCGCAAGGGCCGAAGAGTGGCCGATCATGCCGACCGAGTGGGTGCACGTGCTGTTGAAGCCGTGGAATTTCTTCGATGAAACGCCGACGTTGAACCTTAACAGTCCGAAGTAAGGTAAAGATCAAGAGATCGCAGCCTCGTTTCACTCGACAGCTCCTACAGGATTACGCGATCCCCTGTAGGAGCTGTCGAGTGCAACGAGGCTGCGATCTGTTGATCCTCAGCTCAAGCGTGCTTCTTGCGGTACTCCCCCGGCGCAATCCCGAAGCGCGATTTGAACGCGGTCGAAAAATAGCTCGAATCGGAAAACCCCCACGAATACCCCAGCACCGACAACTTCTGCTCTGTGCCCGAGCGACGCAAGGATTCCGCACACAAATCCAGACGCCGGTTCTTGATGTAGCGCGCGACCACCAACCCCTTCCTGGCAAACATCCGATACAACCCACGGGTCGACATGCCCACTTCCCGCGCCAGCCATTCCGGGCAGAGTTCCTCCGAGCGGATGTGCTCATCGATAAAGCTCAAGGTCTTGCGGAAGAAACGTTCATGCACATCGCCGCCGTCGTCGGTCTGACTGATCGCCGGGCGCAGCAGGCTGACAATCGCCTCCAGGGTCGCTTCGCTTTCCTGGCGGCTGAGGTTTTGCTGGGAAGTGGCGTCGAGGATCAAGCGGTGGGACAGCATTGCGATGGGCGATGTCGCGGCAATCCGGTGACCGCATTTGACCTGATTGAAGCGCAGGGTTTGCTCGACCAACTGATACGGCAGAATCAGCGACAGCTGCCGCGAGTTTTCGCTGTAGGTGAAGTCGCTGGGGCGAGAAGCGTCGATCAGCGTGATGTCCCCGGCCGACAGTAAAACCTTGTTGTCGCCCTGGGCCATGCCGGCCGTGCCGTCGAGCTGGAACACCGCGAAGTATTTACCGCCCTCGCCGGCGGCGACTTCCTGAGGCGTGCGGTACAGCCGCGCCTGGCGGGCATCGACAAAACTGAGTTTCAGCGCGCCGTCCTGGTGCTCGCGGATCCGCCCGGCGAACTCTGCACCGAGGGGTTGTGCATTGAAGGCGCCACAGATCTGATTGATCTGATGGATCCACTGATCAAACCCATCATGGCGCTGTGCAGTTGACGAAATCATGTAGGGCCTCACGCAGGCTTATTTTTATTGTCTACGCCAATCCTCAGGTTCTCCGTAACCGCATCGCTCCTGGACAACGACGGGCTATTTCAGCCCGCCAAACCGCCGGTAGAAACTCTCGCCCACGTCCGGCAGCGGACCATCGGCGGTTTCCAGTGCACTGTTCAACCATTCCTCGGCTTTGGCGTAGATCAACCGATAAATGTTGCGGCACAACTGGCGCGCGGCACGGCCCTCCCAGTCACCGGGCAGCAACTCGTCCGGCAGTTGCGGGTCGCGCAGCAGCAATTTGCGGTACTCATGAATAAGCAGGACGCGTGCCAGGAAGCAGTCGGCCGGCTCCAGGTTCTCCTGCTCGCGAAGCGCTTGCCAGAGCGGTCGGAACAGTTGAATGAATTCGCTGTAATGGGTCGCCAGCTCCTCGATGTTCCAGCTCTCGCGCACTTGCAAACGCAGGGCCTTGGAGGCCAGTACGTCCTGGGCGGTGGTCTCGAAGACGATGGTCTCTTCCTGGGCGCCAAGGTCGAGCAAGGTGGCATTGAGGTCGGAACGGTCGCTGCGCGGACAGGCCAGCACGGCCGGCGAGATCGCACCAAAACCTTGCCATTCCAATTCTTCGCGCACTTGTTTGCGCTTGTCCTGGGTCAGTTGCGTCAGCATCACCAGGCACCAGGAACCATCCCACGCCGGCACGGTGGAGTTGTAGACCCGTTTGAACGCCTTGTCGAAACGCCGGCGACCGGTCCCGGTCAGGCTGTAATAGCTGCGACGCCCGACTTTCTCGGCGGTCAGCCAGCCTTCTTTGGTCAGACGGAAAATCGAGGTGCGGATCAGCCGCTCGTTGATGCCGATGGGCTCGAGCAATTGAATCAGGCTGCCCAGCCAGACCGTCCCGCCATGGGGTTCGATGGCATCGCCGTACAGGGTGATGATCAGGGAGCTGGCGCGGATCGGCGTCTGTTCCTGGAATCGGGTGATCAGATGGTTTAACGGTGTCAGGGACGACATGGGCGTACCGAGCTGAAAAAAAGAAAGGAATATACCGGTTTCATAACGCTCACACGTACCCGTGTAGCAGCTGCCGAAGGCTGCGTTCGGCTGCGAAGCAGTCGTAAAACCTGCGCATGCGGTGATTCAGATTGATTGAGTCGTCTGGATGGCGACCGCTTCGCGCTCGAACGCAGCCTTCGGCAGCTGCTACAGGGGATGCGTCGTTCATACGGTGCTGCCTTTGGGTCGCAGGCCGGTGTCGCTGATGCGTGGTCGGTCAGCTTCCGGTTCGCTCAGCGGTTCGCAGACTTGCATCTGCTCAAGGCAACGCTTGGCCAGTTGCTGGTATTCGCGGGTGCCGGCCTGCTTCCACGCCACTTCTTCATCGCTGAGCGTGCGCTTGACGCTGGCCGGGGCGCCCATGACCAGCGACTGCTCCGGGCATTCGAAGCCGGCTTTGACGAAGGCCGCCGCCGAGACGAATGAACGCGGGCCAATGCGCGCGTTGTCCATCACCACGGCATTCATGCCCACCAGCGCATCGGCGCCGATCCGGCAGCCGTGCAGCACGGCGCCATGGCCGATATGGCCGTTGCGCTCGACCACGGTGTCGCTGTCCGGGAAACCGTGCATCACGCAGGTGTCCTGCAGATTGGCGCCCTCTTCCAGCACGATCCGGCCAAAGTCCCCGCGCAAACTCGCTAGCGGCCCGACGTAGCAATGCGGGCCGATGATCACGTCGCCGATCAGCACGGCGGATGGATGCACGTAAGCAGTGGGATCAACCACCGGGGTCAAGCCATCGAGGCTGTAGCAGGTCATAGGACGTTCCTCTTTGCGCAAAGCGATGCCGATATTGATTCAATTTGTATCACATCACTTTTATCAGCACAAAGATAAAAAACCGTATCACTTAATCCGGCGCTGTCGAGAACGCTCGGCGATGGCGTTTGATTCGCCGTACAAGTCAATAAAACCGGGAGTGTATCGCTGAAAAGCGACTCCAAAAAACCAGTCACTCAAAACACACCGCCGATCAATAAGACACATTAAATCAGTTTTACTATTGTATTTGCGTATCACGTTATAGGTATACTCAGGCAAAACCGGCCCACCTGGCCGATCCAATAATTAATCGGCATCACCGCCGAGCGTGCACCGTGAGGACATCCGCCATGCCTCTAACCCTTGCTGTCGAGTTCCTCGAGCCGGGCGTTCGCCTGATTACGCTGCAACGCCCGCAAGCACTGAACGCGCTGACCACCGAATTGCTCGGTGAACTGGCGGATGAACTGAACGCTGCGCAAGCCGACCCCGACACCCGCGCCGTGGTCCTGACCGGCAGCCGCAAAGCCTTCGCAGCTGGCGCCGACATCAAGGAAATGGCCGAACGCAATCTGGTCGGCATCCTCGACGACCCGCGCCAGGCGTCATGGCAAACCCTCACCCGCTTCAACAAACCGCTGATTGCCGCCGTCAATGGCTTTGCCCTCGGCGGTGGCTGCGAGTTGGCGATGCACGCCGACATCATCATTGCCGGTGAAGACGCCCGCTTCGGTCAGCCGGAAATCAACCTGGGGATAATGCCCGGTGCCGGTGGCACTCAACGTCTGCTGCGCGCCGTCGGCAAATCCATGGCCATGCAGATGGTGCTGACCGGCGAGCCGATTGACGCCCGCCAAGCCCAACGCGCTGGGCTGGTCAGTGAAGTGACGCAACCGGAATTCACCGTCGATCGTGCTTTGCAGATCGCCCGCACCATTGCCGGCAAAGCACCGTTGGCCGTGCGCTTGGCCAAGGAATCATTGCTCAAGGCCATGGACACCGACCTGGCCAGCGGCCTGCGCTTCGAACGCCATGCCTTCACCGTGCTGGCCGGCACCCGTGACCGCGACGAAGGCATTCGAGCCTTTCAGGAAAAGCGGACGCCGACCTTTACCGGCGAATAGCGGCCGAAACGCCAACGAATTCGAACGACCTCTTAGAGAGCGCCATGACCATGAACTTCGAACACATCCTGTTTTCCATCGAGGCCGGCGTCGCCCTGCTCAGCCTCAATCGTCCGGACCAACTGAACAGCTTCAACGCGCAGATGCACGGCGAAGTGAAGGAAGCGTTGAAACAGGTCCGACAGCATCCAGACGTACGCGTCCTGCTGCTGACCGGTGAAGGCCGCGGCTTCTGCGCCGGGCAAGACCTCGGCGACCGCAATGTCGCGCCGGGCAGCGCCGTGCCGGACCTGGGTGAATCCATCGAGAAGTTCTACAACCCGCTGATCCGCCAATTGCGCGACCTGCCGCTGCCGGTGATCTGCGCGGTGAACGGCGTGGCGGCCGGGGCCGGCGCCAACATTCCGCTGGCCTGCGACCTGGTGTTGGCGGCGCGTTCGGCGAGTTTCATTCAGGCCTTCTGCAAGATCGGCCTGATTCCTGATTCCGGCGGCACTTGGACGCTGCCGCGCCTGGTCGGCATGGCCCGCGCCAAGGCGCTGGCCTTGCTCGGTAATCGCTTGAGTGCCGAGCAAGCCGAGCAATGGGGACTGATCTACCGTTGCGTGGACGATGCGGAACTGCGCACTGAAGCCCTGACGCTGGCCCGTCATTTGGCCACACAACCGACTTACGGTCTGGCGCTGATCAAACGCAGCCTCAACGCCAGCCTGAGCAACACCTTCGACGAGCAACTTGAGCTGGAAAAAGACCTGCAACGCCTGGCCGGGCGCAGCGAGGATTACCGTGAAGGCGTCAGCGCCTTCATGGAAAAACGCAGCCCAAGCTTCAAGGGGCGCTGAGCCATGACGGCACTGAACACCCACGCACGCATCGCAGTGATCGGCGCCGGGGCCATGGGCGCCGGCATTGCACAGGTCGCCGCACAGGCCGGCCATCCGGTGCTGTTGCTGGACAATCGTCCCGGCGCGGCTGCACAGGCGGTCGATGGCATTGACCGACAACTGGGCAAACGCGTCGAAAACGGCAAGCTCTCGGCCGCAGCACGCACTGCAACCATCGCCCGCCTGCAGACGGTGGAAGCCATCGAAATGTTGGCCGATTGCGAACTGATCATCGAAGCCATCGTCGAGAACCTCGAGGTCAAACGCGCCCTGTTCCGCCAGTTGGAAGGCATCTGCGGCGAGCACACTATTCTCGCCAGTAACACCTCGTCGCTGTCGATTACCAGCATCGCCGCGCAACTGAATCATCCGCAACGTTTGCTCGGCCTGCACTTCTTCAACCCGGCGCCGGTCATGGCGCTAGTGGAAATCGTCTCGGGCCTGGCCAGCAATCCAGCGTTGGCCGAGTGCCTATATGACACCGCCAAAACCTGGGGCAAAAAACCGGTGCACACCCGCTCCACGCCGGGCTTCATCGTCAACCGCGTGGCCCGGCCGTTCTACGCAGAGAGCCTGCGTCTGCTTCAGGAAGGCGCCGCCGATTGCCCGACCCTCGATGCGCTGATGCGCGATGCCGGTGGTTTTGCCATGGGCGCTTTCGAACTGACCGATCTGATCGGGCATGACGTCAACTATGCGGTGACCTGTTCGGTGTTCGACGCTTACTACGGCGACACCCGATTCCTGCCGTCGTTGATCCAGAAAGAGCTGGTCGACGCCGGGCGGCTGGGACGCAAAAGCGGTCAGGGCTTTTATCGCTACGCCGAAGGTGCCTCACGTGCCCAGCCCTCATCAATCAGCAGCGAACGCGCCGTTGAAACCTGCGTCGTGGAAGGCGATTTGGGCATTGCGCAGAACCTGATACCACGCTTGCGCGAACAGGGCGTCGACATCATCCAGCGCGATGGCCAAGGCCTGCTGCGGGTCGGCGATGCGGTGTTGGCGTTGAGCGACGGGCGCATGGTCAGTCAACGGGCCAACGAAGATGGCCTGCGCAACTTGATCCTGCTGGACCTGGCGTTCGACTACGGCAAGGCCAGTCGGATCGCCGTCAGTTGCTCGGCAGACATTGACCCATCCGCGTTCGAACAAGGTGTCGCCCTGCTTCAGCGGGCCGGCCTCACTGTCAGCCTGCTCAGCGACAGCCCGGCCCTCGCCGTGTTGCGCACCGTTGCCATGCTCGCCAATGAAGCCGCCGACGCCCTGCTGCAAGGCGTGGCCTCGGCCGCCGACATCGATCTGGCCATGCGCGCCGGGGTCAATTACCCCCAAGGCCCGCTGGCCTGGGCCGATGCCATCGGGTTGTCGCAGATCCTTACCGTGCTGGAAAACCTGCAAGCCAGCTACGGCGAAGAACGTTATCGACCGTCGCTGCTGTTGCGCCGTCGGGTTGCTGAAGGAAGGACATTCCATGACAAACCATGAAGCAATGAATCTGGCCAGCACCTGCGCGCAAACGATGTTCAAGCGCGACGCCGCCAGCCAGGCCATGGGCATGCGCCTGCTCTCGGCGGCGCCCGGCTGCGCCCGCGTGGGCATGAACGTGCGCGCCGAGATGATTCAGGGCCACGGCACGTGCCACGGCGGTTACCTGTTTGCCCTCGCAGACTCGGCGTTTGCCTTTGCCTGCAACAGCTACAACGAGGCCACGGTGGCCATCGGTTGCAGCATCGACTACATCGCTCCGGCCCGCCTGGGCGACACCTTGACGGCCGACTGCACCGAGCAAAGCCGTTCCGGTCGCACCGGCAACTATGACGTACGCATTGAAAACCAGCAGGGCCAGTTGATCGCCCTGTTCCATGGCAAATCCTACAAAGTGCGCGGCGCTGTGCTGACGCAGGAGAACCCGAATGAATGACGCCTTGATCATCGACGCGGTGCGGACCCCGATCGGCCGCTACGCCGGAGCCTTGAGCAGCGTGCGCGCCGACGACCTCGGCGCGGTGCCGCTGCGTGAACTGCTGCGCCGTCACCCACAGGTCGACTGGAATGCCGTGGATGACGTGATCTACGGCTGCGCCAACCAGGCCGGCGAAGACAACCGCAACGTCGCGCGCATGTCCGCACTGCTGGCCGGGTTGCCGGTCAGCGTGCCCGGCACCACGCTCAACCGGTTGTGTGGTTCCGGGCTGGATGCGATCGGCACGGCGGCACGGGCGATTCGCTGCGGCGAGGCCGGGCTGATGCTGGTCGGCGGCGTCGAATCGATGTCCCGCGCACCGCTGGTGATGGGCAAGGCCGAGCAAGCGTTTTCCCGCGACGCGCAGCTCTACGACACCACGATCGGCTGGCGCTTTGTCAATCCGCTGATGAAAAAAGCCTACGGCATTGACTCGATGCCGGAGACTGCCGAGAACGTCGCCGAGCAGTTCAACATCTCCCGCGCCGACCAGGACGCCTTTGCCCTGCGCAGTCAGCAACGCGCCGGTGCGGCCCAGGCCAGCGGGCGGTTGGCCAAGGAAATCGTCGCGGTGGAAATTCCCCAGCGCAAAGGCCCGGCCAAAGTCGTCGAGCAAGACGAGCACCCACGCGGCGACACCACGCTGGAGCAATTGCAAAAGCTCGGCACGCCGTTTCGCGAAGGCGGCAGCATCACCGCCGGCAATGCGTCCGGGGTCAATGACGGCGCTTGCGCGCTGCTGCTGGCGAGCCCGGAAGTCGCCAAACGCTATGGCCTGAAGGCCCGTGGCCGGGTCGTCGCCATGGCGACCGCAGGCGTCGAACCACGGATCATGGGCATCGGCCCGGTGCCGGCGACGCGCAAGGTGCTGGAGTTGGCCAACCTGAGCCTGGCCGACATGGACGTGATCGAACTCAACGAAGCCTTTGCCGCGCAAGGTTTGGCGGTGTTGCGCGAACTCGGCTTGAGCGACACCGATGCGCGGGTCAACCCCAACGGCGGCGCGATTGCCCTCGGTCACCCGCTGGGCATGAGCGGCGCACGGCTGGTGACCACCGCCCTGCATGAACTGGAAGAACGTCAGGGTCGCTACGCCTTGTGCACCATGTGCATCGGCGTCGGCCAGGGCATCGCGCTGATCATCGAGCGCCTTTGCGACTAAAGAACCGCGATTCCCGAGGAGCCGAGAGGTATCCTTGGGGCATGCACTCAAAGCCCTTGTGCAAAAGGGCTGGAACACAAAAATAATTCGAGTGAAGTTATGAACATGCCAATTGCCAACGCCGTGCTTGATCCCGTGCTGGACCCGCTGGAAACCGCCAGCATCGACGAACTCCGTCAGCACCAGCTGGAACGCCTGCGCTGGAGCCTGAACCACGCCTACAACAACGTGCCGCTGTACCGTCAACGCTTCGATGCGCTGGGCGTGCACCCGGATGACATCAAGTGCCTGGAAGACCTGGCGAAGTTTCCCTTCACCACCAAATCCGACCTGCGCGACAACTACCCTTACGGCATGTTTGCCGTGCCGATGCATGACGTG
Organism: Pseudomonas sp. NPDC086251; assembly: GCF_044746405.1. Classification (NCBI taxonomy): domain Bacteria; kingdom Pseudomonadati; phylum Pseudomonadota; class Gammaproteobacteria; order Pseudomonadales; family Pseudomonadaceae; genus Pseudomonas; species Pseudomonas sp. NPDC086251. Next base: position 42,833 of record NZ_JBIVBY010000016.1, read on the forward strand.
GTGCGCCTGCACGCGTCCAGCGGCACCACCGGCAAACCGACCGTCGTCGGCTATACCCAGAACGACATCGACACCTGGGCCAACGTGGTCGCGCGTTCGATCCGCGCGGCGGGCGGGCGGCGTGGCGACAAGGTGCATATTTCCTATGGCTACGGCCTGTTCACCGGTGGACTCGGCGCGCACTACGGTGCCGAACGCCTGGGGTGCACGGTGATTCCGATGTCTGGCGGCCAGACTGAAAAACAAGTTCAGCTGATCCGGGATTTCCAGCCGGACATCATCATGGTCACGCCGTCGTACATGCTCAACATCGCCGATGAAATCGAGCGCCAGGGCATTGATCCACACAAGCTGGCCCTGCGTTTGGGCATCTTTGGCGCCGAGCCGTGGACCGCTGAACTGCGCAGCGCCATCGAGAATCGTTTGGGCATTACTGCGCTGGACATCTATGGCCTCTCGGAAATCATGGGGCCGGGTGTCGCCATGGAATGCGCGGAAACCAAGGACGGGCCGACGATTTGGGAAGATCACTTCTATCCGGAAATCATTGACCCGGTCACCGGCGAAGTGCTGCCGGACGGGCAGATGGGTGAACTGGTGTTCACCTCACTGAGCAAAGAAGCGTTGCCGATGATTCGCTATCGCACCCGTGACCTGACGCGGTTGCTGCCGGGGACTGCGCGGCCGATGCGGCGGATCGACAAGATCACCGGGCGCAGCGATGACATGCTGATCATTCGCGGGGTCAATGTGTTTCCGACGCAGATTGAGGAGCAGGTGCTAAAAATCAAACAGCTTTCAGAGTGTTATGAGATTCATCTGTATCGCAATGGGAACCTGGACAGTGTGGATGTGCATGTGGAGTTGAAGGCTGAGCACCAGCACCTGAACGATGAACAGCAGAAGGCTGTTTGTGGGGAATTGAGCAAACACATCAAGACGTACATCGGGATCAGCTCGCGGATCGTCTTGCAGCCGTTCCATTCGATCAAACGCTCGGAAGGCAAGGCTTGCCACGTATTGGATAAACGCCCTAAAGCATGACTGCTGCACCCCTTGTGGCCCCGCTTTTGCGGGGCTTTTTTTTGCCTGGACTTACCGATTTTCAAGCCGAACCCGATCCCTGTGGGAGCCAGCCTGCTGGCGATGGACGTCAACGATGACGTGCCCTGCCTGAATGATCGCGGTATCCGGGCATTTTTCGCCAGCAGGCTGGCTCCCACAGGGAATGGGATACATCGCTGTGTAGAAACGGATACACACACCGATCTACCTCCTCCAGACACTGCCTTCCATCCAAAGCGATACAAAAAACAAATACGACACGTCATTTTGTGTTTGATATTAAATTCTGTATCGCTTATAAAGTTCTCCATGCCCTCGACAAGATTCAAGGCGGGAGACCCCCATGTACGCACAGCTCGTAGAAACCGGCGTAAAGCGCATCAAAGACCTCTCGGAGATGTCCGAGCAGGAACGCGCCTTCCAGGAAAAAATCGATTCAGAAATCAAGATCGAAGCCAAAAACTGGATGCCTGATGCCTATCGCCAAACCCTGATCCGGCAGATCTCCCAGCACGCCCACTCGGAAATCGTCGGCATGCTGCCCGAAGGCAACTGGGTCACCCGTGCGCCGTCGCTCAAACGCAAACTGCAATTGATGGCGAAGATTCAGGACGAAGCCGGCCACGGCCTGTACCTGTACAGCGCCATGGAAACCCTCGGTGCCGACCGCGACGAAGAAATCGCCAAGCTGCACAGCGGCAAGGCCAAGTACTCGAGCATTTTCAATTACCCGACGTTGAACTGGGCCGACATGGGCGCGGTGGGCTGGCTGGTGGACGGTGCGGCGATCGTCAATCAGGTGGTGCTGCAGCGCACGTCTTATGGCCCCTACTCCCGGGCCATGGTGCGGATCTGCAAGGAAGAAAGTTTCCACCAGCGCCAGGGCTACGAAATCCTCCTGACCATGATGCGTCACGGCAATCAGGCGCAAAAAGACATGGTCCAGGACGCGATCAACCGCCTGTGGTGGCCGTCGCTGATGATGTTCGGCCCGAGCGATGAACACTCGCCGAACAGCGCCCAATCCATGGCCTGGAAAATCAAGCGCCAGAGCAATGACGAACTGCGCCAGCGCTTCATCGACCAGACCATCCCGCAACTGGAGTTGCTGGGCTGCACCTGCCCCGACCCGGACCTGAAGTGGAACGCCGAACGCGGTCACTACGACTTCGGCGAAATCCAGTGGAGCGAATTCTACGAAGTGCTCAAGGGCAACGGTCCGTGCAACCAGGAACGTGTGGCCACCCGCCGCAAAGCCATTGAAGACGGTGCCTGGGTCCGCGAAGCCGCGGTCGCCCACGCGCGTAAAAAACAGAACAAGAACGCCGCCTGATCGGCCACCTGATGTGGAGTCACTGCAATGTCTGAATGGACCCTTTTTGAAGTCTTCGTGCGCAGCAAGCACGGCCTCAACCACAAGCATGTCGGCAGCGTGCATGCCGCCGACACCACCATGGCCATCGAGAACGCGCGCGAGTTGTACACCCGCCGCAGCGAAGGCGTGAGCCTGTGGGTGGTGCCTTCGGCTCTGATCACTGCCTCCTCCCCGGATGAAAAAGACCCGCTGTTCGACCCGGCGGACGACAAGGTTTATCGCCACGCCAGCTTCTACGAACTGCCGGCCGAAGTCGGGCACATGTGAGGTCGACCATGAACACTAAGACTGATCTGATCGAATACCTGCTGCGCCTCGGCGACAGCGCCCTGATCCAGGGCCAGCGCCTGTGCCAATGGTGCGGCAAGGCCCCGGCGCTGGAAGAAGAACTGGCGCTGATGAACGTCGGCCTCGACCTCGTCGGCCAGGCGCGCAACTGGCTGGACTACGCCGCTGAACTGCTGGACGACGGTCGCGACGCTGATCACCTGGCGTTCCGCCGCGATGAGCGCGCCTATCGCAACTTGCTGCTGGTAGAACAACCCAACGGCGATTACGCGGTGACCCTTCTCAAGCAATTCCTCTACGACGCCTGGCACCTGCAAGTGCTCAGCGGCCTGAGCCAGTCCAGCGATGAACGCATTGCCGGGATTGCCGCCAAGGCAGTAAAGGAAGTCACCTATCACCTGCGCCGCTCCGGTGAGTGGGTCGAGCGCCTGGGTGACGGCACCGAGGAAAGCCACAAACGCATGCTCGCGGCCATCCCCGAGGTCTGGCGTTTCACCGTCGAACTGACCAGCGCCGACGACAGCGAACAACGCCTGTGCGAGGCCGGCATCACCCCGGATACCGCGCAAGTCGCCGCAGCCTGGCAAGCCAAGGTCAGCGATATTTTCGCCAGCGCAACGCTACCCGTGCCCGCCGCGCCAAGCTATTTCTACCTGAATGCACGCAAGGGCCTGCACACCGAACACTTGGGTATTTTGCTGGCCGAGATGCAATTCCTGCCCCGAGCGTACCCCGATGCAACCTGGTGAGTTGATCGCCAGCGACCAGGGCGCACGGCCGGCACAACCGACCGACCTGGCCGCCGCGTGGGCGACCCTGGCGCAGGTCATGGACCCGGAAGTGCCGGTGGTCAGCGTGGTCGACCTCGGCATCGTTCGCGATCTCGACTGGCAGGCCGGGCACTTGCACGTGGTGGTCACGCCGACCTACTCCGGTTGCCCCGCCACCGAAGTGATCGAAAGCGATATCCGCGACGCGCTGGAACTCGCCGGGTTCAGGGCGCCGCAACTGGAGCGCAAATTGACCCCAGCCTGGACCACCGACTGGATCACCGACAGGGGCCGCGAACGCCTGCGCGCCTATGGTATCGCACCGCCCGACGGCAGCACCAGCAAACGCAGCCTGCTCGGCGAAAGCCCGGTGATCGCCTGCCCGCAATGCGGCAGCACGCACACCGAAGTGCTCAGCGAGTTCGGCTCCACCGCCTGCAAGGCGTTGTACCGCTGCGTCGATTGCCGGGAACCGTTCGACTATTTCAAGTGCATCTGAGCGGCGATCGGCCGTCCCAGCTGGAGAATAAAAATGAGTAAATTTCACAGCCTGACCATCAAGGACGTGCGCCCCGAGACCCGTGACGCGGTGTCCATCGCCTTCGAGATTCCGCAGCACCTGCAAGACAGTTTTCACTTCACCCAGGGCCAGCACCTGGTGATGCGCACGCAGATGGACGGCGAAGAAGTGCGCCGCTCGTATTCGATCTGCACCGGGGTCAATGACGGTGAACTGCGCATCGCCATCAAGCGCGTGGTCGGCGGGCGTTTTTCCGCGTTTGCCAACGAACAGCTGAAGGCCGGGCACAGCCTGGAAGTGATGCCGCCGGCCGGGCATTTTCATGTCGAACTCGACCCGACTCGCCATGGCAACTACCTGGCGGTCGCAGCGGGCAGCGGCATCACGCCGATCCTGTCGATCATCAAGACCACCCTGCAAACCGAACCGCACAGCCGCGTCACGCTGCTGTATGGCAACCGCTCAAGCTCCGGCGCGTTGTTCCGCGAACAACTCGAAGACTTGAAAAACCGCTACTTGCAGCGCTTGAACCTGATCTTCGTGTTCAGCCGCGAGCAGCAGGATGTCGACCTGTACAACGGGCGGATCAACGCCGAGAAGTGCGAACAATTGTTCAGTCGCTGGCTCGACGTCAAAGCCCTTGACGCCGCGTTCATCTGCGGCCCGCAGGAGATGACCGAAACCGTTTGCGACAGCCTGAAAGCCAAAGGCATGCCGGCAGAGCGCATCCACTTCGAACTGTTTGCTGCGGCCGGCAGCCCGCAAAAACGCCAAGCCCGTGAGGCCGCTCGCCAGGTGGATGCCGCCGTCAGCCAGATCACCGTGATCAGCGACGGCCGCGCCCTGGCCTTCGACCTGCCGCGTAACACCCAGAGCATCCTCGATGCCGGCAATGCGCAAGGCGCCGAACTGCCCTACTCGTGCAAGGCCGGCGTGTGCTCGACCTGCAAATGCAAGGTCATCGAAGGCGAAGTGGACATGGACAGCAACCACGCCCTGGAAGACTACGAAGTGGCCGCCGGCTATGTGCTGTCGTGCCAGGCGTTCCCGATCAGCGACAAGGTCGTACTGGATTTCGACCAGCTCTAACCAATCCCTGTAGGAGCGAGGCTTGCCCGCGAAGAGGCCATCAGATTCACCCTCGGTGTCGCCTGATACTCCGCTTTCGCGGGCAAGCCTCGCTCCTACAGGGGCCGGGGCATTACCCAGAACCTGCTTCACCCCACAACAAAAACAACAAAACGAGAGCGCGCCATGACCCCCAAAGACGTAGAACTCATCCGCCAGCACCCCGACTTCATCCAGTTGGTTCGCCGCAAACAGAACCTGTACTGGTCGCTGTCGCTGATCATGCTGGTGATCTATTTCGGTTTCGTCCTGCTGGTGGCGTTCTCCCCCAGCACCCTCGGCCAATCCCTGAGTGGCGGCGTGACCAGCGTGGGCATGCTGGTCGGTGTGGTGATCGTGGTGCTGGCGTTCGCGCTGACCGGTTTCTACGTCTATCGCGCCAACAACGTGATCGACCCGCTCAACGAAAAGCTGAAACAGGAGTGCGCCCGATGAGCCGGCTTCTTGGGTATTTCCTGCTGCCTCTGGCCTTCGTCGCCGACTTTGCGCTCGCCGCCGACGGTGCATCTCGCCCGCTGAACTGGAACGCGATCGGCATGTTCCTGGTGTTCGTCCTGTTCACCCTCGGCGTCACGCGCTGGGCTGCGTTGCGCACCCGTTCCGCCAGCGATTTCTACACCGCCGGCGGTGGCATGACCGGGTTCCAGAACGGTCTGGCGATTGCCGGCGACATGATCTCCGCAGCGTCCTTCCTCGGCATCTCGGCGATGATGTTCCTCAATGGTTATGACGGCTTGCTCTACGCCCTGGGCGTATTGGCAGGCTGGCCGATCATTCTGTTCCTGATCGCCGAACGCCTGCGCAACCTCGGCAAATACACCTTCGCCGACGTGGTCTCCTATCGCCTCGAACAAACCCCGGTGCGCCTGACCTCGGCCTTCGGCACCCTGACCGTGGCGTTGATGTACCTGGTGGCGCAGATGGTCGGCGCCGGCAAGTTGATCGAGTTGCTGTTCGGCATCGATTACCTCTACGCGGTGATGCTGGTCGGCGTGTTGATGGTGTTCTACGTGACCTTCGGCGGCATGCTTGCAACCACCTGGGTACAGATCATCAAAGCCGTGATGCTGCTGTTCGGTACCACCTTCATGGCGTTCATGGTGCTCAAGCATTTCGGCTTCAGCACCGAAGCGATGTTCGCCGGCGCCACCGCCGTGCACGCCAAGGGCAACGCGATCATGGCGCCCGGTGGTTTGCTGTCGAACCCGATCGATGCGATTTCTTTGGGGCTGGGCATGATGTTCGGCACGGCCGGCCTGCCGCATATCCTGATGCGTTTCTTCACGGTCAGCGATGCCAAGGAAGCGCGGAAAAGCGTGTTCTACGCCACCGGTTTCATCGGCTACTTCTACTTGCTGCTGATCATCGTCGGCTTCGGCGCCATCGTCATGGTCGGCACCGATCCCGCGTTCCGCGATGCCAGCGGCGCGATCATCGGCGGCGGCAACATGATCGCCGTGCACCTGGCGCAAGCCGTCGGCGGCAACCTGTTCCTCGGCTTTATCTCGGCAGTGGCCTTCGCGACCATTCTGGCGGTGGTGGCCGGGCTGGCGTTGTCCGGCGCTTCGGCGGTGTCCCACGATTTGTATGCCTGCGTGATGCGCAAGGGCCAGGCCTCCGAGCAGCAGGAAATACGCGTCTCGCGGATTGCCACGCTGTGCATCGGCGTGCTGGCGATCATCCTCGGCCTGTTGTTCGAATCGCAGAACATCGCCTTCCTCTCCGGGCTGGTCCTGGCCATCGCCGCTTCGGTGAATTTCCCGGTGCTGTTCCTCTCGATGTACTGGAAAGGCCTGACCACTCGCGGCGCAGTGACCGGCAGTCTGGCGGGTCTGGTTTCGGCGATTGTCCTGCTGGTGCTGAGCCCGGCGGTGTGGGTCAACGTGCTGCATCACGACAAAGCCCTGTTTCCCTACTCCAACCCGGCGCTGTTCTCCATGAGCCTGGCGTTCTTCAGCGCCTGGGTGTTTTCCGTCACCGACACCTCGCCCCGTGCAGCCCTTGAGCGTGGCCGTTATCTGGCGCAGTTCATCCGTTCGATGACCGGCATCGGTGCCTCCGGCGCCAGCAAGCACTAAACAACGACGATCAAGGCAGGGAATAAAAACAATGAAGCCCGCACGTACCGCCCCTTACGAATCACTGTTTTCGTTAGCCGCCGCATTGAGTCTGCCCATGGTCGCACCCTGCGCCATGGCCGACTTCATCGACGACAGCAAGGCCCGTATTGAAATGCGCAACCACTACATCAATCGCGATTTCCGCCAGGACAACGCGCCGCAATCCAAGGCCGAGGAATGGGCGCAGGGCTTTACCGCGCGCATCGAGTCGGGGTTCACCGATGGCACCTTCGGCTTCGGTCTGGACGCGCTGGGCGAGCTGGGATTGAAACTCGATTCCAGCGCGGATCGCCGTGGCACCGGGCTGCTGCCGTTTGGCCCGAACAGCCATGAGCCGGCGGACGAGTTCAGCGAATTGGGGCTGACCGGCAAGCTGCGGGTGTCCAAAAGCGTATTAAAACTCGGCACCCTGCAACCGTTGCTACCGGTAGCGACCTACAACGACACCCGCCTGCTGGGGTCGACTTTTGAGGGCGGCTTGCTCACCAGCCAGGAAATCAGCGGCCTGACGGTCAACGCCGGGCGCCTGACCAAGGCCAACCTGCGGGACTCCTCCAGCAACGATGACATTGGTTTCGGCGCCGCCAGCAGCGATCACTTCGACTTCGCCGGCGGCAGCTACGCCTTCAGTCCGCAACTGAACCTGAGCTACTACTACGGCAAGCTCGATCAGATCTATCGCCAGCAGTTCGTCGGGCTGGTGCATACCCAGCCGCTGGGCAACGGGTTCAACCTGCGCAGCGACATTCGCTATTTCGACAGTCGCGGCGATGGCACCGAGCGTGCCGGGCGCATCGACAACCGCAACTTCAACAGCCTGTTCAGCGTGTCCCACGGTGCCCACAAGGTCAGTGCCACGTACCAGCAGTTGTCCGGCGACAGCGCCTTTCCGTTCCTCAACGGCGGCGATCCGTACGTGGTCAACCTGGTGACCTTCAACACCTACACCCGCGCCGACGAGGACTCCTGGCAGCTGCGTTACGACTATGACTTCGCGGCGCAAGGCATTCCCGGCCTGACCTTCATGACCCGTTACACCGACGGCAACCACGTCAAGGCCGGCAGCGTCGACAACGGCCGCGAGCGGGAACGCGACACCGACATCAGTTACGTGATCCAGAGCGGCGTGTTCAAGGACGTCAGCCTGCGCTGGCGCAACGTGACCTTCCGTTCCGGCAATGGCTTGACCACCGACCTCGACGAGAACCGGCTGATAGTCGGTTACACCCTGGCACTTTGGTAATCCTGCATGGCGCGGTCACGGTCGCGCCAAAACCTTTCACAACCAGGAGCAATCGTGATGCCTCACGCCCCTACCCTGCAAAGTTTCATCGCCGGTCGCTGGATCGGTCAACACGGTGCCCAGGTGCTGCGCAGCGCCATCGACGGCCATGAGATTGCGCGTACCCACGAAGAACGCCCGGACTTCGCCGAAGCCATCGAGCACGGTCGCCGCCAAGGCGTCAGCGGGCTGATGGCGCTGGACTTCCAGCAACGGGCCCAGCGTCTCAAGGCCCTGGCCTTGTACCTGAGCGAACGCAAAGAACAGCTGTACGCGATCTCCCACCACAGCGGCGCCACCCGCGCTGACAGCTGGATCGACATCGAGGGCGGCAACAGCACGTTGTTCACCTACGCCAGCCTTGGCTCGCGGGAATTGCCCTCGGGCAACATCGTCCACGAAGGCCCGGCGATGCAATTGAGCAAACTCGGCACCTTCGCCGGCACCCACATTCTGGTGCCACGCGGCGGTCTGGCGGTGCACATCAACGCGTTCAACTTCCCGATCTGGGGCATGCTGGAAAAATTCGCCCCGAGCTTTCTCGCCGGCATGCCGTGCATCGTCAAACCGGCCAGCGCCACCAGCTACCTGACCGAAGCCGTGGTGCGACTGATGGACGAATCCGGTTTGCTCCCGGCGGGCAGCCTGCAATTGATCATCGGCAGCACCGGTGATTTGCTCGATCGCCTGCAAGGCCAGGACGTAGTGACCTTCACCGGTTCCGCCGACACCGCCGCCAAGCTGCGCGTCAACCCGAACCTGATCCGCAATTCGGTGCCGTTCAACGCTGAAGCCGACTCGCTGAACTGCGCAATCCTCGCCCCGGACGTGACCCCGGACGACGAAGAGTTTGAGCTGTTCATCAAGGAAGTCGCCCGCGAGATGACCACCAAGGCCGGGCAGAAATGCACCGCCATCCGCCGCGCGATTGTCCCGGCCAAATACATTGATGCAGTCGCCACTCGCTTGCGCGATCGCCTGAAAAAAGTCGTGGTCGGCGACCCATCGGTGGAAGGCGTGCGCATGGGCCCATTGGCCTCCCACGATCAACAAACAGACGTCGCCGAGCGCCTGGAAAGCCTGTTGCAGAGCAGCGATCTGTTGTTCGGCGCCCGCGACGGTTTCGAACCGCGCGGTGAAAACGTCAGCCAGGGTGCGTTCTTCGCGCCGACTCTGTTGCAGGCTCGCGACCCACACGCCGAAGGTGGCGCGCACGACATCGAAGCGTTTGGTCCGGTCAGCACCTTGATGGCTTACGACGACCTGGACGAAGCACTGGTTCTGGCCGCTCGCGGCAAGGGCAGCCTGGTGGCCAGTCTGATCACCAAAGACCCACAAATCGCCGCCAAGGCCATCCCGGTCGCCGCGGCCTGGCACGGTCGCTTGCTGGTACTGGATCGCGAATCCGCCGCCGAATCCACCGGCCACGGCTCGCCCCTGCCACAACTCAAGCACGGCGGCCCGGGCCGTGCCGGCGGCGGTGAAGAACTCGGCGGCTTGCGCGCGGTGAAACACTACCTGCAACGCGCCGCGGTGCAAGGCTCGCCGACCATGCTCGCCGCCGTCACCGGTGAACACGTGCGCGGCGCCAAAGTCATCGAAACCGAAGTGCACCCGTTCCGCCGCTTCTTCCAGGATTTGCAGATCGGCGAATCGCTGCTCACCCACCGCCGCACCGTGACCGAGGCCGACCTGGTGAACTTCGGTTGCCTGTCCGGCGACCACTTCTACATGCACTTCGACGACATCGCCGCCAAGGAATCGCAATTCGGCAAACGCATCGCCCACGGCTACTTCGTGCTCTCGGCCGCAGCCGGGCTGTTCGTGTCCCCGGCGCCCGGCCCGGTCCTGGCCAACTACGGCCTCGACACCTTGCGCTTCATCAACCCGGTGGGCATCGGCGACACCATCCAGGCACGCCTGACCTGCAAACGCAAAATCGACCAGGGCAAAAAGAGCCCGCAAGGGATTCCGCAAGGCGTGGTGGCGTGGGACGTGGAAGTCACTAACCAGCTGGGCGAGCTGGTCGCCAGCTACGATATTCTGACCCTGGTGGTGAAGCGCGAGGACTAACGCAAAGCGGCTGATCGTTCCCACACTGTAGGAGCGAGCTTGCTCGCGATGGACCTGAGGACGACGCGTTTATCCAGAAAACACGCGTAATCGTTAACTTCCATCGCGAGCAAGCTCGCTCCTACAGGGGGTATCCGTTCGCTTGACTGACCGGTAACAACTTGATGACCTTCTAATCCCCGCAATCTCTACTGAGCTGCCGCAGGCTGCGATCTTTTGACATTGATTCAATGCCTGCGCAACCACTCGATAAACAAAGCAAACAACTCCGCCTGCGAACCGACGTTCAGTTTCAAATACAGGTTCTTGCGGTGCATGCGCACCGTCTCCGGCGAGATGTTCAGCTGGCTGGCTGTGGATTTCACCGAGTGCCCGCGCAGCACCATGTGCGCCACTTCCCGCTCGCGTTCGGTCAGCAAGTCGCTGCCAAAATGCTCGAAAGCCGATTGCACTCGTTGCTTGAGATCGTCACGCCCGCTCGCGTCGTGATCGCTCTGGATCTCCGAACGATGCTGCAGGCCACGCTGGCCGAATTCGGCAATGAACTCGCGCACCAGCGGTTCAACGGCCCGCAACAGGTTCAGTTGTTCGACCCGCAGGCTCTCACCGCCGAAGCCTTGAAAGAGGCTCACGGAAATCTGCGTGTCATTGCCGGTATTCACCAGGTAAAAACTGTCCTCCGAACTGCCCGCCTTCAAGTAGTAAGTCTTGTAGTACTCACTGTCGAAGAAGTTGTCCGGGGCAATTTCCTCCAGGTGATAAAAGCCTTCCGCCAATCCCTGCTCCACCGCCAGGCAAAACGGGTCGAGCAGGTAGCCCCCGGAAAAATAGCGTTCGAGCAACGACACCCGATACTGCTCCGCGATGCCTTGCTGATACAGCAACTGTGGCGCACGGTCCTTGTGCTCCAGGCTGATCATCACCGATTCGATCGACACCAGATGCCCGAACGCCGACGCCAGATAGCGCAGCGCGTCGGGTTCATCGATGTGGGCGAATGCCTCGCGCAGATCACCATGCCATTTGTGCAAGGCGCCGAAGGGCAAGGCGATCAAGGTGTCGTCGTTGGGTTTGCTCATGCCCCGCAGTCTAGCGGGAGAACCGAGACCTCGTAAGCGCCCGCTGATCGAACTCATTGGCCGAAGTACTGGCCGCTCTGTTCAAGCTCGGCCGCCACCTCAAGAATGCACACCCGCAAGGTCTCGACGATTTCATCCACCTGGGCGCACGTCAGGATCAGCGGCGGCGACATCACGTTAAGGTGCATGATCGGCCGCACCAGCAACCCTCGGGCCTGCGCCCGCGAATGAATCCGCTCGCCAATGTTGATCTCGTCGGCAAACAGCGCCTTGGTGCGCTTGTCGGCCACGAACTCCACGCACGCCATGAATTTCAGGCAGCGTACATCGCCCACCAGCGGCAAATCACTGAGCGTCGCCAAGCGTTCTTCCAGATAAGCGCCCACCCCATCGACATGCGCCAGCAGGTTTTCCCGCTCGATGATTTCGATGTTCTTCAGCGCCGCGGTGCAGCACACCGGATGACCGCTGTAGGTGAAACCGTGGGTAAAGCAGCGGCCCTTGCCCGGCTCGGCGATCACTTTCCAGATTCGGTCGGAAAAGATACAGGCCCCCAGCGGCAGATAAGCAGACGTCAGCCCTTTGGCCGTGGTGATGATGTCGGGCTGCACGTCGAACACCTCATAGGACGCGAAAAACTTGCCCAGCCGGCCGAAGGACGTCACCACTTCATCGGCGACGAACAGAATGTCGTAGCGCTGGCAGACTTCCCACATGCGTTTCAGGTAGCCCTTGGGCGGAATGATCACGCCGCCGGAGCCCATGACCGGCTCGGCAAAAAAGCCCGCGACCTTGTCCGCGCCGATGGCCAGGATCTTGTCCTCAAACTCCTGCACCAGAAACTCGAGGAACTGCGTTTCGTCCATGCCGGCCGGCGCGCGGTAAGGGTTCGGGTTGGACACGTGGTGAATGAGGTCGTTGGCATAATCGAACTCCGGCACACGGTCGGCCGCCTTGTTACCTATCGACATCGTCAGCGTGGTCGAGCCGTGATAGGCATTGAAGCGCGCGATGACGTGCTTCTTGTCCGGTTTGCCGCGGCAGTTCTGGTAGTACTGAATCAACCGGTACGCCGTGTCCACGGCGGTGGAGCCGCCCGTGGTCAGGAACACATGATCGAGATCTCCTGGCGCCAGGCTGGCGAGCTTCTCGCACAGTTGGATGGCGACGTTGTTGGACATGTCGGAGAACGGGTTCGAATACGCCAGTCGCCGCACCTGATCGGCAATCGCCAACGCCATCTCTTCACGGCCCAGACCAATGTTCGTGCACCACATGCCACCGACGGCGTCCAGGAAACGGTTGCCCTGGGTGTCGTAGATATAGGCGCCGTCACCGGCCACAATGTTCAACGAACCCTGTTCGGCATGCTCGTCGAACATGTGATAGCCGTGCATGTAGTGAGCCTTATCGGCTTTGACCAAGTGCGACTCATCAACGGCGGACACTACTTTTCTGGTGGGCGTAGCCATATGAAAACCTCGAACCGAATAGTTGAATGATCAGATCCCGCTTTTCACCGTGCTCCAGACACGGGTCATGGCGCGCATGTCTTTCGCGTCCTGGGTCTTTTGCGGAAACAGGCGCTGGCGGGTTTCTTCATCGGGATAAATGGCGGGGTTGTTGCGCACATCGGCACTCAGCAACGGCGTCGCGGCCGCGTTACTGTTGGCGTAGTGGATGTAATCCGTCACATCGGCCATCACCTGCGGCTGCATCAGGTAATCGAGAAACTTGTGTGCGTTGGCGACATGCGGGGCATCGGCTGGAATGTACATATTGTCAAACCAGATCAACGAGCCTTCCGAAGGAATGAAATAGGACAGCTTGATGTTCAGCTTGGCTTCTTCGGCACGGGCCATGGCCGTCGCATAATCGCCGGACCAGGTCATGGCCATGCACACATCGCCATTGGGCAGGCTGGTCAGGTAGTTGACCGAATCGAATTTGCGGATGTAAGGCCGCACGGACAACAGCAACTCTTGCGCAGCTTTCAAGTCTGCCGGCGCGGCACTTCTCGGGTCTCGACCAAGGTAATTCAGCGCCAGCGGGATAACTTCCGTGGGTGCATCGACCAAGGTCACGCCGCAGTCGGCGAAGCGCGAAACGATTTTCGGATCGAAGATCATCGCCAATGAGCCGATCGGCGCATCCGGCATGCGCTCCTTGATCTTGTCGACGTTGTACGTGATGCCGTTACTGCCCCAGGTATAAGGCGCGGAGTACAGGGTACCGGCATCGAAGCCTTGCATGTCCTGCAGGACTTTAGGGTCGAGGTTGGTCCAGCGCGGCAGCAACTTTTTATCCAGGGGCTGGAACACTTTGGCTTTGATCAACGGCGGAGCGAGGGAGGCGTTCAGTACCACCAGGTCATAACCGGAGTGCCCGGTGAGCAACTTGGCCTGGACAGTTTCATAGGCATCGAAGGTGTCGTAGATGACTTTGATACCCGTGGCTTTTTCAAAATCAGCCAGGGTTTTTTCACCGATGTAATCCGCCCAGTTATAGAGCCGCAGCGTATGGCTGTCGTCCACCTCGGCGGCCTGGGCATGGGTTAGAAAGGGCACGAAAAACAAGCTGGAAATCACCGTGAGGGCCTTGCGCATAGCAAATTCACCTTATCAAGCGAGTTCGGCTCTGGATGAGCGGACAAGCCTACTATTGGGTGGTTTGGCGAGTGGCGCCATACCCCGAATGGGTGTGTGGATTAGGTGGTGATCATCACGCGCCCACGGGGTTGATGATTTGCTCACGCAACTGGTCGCAATCCATCAATCCAGTCCCTTCCCCGCGCCCTAGATTAACGCCCAGAACACGTCGTCGTGCCGTGCGGCCAGTCACTGTGGAGATCGCCCCATGCAAAACTTCCAAACCCGCAAACAGCAAAGCCCCGTAGAGGGTTGGGACCATCAGGATCCGGAAGAAGCCTTCACCCTGCCCTCGCGTTATTTTTTTGACGAGACGCTGTTCAAGGCTGAGCGCGACAATATTTTCATGCATGCCTGGCATGTGGCCGGGCACGTCAGCGAGTTCGCCGAGCCGGGGCAGTATGTGGTGACGGATCTGTTCGACCAGAGCGTGGTGGTGGCGAAAAATCGTCAGGGCCAGATCCATGCGTTCCACAACGTTTGCCAGCATCGCGGCAATCGCTTGCTCGAAGCGCGTCGCGGCACCACGGGCGGCGTGGTCCGCTGCGCCTATCACTCGTGGTGCTACGAAATGGACGGCAGCCTGCGCAGCGCACCCCGTTGCGAGAAGATGAAGAACTTCGAGTTGCAGCAGTTCAACATTCCGCAAATTCGCACGGAGGAACTGGGCGGTTTCATCTACTTCAACCTCGACCCGGCAGCGCCGTCGTTGCGGGACTTGTTCCCCGGTGCCGATGAGGAGATGCGCCGGGTGTTTCCGGATCTGGAGAACATGCACCTGATCGAGGAGCAGGACGTGATCGTGCCGGCCAACTGGAAGGTGATCATGGACAATTCCATCGAGGGCTATCACTTCAAGTTGTCCGGGCCGTGCCATATCGACCTGGCCAAACTGATCGACTTCAAGGGCTATCAGTTGACCAAACGCGACAACTGGTGGACCTACGTCGCCCCGGCCAACCTCACGGCAACCGAAGCCTACGGTGTGCCGCTGAAAAGCGAGGTGAACCCGGACGAATGCTTTTTCAACATCGGCATGTGGCCGAACAACACCTTCTATACCTTCCCGTTCTCGGAGTTTCTCGGCTCGTTCATCATGATTCCGCTGGACGCCGAACGCTCGCTGCTGCGCTTTGGGTATTACTCCACCAACAGCGAAACGGCGGCGGTCACCGCGTCCTGCATGAAGTGGATGAATGAGGATCTGGGGCCGGAAGACATCGCGCTGAACATCTCGGTGCAGAAAGGCCTGCATTCCCTCGGCTACGACCAGGGCCGCTACATGATCGACGCCCAGCGCAGCAACGAAAGCGAGCACTTGGTGCATCACTTCCATCGGTTGGTGTTCAACGGAATTCACGGGCCGTCGGCAGCCTGAGACCGTCAGTTCAACACGGTCAAATGTGGGAGCGGGCTTGCTCGCGAAAGCGATGTGTCAGCCAACATAGATGTTGGATGTTATGGCCCCTTCGCGAGCAAGCCCGCTCCCACAGGTTTTGTACCGACCTTTCATTGATGGAGCACAGCGAACCATGACCGACCATGAGTTTGATTACCTGATTGTGGGCGCAGGGTCAGCAGGCTGCGTGCTGGCCAACCGTTTGGGCGAAGACCCGGCGGTGCAGATCCTGCTGCTGGAAGCCGGCCCGGCAGACAAGAGCTGGACCATCGACATGCCGTCCGCCGTGGGCATCGTCGTCGGCGGGACGCGCTACAACTGGAGCTACAGCTCCGAGCCGGAACCGTATCTGGACGGACGCCGGATCGGCACTCCGCGAGGCCGGACGCTGGGCGGTTCGTCGTCGATCAATGGCATGGTTTACATCCGTGGCCATGCCCGGGATTACGACGGCTGGGCCGAGCAAGGCTGCGACGGCTGGGGTTATCAGGACGTGTTGCCGTACTTCAAACGAGCGCAAACCCATGCCGATGGCGCCGACGACTATCGAGGCGCGACCGGGCATCTGCACGTCACGCCCGGCGATACGCAAACGCCGCTGTGTGCGGCATTCCTGGCGGCGGGCACCGAGGCCGGGTATGGCTTGAGCGATGACTTGAATGGCTATCGTCAGGAGGCGTTCGGGCCGGTGGATCGCACTACCCGCAACGGCCGTCGCTGGAGTACGTCGCGCGGTTATCTGAGCGAAGCACTGGCGCGTGGCAATGTGCGGGTGGCCACCGATGCACTGGCGTTGCGCATTCTGTTTGATGGGAAACGCGCCATCGGGATCGAGTACGAACAGAGCGGT
Organism: Pseudomonas sp. NPDC086251; assembly: GCF_044746405.1. Lineage (NCBI taxonomy): Bacteria > Pseudomonadati > Pseudomonadota > Gammaproteobacteria > Pseudomonadales > Pseudomonadaceae > Pseudomonas > Pseudomonas sp. NPDC086251. The sequence continues at coordinate 59,430 of NZ_JBIVBY010000016.1, forward strand.
GAAATCCTTCAAGTACACGCCCGGCGCGAAGTATTGCTGACCGCCGGGGCGATCAATTCGCCGCAGCTGTTATTGCTCTCGGGCATCGGACCGGCGGCTGAATTGCGTGACGTGGGGATTAACGTAAAACTTGACCTGCCCGGTGTCGGGCGGCGGCTCAACGATCATCCGGACACCGTCGTGCAGTACCTGTGCAAGCAACCGGTGTCGTTGTATCCCTGGACCACCGCGCCGGGTAAATGGTGGATCGGTGCGCGGTGGTTCGCCACCCATGATGGCTTGGCGGCGAGCAATCATTTCGAAGCCGGGGCGTTCATCCGTTCCCGGGCCGGGGTCGAGCATCCCGACTTGCAGCTGACTTTCATGCCGCTGGCGGTGCAACCCGGCAGCGTCGACCTGGTGCCGGGCCATGCGTTCCAGGTCCACATCGACCTGATGCGCCCCACCAGCCTGGGCAGCGTTACCCTGAACAGTGCCGACCCTCGACAGCCGCCACGCATCCTGTTCAATTACCTGAAAACCGAGCAGGATCGAGCTGACATGCGCGCGGGTGCGCGGCTGGTGCGCGAAATCATCAATCAACACGCCATGGCCGCGTTCAAAGGTGAAGAATTGGTCCCCGGCCCTGCCGCACAGAGCGACGAAGCGCTGGATGCCTGGGCCAGGCAGGTCACGGAAACCGGCTACCATGCCAGCGGCACCTGCAAGATGGGGCCGGCGGGCGACGCGGAAGCGGTGGTCGATCCGCAGTTGCGGGTGCATGGCCTCGACGGCTTGCGGGTGGTGGACGCTTCGATCATGCCGGTGATTGTCAGCGGCAACACCAACGCGCCAACGGTGATGATCGCGGAAAAGGCCAGTGACATGATTCGCGGATTGACGCCTATGACGGCTGCCGAGGCGCCGGTATGGATTCATCCGCAGTGGCAGACACGGCAACGGTAGAGATCACTGATGAGTCATCAATCGTCCAATAATGCAGACACCCGTTTCACCTGGCAGCGTGGCGATGTTGCGCCGCTGCGGGTGGCGGTGCTGCTGTTGCCGTCGTTTTCCAACTTCGGCCTGGCCGCCGTGCTGGAACCGCTGGCCATCGCCAATTGGCTGACCCAACGCCAATTGTTCGAGTGGTCGCTGTTGTCGCTGGACGGCGAACCGGTTCAGGCCAGCAATGGCCTGAGCACCGTGGCCAACGACGGGCTGCGCGCCGACCAGGGTTTCGATGTGTGCCTGGTGATCGCCAGTTTCGATGTGCACAAACACAGCCGCAACCTGGCGCTCAAGAGCTGGCTGCGCAAACAGGCACTGTTCGGCGCGGTGCTGATGGGCGTCGAAACCGGCACCGAATTGCTCGCAGCGGCCGGTGTGCTCGACGGTTATGAAGCGGCCGTGCATTGGGACAACCTGCAAGGGTTTCAGGAAAGCTATCCCCGCGTTCACGCCAAGCCGCAGCTCTACACGCTGGAGCGTCAGCGCATGACCTGCGCCGGCGCAACGACCACGCTGGACATGCTGCTCGGCTGGATCGGCCAAAGCATCGACAGCGATCTGGCGCGGGAAATCGGCATGCACCTGCTGATGGGCAACGTACGCGCGCCGGCGGACAATCAACTCGATAACGGCCTGACCCATAACGGCCTGTACGGCAGCAAGATTCGCCGTGCGGTGCAGTTGATGGAAAAGGCCTTGGAAGAACCGCTCGACTGCGAAGCGATTGCCAGCCAGGTCGGCCTCTCGCGCCGGCAACTCGAGCGGCAGTTCAAGCATCAAACCGGCCTGTCACCGCTCAAGTACTACATCACTTTACGGTTGGCCAAGGCCCACAGCCTGTTGCAGCAAACCCGCCTGAGCGTCGCACAAGTGGCGGCCTGTTCAGGGTTTGGTTCACTGGAACATTTCTCCCGGACCTATCGCGCGCGTTTCGGTTGCCCACCCAGCGAGGATCGCAGCCAGGTCTGGAGCGCCCCGGTGATGCGCCAGCCGTTGCGCAAGGAGCATCGGCCGGCCGAAGCGGATTGATCTTACCGCCGGTAGCCCGGTTCTTCTTCGTCGAGAATCCCCATCAGCGCGTTGAAATGCTTGTCGGCAAAACCCGGATAATCGAGCCACTGCCGGCAAGTCTTACGCGCGATCTCATCGCTGGCGATGCGCAACGCGCGACCGGTTGAAAGTGCGGTGATGTAGGTCTCGCAGGCCCGCTCGAAGTAGTACAGATCATCGAACGCCTGGGCGATGGTGGGCGCCGCGACCAGCAGGCCATGGTTGCCCATCAGCAGAATCGGTTTGTCGCCCAACAGATGGCTGACGCGCTCGGCCTCGTCGCCCAATCCCATGCCGTTGAACCCGTCGTCGATGGCCACCCGCTCGAAAAAGCGCATGCAGTTCTGCTCGATTGGCGGCAGCCGCGAATCCGTCAGGCAAGCCAGCGCCGTCGCGTATTTCGAATGGGTATGCAGGATGCAACGGGCGTGGGGCTGGTTGCGGTGCAAGGCGCTGTGCAAGGCCCATGCGGTGATGTCCGGCGCGTCCGGCCGGTCGAGACTGGCCGGGTCATCGGCATTCACCAGCAGCAAGTCGCTGGCCTTGATCCGCGAGAAATGCTTGCCGTAGGGGTTGATCAAAAACGCCCGCCCGTCCCCCGACACCGCGACGCTGAAGTGATTGGCAATCGACTCGTGCAGGTTCAGCCGCGCGGCCCAGCGAAAGGCGCAGGCCAGGCGGATTCTCAGTTGCTCGACAGGTTGATTCATCGCGTCCCCCACAGTTCGCTTATCGGATGGTTGGCAGTGTAGAGAGACGCCGTGCGCGTACTTGACGGGAAACGACATTGGCTGCCGTTATCTCGCGGCGTTGCAACCGTGGGAAAACGGCGTGGTTATGCCGCGATTGATCAAGAGCAGCGCTGCCAACGCCGCCATAGTGACCGCCACGACCCACTTGGCTGGAGACGCACATGCTGCAGATTCCATTATTCATCGCAGGTAGTTGGCAGGCGCCAGAGACGGCGCGTTACCGCGACGTCATCAACCCCGCGACCGAAGACGTATTGGCGCACGTCGCCGTGGCCGCGGCCGTCGACGCGCAACGGGCAATCAGTGCCGCGCGCGAAGCATTTGATGCCGGGCCGTGGCCGACGATGGCAGTGACCGAGCGTGCCCAACTCATGCAACGGATCGCCGATTTGATCGAACAGGACGCGTCGAATCTCGCTCGTTTGGAAACGCTCAACGCCGGCAAGACCCTTGGCGAAAGTCTGGGCGATGTCGGCAATGTGGTGGCGACGTTCCGTTATTACGCCGCATTGCTGGAAGCCGACAGCGCCAGCGTCAACAGTCATGCCCCAGCCCATGTCATCAGCTTCAACCAACGCGAACCAGTGGGCGTGTGCGCCTTGATTGCGCCGTGGAATTACCCGTTGCTGCAAGCGGTATGGAAGATCGCCCCGGCCCTGGCCGCCGGCAACACCGTGGTGTTCAAACCCAGCAGTCTGACGCCGATGACGGCCCATCGTTTGACTGAGTTGTTGGACGAAGCCGGCTTGCCGGACGGTGTGTTCAACCTGCTCTGCGGTCCGGGTGACGTCGGTGAATTGCTCGCCGCCAGCCATGCAGTGGACCTCGTGTCGCTGACCGGTGGCGCCGGTGCCGGCGGCAAGGTGATGCGCGCGGCCAGCGGCAACTTCAAGCGGGTGGCGCTGGAACTCGGTGGCAAGAACCCGAACATCGTGTTCGCCGATGCTGACTTTGAGGTAGCGCTGGATCAGGCGCTGAACGCGGTGTTTTTCAATGCCGGGCAGATTTGTTCCGCCGGTTCCCGGTTGCTGGTGGAGGACGGGATTCACGATCGTTTCGTCGCGGCGTTGCAGCAACGCATCCTGAAGATTCGCTTGGGCGATGGTCTCGATCCGTTGACGCAAATGGGGCCGCTGATTTCTGCCAGCCAGCGTGATCAGATCCTCACCATGATTGCCGGTGCCGTCGAACAAGGTGCGACCTTGCTGGCCGGCGGGACGATTCCCGAGCAGTTCGAACGCGGCTTCTGGTTGCGACCGACCTTGCTCGGCAATATCACCGCCGACATGCGCATCGCCCAGGAAGAAGTGTTCGGCCCGGTGATCACCGTCGAGCGTTTCAGTGGCGAAGCCCAGGCGCTGCAACTGGCCAACGACACGCCATACGGTCTGGCGGCGGGCGTCTGGACCCGGGACATCGGCAAGGCATATCGCATGGCCAAGCGGCTGCGGGTCGGCACCTTGTGGATCAACGACTACAACGCCGCGTTCCCGCAGGCGCCGTGGGGCGGCTACAAGTCCAGCGGCATCGGCCGTGAACTGTCACGGGCCGGGCTGGATGAGTTCACCGAACTCAAGCACATCTACCTCAATACCGAACCGGCGGCGTTGAACTGGTTCGGTATCGATCAACCCTGACCCGGCCTGGGTCAACGCGTTAAAGCAGGTTTTGCTGCACCTCTAACAACAAGAAAACCGCACACCCCGAACCGCTGCCGACGTTTACCTTTGAGGAGTTGATCCATGAAAGCCTTGGTCTTGCTTGCATCCCTCAGCCTGCCGTTACTGGCCCAGGCCGCGGAACCGGCGTCCTGCGCCACGGTACGTTTTTCCGATGTCGGCTGGACCGACATCACCGTCACCACAGCCATCGCCAGCGAAGTGCTGGAATCCCTCGGTTACACAACCAAAACCACCTTGTTGTCGATCCCCGTAACCTACCGCGCCCTGGCCTCTGGCAAAGACCTGGACGTGTTCCTCGGCAACTGGATGCCCACCACCGAAAACGACATCAAACCCTTTCGCGACGCCGGCACCGTGGAAACCGTGCGCGCCAACCTGCACGGCGCCAAATACACCCTGGCGGTGCCCGACTATGTCTACGACGCGGGGCTGCACGACTTCGCCGACATTGCCAAATTCAAGGACAAACTCAACGCTCAGCTCTACGGCATCGAACCGGGCAACGACGGCAATCGCCTGATCCAGAGCATGATCGACAAGGACGCCTTCGGCCTGAAGGACTTCAAAGTGGTGGAATCCAGCGAAGCCGCCATGCTCTCGCAACTCAAGCGCGCCACACGCAAGCACGAATGGATGGTGTTCCTCGGCTGGGAACCGCACCCGATGAACACGCGCAACAAGATGAAGTACCTCAGTGGCGGCGATGACTACTTCGGCCCGAACTTCGGCCAGGCGACGGTCTACACCAACGTGCGCAAGGACTACCTGAAGGAGTGCAGCAACGTCGGCAAATTGCTGCAAAACATGGAGTTCAGCCTGGCGATGGAGAACCAGTTGATGGACGCGGTGTTGAATCAGAATCAGAAACCGAGGGCGGCGGCCAAGGCGTGGTTGAAGGCGAATCCGGCGGTGTTGGAGGCTTGGCTTGTCGGGGTTAGCAGTCGGGATGGGCAGGATGGAGTGAAAGTCGCCAGCGCGCGATTAGCCGGCCAATAACCGGATCTGCTGAAACAAGTCCTGGTCACAATGCCTTCAGCATATGTTGAATAGCTTTGTGGCCGGACTTGGGAGCATCTGTAAAGAAATCTGCAATACGTGACGCGAACTGTTGGGTATTCAGGAAAGACTCATTCATTGTCAAAGCAGTATCGTTAATCGACACCATGACATAAGCACTCTGACCGTTACCTATAAAACCGATAGAGGCGTGATCGCTGCCATGATGCAAGATCACTAAAAGTGAGTCCCGGGTAATCGGGTACTTATATCAGACCTGTCTCTTCAGCCCCCGTTGGAAGATCAAAGCAAAGATCATCCATGACCAATGACCTTGAGGACCGATCAAACGGCGAACCATCATTTACCCTGTTAACGTCCAACCGCTCTGAATACCCATCATCAAACTGCTCCAGCGATGCAACGAGCTGATCTCGCTGAACTGGGTCAGCCATTAGTTCAAAGAGCAACGCAGCGGATGCTTCGTAACCATTTTTTGTTTTCAGATCGGCATTGAACCCCTTCACCTCGCGAAGCACGTAGGCAAGCTCGGTCTTTGAAAGGTGGGGGCTGGCATCAGTCATAAAATTCACTCTAGATAAGGCTGAACCTTTTCATGCCATTGTTTTGCCAACGCTTTAGTCATCGGTACAACCCAGACTTTCACCTGAAAGGGATTTCCAAAGGTGTCATAGGCCGGTATGGAGGAAATGGGCCGTTGTAGCGGCATAATCGAGCTTCCTGGCGCGTTTTATTGTTGAATTCCTTGAGGATCAATTTGAACCGCCATTGGCAAAATTCCAGTTTTGCGCACGTTTCCAATCTGCGATTGAAGCTAGCACAGGCAGCAAAAGTCCGTGCCCACACGCTTTTTTCCGGATGTTTCTCAGACCATGAAATGCGCCCGCCATCGCACCTTCCAGACGTGCGACTAGACACCTGACGACCGGCAAAAAAAATCAATTGCTACCAAATATGACATGCGTCATATTACACACGTAATTAAACGCCGTTTCCCACAGGTATTCCTTCATGACCAGCATGCCCAGCCTCGACTCCGACCTTGCTGTCCCGGTGAGCACACCCAAGCCTCCCCTGCTCAAGCGGTTGATCTTGCTGACTGCGGTCATCGCGGCCGTGGTGTTCGCCGGGCTGTATGCGACTCACTGGTGGGCCGCTGGCCGCTTCATTGAAGAAACCGACGACGCCTACATCGGTGGCGACGTGACGGTGATCGGGCCGAAGGTGGCGGGTTACATCGATGAAGTGCTGGTCACCGACAATCAGAAGGTCAGGGCCGGGGATGTGTTGATTCGCCTTGATTCCCGCGATTACCGCGCCAACCTGGCCAAGGCCGAAGGCGCGGTGGCCGCTGAAGAGGCGCTGCTGGCTAACCTCGACGCTACCGAACAGCTGCAACACGCCGTTATCGGCCAGGCCCGCGCCGGGATTGATGCCACCAACGCCGAAACCACTCGTTCACGGGACGACAATGCCCGCTATAAACGCCTGGTCAGCACCAACGCCGTCTCGGTGGAAAGTGCCCAACGCGTCGACGCCACGTTCAAGACGGCGCAAGCCCAAGGTGCCCGTGCCCAGGCTGAACTGCTGGCGGCACAACGGCAATTGAACGTGATCGCCACCCAGAAACAGCAAGCCCGCGCCGCGCTGATCCAGGCCAAGGCCGAGCGCGATCTGGCGCAATTGAACGTGGCTTACACCGAATTGAAAGCACCGGTGGACGGTGTGATCGGCAATCGCCGAGCGCGGGTCGGCGCTTATGCCCAGGCTGGTTCGCAACTGCTGTCGGTGGTGCCGTCCAGCGGTCTGTGGGTCGACGCCAACTTCAAGGAAGATCAACTGTCGCGCATGACGCCCGGCCAACGGGTGGTCATTCATGCCGATGTGCTCTCCGGGCAGGAATTCCACGGTCACCTGGACAGCCTCGCCCCAGCCAGTGGTTCGCAGTTCAGCGTGCTGCCACCGGAAAACGCCACCGGCAACTTCACCAAAATCGTCCAGCGGGTGCCGGTGCGGATCCTGCTCGACCCGGCCGATGGCGTACTCGGCCATCTGCGTCCGGGCTTGTCGGTCACAGCGGAAGTCGACACGCGCAAGGAGCCTGAAACCCCAGCCGTGGCCAGCGCGCCATGAGCCGAGCCCTCGCCGCCCCCGCGCCACCGTTCAATGCCGCGAGCATGGCGACGGCGACCAAGGTCTTCGCCTTCGCCAGCATGTGCATCGGCATGTTCATTGCGCTGCTGGATATCCAGATCGTTTCGGCGTCGTTGCGTGACATCGGCGGCGGGCTCTCGGCCGGCACCGACGAAACTGCGTGGGTGCAGACCAGTTACCTGATCGCTGAAATCATCGTGATCCCGCTGTCCGGTTGGTTGTCCCGGGTGTTCTCGACGCGCTGGCTGTTCTGCGCATCAGCCGTAGGATTTACCCTGGCCAGCCTGCTGTGCGGCGCGGCCTGGAACATACAGAGCATGATCGCCTTCCGCGCCCTGCAAGGGTTTCTCGGCGGTTCGATGATTCCGCTGGTGTTCACCACCGCGTTCTTTTTCTTCACCGGTAAACAACGAGTGATTGCCGCCGCGACCATCGGCGCCGTGGCTTCATTAGCGCCCACCCTGGGACCGGTGATCGGTGGCTGGATCACCGATGTGTCGTCCTGGCACTGGCTGTTCTACATCAACCTGGTGCCGGGGATTTTCGTCGCCGTGGCGGTGCCGATGCTGGTGAAGATCGATCAACCGGAACTCTCACTGCTCAAGGGCGCCGATTACCTGAGCATGGTGTTCATGGCGCTGTTTCTCGGCTGCCTGGAATACACCCTCGAAGAAGGCCCGCGCTGGAACTGGTTCAGCGACAGCACGATCCTGACCACCGCGTGGATCAGCGGTCTGGCCGGCCTGGCCTTCATCGGCCGGACGTTGCACGTGGCCAACCCGATCGTTGATTTACGCGCCTTGAAAGACCGCAACTTCGCCCTCGGCTGCTTCTTTTCGTTTGTCACCGGGATTGGCCTGTTCGCGACTATTTACCTGACGCCGCTGTTTCTCGGCCGGGTGCGCGGCTATGGCGCGCTGGACATTGGTCTGGCGGTTTTTTCCACCGGGGTGTTCCAGATCATGGCGATTCCGCTGTACGCCTTTCTGGCCAACCGCGTCGATCTGCGCTGGATCATGATGACCGGCCTTGGGCTGTTCGCGCTGTCGATGTGGGATTTCAGCCCGATCACCCATGACTGGGGGGCTAAAGAGTTGATGCTGCCGCAAGCCCTGCGCGGGATTGCCCAGCAATTGGCGGTGCCGCCAGCGGTGACCCTGACCCTCGGTGGGCTGGCGCCAGCGCGGCTCAAACATGCCTCGGGGTTGTTCAACTTGATGCGAAACCTGGGCGGAGCCATCGGCATCGCCGCCTGCGCGACCATCCTCAACGACCGCACCAACCTGCACTTCACACGGTTGGCGGAAAACCTCAACAGCAGCAACGAAGCGCTCAATCAGTGGCTGTCCCAGGTCGGCAACAACTTCGCCGCCCTTGGCCAGAGCGGCGATGCCGGCGTCACCGCCAGCCTGCATCAGCTATGGCTGCTGACCTACCGCGAAGCCCAGACGCAAACCTATGGCGATGCGTTCCTGATGATCGGGGTGTGCTTCGTCATCGCCACGGCGATGGTGCCCTTGATGCGCAAGGTGCAACCACCGGCCGCGCCGTCAGCTGACGCTCATTGATCAGGCTTGGGGCATTTTACGGAAGCCCACAGCCAGGCGGTTCCAGGCGTTGATGGTGGTAATGGCCACGGTCAGGTCGACCAATTCCTTGGGGCTGAACTCGGACGCCGCCAGTTCGTAATCCTCATCCGGCGCATGCGTCTGGCTCAGCAGCGTCAAGGACTCGGTCCACGTCAGCGCCGCACGTTCACGCGGGGTGAAGAACGGCGTTTCACGCCAGGCCGACAGCGTATGCAGGCGGCGCGGGTCTTCACCGCCCTTGAGGGCATCGGCGCTGTGCATATCGAGGCAGAACGCGCAGCCGTTGATTTGCGAAGTGCGCAGCTTGACCAGTTCGATCAGGTTTTTTTCCAGCGGCAACTTCGACACAGCGGTTTCCAGCGCGATCATCGCTTTGAGGGCGTCAGGGGAAGCGGTGTAGAAATCGATACGAGGTTTCATGGTGGGTTCCAGTGCAAGTGGGTGTGGGGGATACGTTAGTCCCGCTGACCCATTGCACAAATAGCCAATATTTCAGAAGTCGAGGAGGCCATTGGCGGGCGCCCCAAAAGAAAGTGTGATTTGAGAATTGCCAGCGCTCGGTCTGCGCCACTAGAATGCGATCAATTCTTAATTGCACTCACGCCAGGATGGCCACCGAGTATCTGCCTCTCATGTCATCCGCCGACCAGCCTTTAAACCAGCAGATCCATCACCTTTACAGCGAACATCACGGTTGGCTGCAGGGTTGGTTGCACCGCAAACTCGGTGATCGCTGCGATGCGGCTGACCTGGCCCACGATACGTTCCTGCGCCTGTTGACCCGGCAAGTCGTCAAACCCTGGGGCAGCGAACCCCGAGCCTTGCTGACGCACATCGCCAAAGGCCTGGTGATCGACCGCTGGCGGCGCCAGGACGTCGAGCGCGCCTACCTCGACACCATTGCGCATCTGCCGGTCGCTGAAGTGCCGTCGCCGGAAACCCGCTTGCTGATACTGGAAACCCTGTGGCGCATCGAAGCGCTGCTGCGCGAATTGCCGGCGCAAACCCGTGACACGTTCTTGCTGTCGCAGATCGAAGGGCTGACCTACGGCCAGATCGCCACGCGCCTGAGTGTGTCGCTGATCACCGTCAAACGGCACATGCGCGCCGCGTTCATTGCCTGCCTGAGTGTCGCCTGATGAATTCGTCGATGATCAACCCACAAATTCTCGGCGAGGCCGCCGACTGGCTGGTGCAGCTGCATTCAGGCACCGCGACGCCGTCCGATCACCAGGCGATCGCCCAGTGGCGCAGCCGCAGCGCCGAGCATGCCCAGGCCTGGCAACGGGCCGAAGCGCTGCTCGGTGAGTTTCGCAGCGTACCGGCCAACCTGGCCATCCAGACCTTGCAACGGGCCGCACGCAAGGACGGTCTCAGTCGTCGCCAGACCCTCACCCGCTTGGGCTTGCTGCTGATGGCCGGACCGCTGGGCATCGCCTCGCAACATGTGCCGTGGCAGCAATGGACGGCCGATCAACGCACGGCGGTCGGCGAACAGAAAAACCTGCAACTGCCCGACGGCAGTCAGGTGCTGCTCAACACGGAAAGTGCGGTCGACATCGCCTTCAATCGGCATGAGCGTCGACTGGTGTTGCTGAATGGCGAAGTCATGATCAACACCGCCAAGGACCCCGGCGCCCGGCCCTTTATTGTCGAAACGCCCCAGGGCATCGCCCATGCGCTGGGCACCCGCTTTTGTGTTCGCATCAACGGCTCCAGAAGCCTGGTCTCCGTTCTCGAAGGGCAAGTGGAGATCACGCCAGAACTGCTGCAACAGGCCACCACCCTCAATGCCGGCGAGCGCCAGAGCTTCAAACTGAACCGCTTCGACGCTCCGGAAAGTTTCGACAGCAGCGCGCTGGCCTGGGACAAGGGCATGTTGCTGGCGAACAACATGCGCCTGGATGAATTGCTCGGTGAATTGAGCCGCTACCGCCCCGGCGTATTGCGCTGCCATGCCGATGTCGCGGGTTTGCGGGTGTCGGGGGCCTTTTCCCTACGCGACACCGACGCCAGCCTGCGCCTGCTCAGCGATACCCTGCCGTTGAAAATCAGCAGCCTGACCCGTTATTGGTTGTCGGTCGAACCGAAGGTCTGACCGCGCTGCGAATTATTTTAATGTCCCCTGATACCTTCCCGCGTTTCGTTCGGTGTGTGGATAGACCTCTTCAATTCCACGCGCTCGACAGGAACGCCGAATGACTTCAACACCGCTGCACCGCCCCGCCGATTTCCCGCTCAAGGCCTTGAGCCTGAGTGTTGCCCTGGCTTTCACCGCGCTGCTGCCACTAAACGGCCAGGCCGCCGACGCCATCAACGAAAGTGCCAGCCGCACCGTCAACATCGGCCCGGGTTTGCTCAGCCAGACGCTGGCGCAATTCGCCGTGGCTGCCGGGGTGCCGCTGTCGTTCGATCCGGCGCAGCTGGGCGATCGCCAGAGTCCGGGATTGCGCGGCAGCTACAGCGTGCAATCGGGTTTCGCAGAGCTGCTGGAAGGTAGCGGTTTCGAGCTGATGAGCACGGCTGGCGGCTACACGCTGGCGCCGAAAGTCGCGGCCAACGGTGCGCTGGAACTGGGCGCCACCAGCGTCAGCGCCCTGCGCGACGACAACGCCGAGACTTACGGCGGCGGCCAGGTCGCCAAAGTCGCGCAGCTCGGCATGCTCGGCAACCAGCTGTTGAAAGACCTGCCCTTCAGTGTCACCAGCTACACCGCCAAGACCATCGCCGACCAGCAAGCCCAGACCGTCGGCGATGTATTGCTCAACGATGCCTCGGTGCGCCAGTCCGCCGGTTTCGGCAACTTCTCCCAGGTCTTCATGATTCGTGGCTTGCCGCTGGCCTCCGATGACATTTCCTATAACGGCCTGTACGGCGTCTTGCCCCGGCAGATTATCGCCACCGAAGCGTTGGAACGGGTCGAGTTGTTCAAGGGACCGAACGCGTTCATCAACGGCGTGACGCCCAGCGGCAGCGGCATTGGTGGCGGCGTCAACCTGCAACCCAAGCGAGCCGGCGATGTGCCGACCCGCAGCGTCACCCTGGATTACAGCGCCGACAGTCGCGTGGGTGGGCACCTCGATCTGGGCCAGCGTTTCGGTGAAGACAACCGCTTCGGTGCCCGCATCAACCTGCTGCAACGCGAAGGCGATACCGCCGTCGACGACGAAGACCAGCGCTCGTCGCTGATCAGCCTGGGCCTGGACTATCGCGGTGAGCGTCTGCGGGTGTCGGCCGACCTCGGCTACCAGAAACAGGTGATCAACCAAGGCCGCTCGGTGGTTTACGTCGACTCCGCCCTGCAGAAAGTGCCCAAGGTGCCGGACGCCAACGCCGGCTATGCGCAGAGCTGGAGCTACTCGCAACTGGAAGACACGTTCGGCATGGCCCGCGCCGAGTACGACCTCAGCGATAACTGGACCGCGTATGTTGCGGGCGGCGCCAAGCACACCCGGGAAAACGGCGTGTACTCGTCGTTGACCCTCACCGATCTCAACGGCAACGCCCGTGGCGGCATGCTTTACCCGCCTCACGATGAGGACAATAAAAGCCTGATGGCCGGCCTCAATGGTCGCCTGAACACCGGCCCGGTCAGCCATCAACTGAACCTCGGACTGGCAGGCATCTGGGGCCAGCAGCGCTCGGCCTTCGAAACCATCGGCACGGCGGGGCGTTACAGCACCAACATCTATGACGTCACCGATAAGCCACGGCCGCCGGCGACTTCGTTCGGCAGCGACATTCATGACCCACGGATTGTCGGCAAAAACACCTTGCGCAGCGCAGCGGTGTCCGACACGTTGGGCTTCATCGACGATCGCGTGTTGCTGACCCTCGGCGTGCGGCGCCAAACGTTGAACGTCGACGGGTGGAACACCACCACCGGCGCACGCACCTCCAGTTACGAAGAGTCGATTACCACGCCGGTCTACGGGCTGGTGATCAAACCCTGGGAACACGTGTCGTTCTACGCCAACCGCATCGAAGGCCTGGCCAAGGGCCCGACACCGCCGACCAGCGCAATCAACCGTGACGAAACGTTCGCCCCGGTGCGCAGCAAGCAGATCGAGGCAGGCGTGCGCCTGGACATGGACAGCTACGGCGCCAGCCTGGGCGTGTATCGCATCGAGCAGCCGTCGAGCTACACCCAGGACGGGATCTTTCGGGTCGACGGCCAGCAACAAAACAAAGGCGTGGAGTTGAATATCTACGGCGAACCGCTCGATGGCCTGCGCCTGCTCAGCGGCGCGACGCTGATGAAGACCGAAATCGAAGGCAGTGTCAACGACGGCAACCGTGCCGTCGGTGTACCGCGATTTCAGCTCAACGTGGGGGCCGACTGGGACGTTCCGGGGATTGAAGGCGCGGCACTCAGTGCGCGGATGTTGCGCACGGGCGGGCAGTACCTGAACGCCGCCAACACCCAAAGCATTCCGGCGTGGAACCGGTTTGATGTGGGTTCGCGGTATGCCTTCAGGGTTGATAAGAAGGACATCACCTTGCGCGCCAATCTGGAGAACGTGGCGAACAAGGCTTATTGGGCGTCGGCGAAAGGGGGTTATCTGACGCAGGGTACGCCGCGGACGTTAAAGGTTTCGGCGACTGTGGATTTCTGATTGTGTGGCATGGCCGCTGCGCGGTTCGCGGGCAAGCCTCGCTCCTACAAGGTTTGCACACCCCTGTAGGAGCGAGGCTTGCCCGCGAACCGCACAGCGGCCATTCACCACCGAACGCTAAGCCCGCTTACGCAACCACTGCAAAAACCCCCTCTTCTCCACCACCTTCGGCACTTCCTGAGTCAAGGTCTGCGCCTTGTTCAAGCGGAAATCCAGCAACGCCTTCATCGCCTCACTGATGTCATGCCGCGCATCCAGGCACGGTTTGAGGTATTCCTTCTCGATCCGGTACAAGCTGCAGAACGTCTTGGCGCTGAAGTCTGCCGGCAGCGCCGTATCGGACAATATCCCGCCCTCGCCGATCACCTCGCCCGGCCCCATGCGCCCGGATTCGAACTTGACCCCGCCACGGCTCAGTTCCACCGACACCACGCCTGATTCGATGATGAACAAATGATCGCTGACCTCTCCCGCCGGCAAGATCATCTCGCCCGCGCGGAAGGTTTGCAGGGTCATGTTCTGGCTAAAGGTTTCTTTCTCTTCCTGGCGCAGGGTCGAGAAAATGCTCGAGGCGTCGAGCAATGCCCGTGACCGCGACAGGCCGGCTGGTGTGTTGGGTTCGACGCTCGACAACAGGGTCACGCCGGAAGCCTGCAAGTGCCGGTACGCCAGGTCGAACAGCAGATTGCGCACCATGCGTTTCTGGTCCATGGAGACCACGAAGCCACTGATTTCGTATTCCACGCCGGTGGCGCTGGAGCTTTTCAGCGCGACGCACGGCGCCGGTTTGTTCAATAGATAGCGGCAACCCTGCATCGCCCGTTCCAGCGCGTCGATTACCGTTTGCGGGCGCGCGTGCGGGCTCACTTGCAGGCTGATCGAGACGCCGAAAATATCGCTGGGCCGACTGAAGTTGATGATTTTGGCCTTGGCCGCCAGCGAGTTGGGAATCACCGCCATGCTGCCCTGGGACGTTTGCAGGCGCGTGGCGCGCCAGTCGATGTCGATCACCCGGCCTTCGGTGCCGTCGATGGAGATCCAGTCATCCAGTTGATAGGGTTTGGTGGTGTTGAGGACGATCCCGGAGAACACGTCGCTGAGGGTGCTTTGCAAGGCCAGGCCGACGATGATCGCCAGTGCACCGGACGTTGCCAGCACGCCTTTGACCGGCAGATCGAGCACGTACGCCAGGGCGGCAATGACCGCGATCAGGAAGATCACCGCGCCAAGCAAATCCTGCAACAGGCGCCCGGTGTGCCCAACCCGTTGCATCATCACTGCGCCGATCAGCACCGTCAGGGTGCGCGCGCCGAACAGCCACCAGCCGATCTGCAAACCGGTGGCGGCAAGGTGCAGCGGAACGTTGTCAGGCCAGGGGGCTGTTTCCAGAGGGTTCAAGCCTTCGTTGAACAGCAGGACGCTGAACAACGAGAAAATCACCAGCCGCACCAACAGCTTCCAGTTGCTGCCACTGGCTGTGATCAAGCGCCACAACACCAGATCGATCAGGATCAAGGCCAGCGCGCATACCAATGGGTGATCGGTGAGCAATGACAGCATCAAGCAACTCCAGCAAGGGCCATTGGCGCGAAGATCGCACAGATTGGGCACAGTGTAGGAGGATTTGATGACTTCAGAACAACACAAAACACTGTGGGAGCGGGCTTGCTCGCGAAGGCTGCTTAACATTCAACGAATGAGTTGACTGTTAGTCCGCTTTCGCGAGCAAGCCCGCTCCCACATTAGATTTTTATCGCCGGTTACTTGCTGTTGGTCAGGGCGTTGTAGCTGGTAAACAGGTTGCGATAGTCCGGGATGTGGTTGGAGAACAACGTGCCGAGGCCTTCCACATCGTTGCGCCAGTCGCGATGCAGTTCACAGGCCAGGCCGAACCAGGTCATCAGTTGCGCGCCGGAGGCCGACATGCGGTCCCAGGCCGATTGGCGGGTCAGCTCGTTGAACGTGCCGGAAGCGTCGGTCACCACGAACACATCAAAGCCTTCCGCCAATGCCGACAGCGCCGGGAATGCCACGCACACTTCAGTCACCACGCCTGCGATGATCAGTTGTTTCTTGCCCGTGGCCTTGATCGCCTTGACGAAGTCTTCGTTGTCCCAGGCGTTGATCTGCCCAGGACGAGCGATGTACGGCGCATCCGGGAACAGCGCTTTGAGCTCGGGCACCAGCGGGCCGTTGGGGCCGGTTTCGAAACTGGTGGTGAGGATGGTCGGCAACTTGAAGTACTTGGCCAGGTCGGCCAGCGCCAGCACGTTGTTCTTGAAACGGTCCGGTTCGATGTCGCGCACCAGAGACAGCAGGCCCGCCTGATGATCAACCAACAGAACGGCGGCGTTATCCTTGTCGAGACGTTTGTAAGAAGTAGTCATTGCAGTAGTCCTCGCGTGTTATCGATGCCGAACGGGTCGGCGTGAGTGAAATCCGATGTTTCGTTAAATCGCGGCCAGGCAAGCGTAGTCGCCCAAGCCCGGCACGCCACAGCAGCACAACAACTCATTCAGCCGTGGATCCGGCCGAACCGGCCCGACTGGAAATCGGCGAA
Organism: Pseudomonas sp. NPDC086251; assembly: GCF_044746405.1. Classification (NCBI taxonomy): domain Bacteria; kingdom Pseudomonadati; phylum Pseudomonadota; class Gammaproteobacteria; order Pseudomonadales; family Pseudomonadaceae; genus Pseudomonas; species Pseudomonas sp. NPDC086251. The sequence goes on from NZ_JBIVBY010000016.1 coordinate 75,840, forward strand.
CGCCTGGTGAATCTCTTGCTCGCTGTTCATCACGAACGGGCCATGGCCGACGATCGGTTCGTCGATCGGCTCGCCACTGAGCAGCAACACGACGGCGTCGTTATTGGCTTCCAGGCTGATCTGCTGGCCACCGCGTTCGAGCAATACCAACTGCCCTTCGCGCACGAGTTCCAGACCGTTGACTTGAACCGTGCCGCGCAGCACCACCAGGGCGGTGTTGCGGCCTTCATGCAGATCCAGGGTCAACAACTTGCCGCCATTGAGGCGCAGATCCCACACGTCAATCGGGGTAAACGTGTGCGCCGGGCCGCGGTGGCCGTCGAACTCGCCGGCGATCAAGCGCAGGCTGCCGGCATTGTCCTTGAGCGGGAGGCTCGGGATGTCAGCGTCGAGAATCGTCTGGTAGCCGGCATCGGCCATTTTGTCCTTGGCCGGCAGGTTGACCCACAGCTGCACCATTTCCAGGGTGCCACCGGTTTTGGCGAAGCCTTCGGAGTGGAACTCCTCATGGAGAATCCCCGAGGCGGCGGTCATCCATTGCACGTCGCCGGGGCCGATCTTGCCGCCACTGCCGGTGGAGTCGCGGTGCTCCACTTCGCCCTTATAAACGATAGTCACGGTTTCAAACCCGCGGTGCGGATGCTGACCAACGCCACGACGCTCGGTGGTCGGGGTGAATTCAGCGGGACCAGCGTGATCCAGGAGCAAAAACGGGCTGATGTGTTTGCCCAGGTTGTCGTAGGAAAACAGCGTGCGAACCGGAAAACCGTCGCCGACCCAATGAGTCCGTGGGCTGGTGTAGATACCGATGATGTTTTTCATGGTTCCTCCGAATCAGGTAATTGACGCGATGGACAAAGCTTAAAACTGAACCCTTTGATGCACTAGACTGCAAAAATCAGCCTTAGCGTTCTATTTGGAGAACGATGGTGGAAGACCTCAACACCCTTTACTACTTCACCCAAGTGGTGGAACACCACGGTTTCGCTGCGGCCGGGCGGGCACTGGACATGCCCAAATCGAAGTTGAGCCGGCGCATCGCCGAGCTCGAAGAACGCCTCGGCGTGCGCCTGCTGCACCGCACCAGCCGGCAGTGTTCGTTGACGGAAATCGGCCAGGCGTACTACCAGCGTTGCCTGGCCATGCGCGTCGAAGCGGAAAGCGCCGCCGAACTGATCGAACGCAACCGCTCCGAGCCCCAGGGCCTGGTGCGCATCAGTTGCCCGACCGCGCTGCTGAACACCTGGGTCGGGCCGATGCTGACCCGCTACATGCTCAAGTACCCGCTGGTGGAGTTGTTCATCGAGAGCACCAACCGTCGGGTCGACCTGATCCACGAAGGTTTCGACATCGCCTTGCGGGTGCGTTTTCCGCCGCTGGAAAACACCGACATGGTGATGAAGGTGCTGAGCAACAGCACCCAGAGCCTGGTAGGCAGCCCGGCGTTTGTGCCGCGTCTGTCGTCCCCGGCCACCCCGGCCGACCTCAGCGGTTTGCCGAGCCTGCACTGGGGCGCGGCGCAGCGTGAATATCAGTGGGAACTGTTCGGGGCGGACGGCGCCAGCGCGGTGATTCGCCACGCACCGCGAATGGTCACCGACGACTTGCTGGCATTGCGTCATGCGGTCCTCGCCGGGATCGGCATCGCCCATCTGCCCACTGTGGTGGTGCGCGACGACATCGCCGCCGGACGCCTGGTTGAACTGGTGCCGGGCTGGGCGCCGAAATGCGGGATCGTCCACGCGATCTTCCCTTCGCGTCGTGGGCTGCTGCCGTCGGTGCGAACGCTGATCGACTTCCTGGGCGACGAATTCAGCCAAAGCGATATCGCTTAGGGATTACGCATCCTTTGCGTCACGACAGGGCTAGCGGAGTTTTTATTTCGGACATAATATTGGGCGAGATTACAACCATAATATCCGCTCCCGCCCGAGGACATGATCATGCAAAGCCCATCCCGCGACGCCACGCTCGCCCAATGGATCGCCCAGGAACAGGCCATGCGCGCCCGCCTTGCCGGGCCGGGCAGTTTGTCCATGGCCGAGGTCAGCGCCCTGTCGCCCGCCGAGTTTTTCGAAGGCATCGGCAACGGCGAACTGCCCTCGCCGCCCATTGGCACGCTGATGGATTTCATCCCTATCGAATGGTCGGCCGGGCTGTTCATCTTCCAGGGCACGCCGGATTCGCGGCACTACAACCCGCTGGGCAGCGTGCACGGCGGCTATGCCGCGACGCTGCTGGATTCGTGCATGGGCTGTGCGATCCATACGCAGCTGAAAAAGGGTCAGGGCTATACGACGCTGGATTTACGCATCAGCTATGTCCGCGCGTTGACCGGCGCCAGCGGACCGGTGCGGGCCGAGGGCAAAATTGTGCATCTGGGGCGCTCGACGGCGTTGGCCGAGGGGCGGATTTATGACGTGGATGGGCGGTTATATGCGACCGGCTCGACCACCTGCATGATTCTTGAGGCTCGTGGGTAATTTGCGAAACCGAGTTGCGGCCTTCGCGGGCAAGCCTCGCTCCTACAGGGGTGATGGTGTTTGGTAGGAGCGAGGCTTGCCCGCGAAGGCGTCGGAGCAAACACCAACAATGCCGCTGACACCCACCATTCATGACTTTCGGTAAACATTGCTTTGCCCCACCAGCGGTTTTTCTCACGGATGCAGGCGCGGATACTGCCGCCCATTCCCACTGCAACCCTGGAGTCATTGATGTCTATTCCGGCATTCGGTCTTGGTACGTTTCGCTTGCAAGGCCAGGTGGTCATCGATTCGGTGAGCACTGGCCTTGAGCTCGGCTACCGCGCCATCGACACCGCGCAAATCTACGAAAACGAAGCCGACGTCGGCGAAGCCATCGCCGCCAGCGGCATTGCCCGTGAAGACCTGTTCATCACCAGCAAGATCTGGGTCGCCAACTTCGCCAAGGACCGCCTGATCGACAGCCTCAAGGAAAGCCTGCAGAAACTGCAGACCGACTACCTCGACCTGACCCTGATCCACTGGCCATCCCCGGAAGACCAGGTGCCGGTCGAAGCATTCATGGGCGCCCTGCTTGAAGCCAAACACCTGGGCCTGACCCGGCAGATCGGTGTGTCCAACTTCACCATCGACCTGATGAAACAGGCGATCGCCGCCGTCGGTGCCGAGAACATCGCCACCAACCAGATCGAACTGCACCCGTACCTGCAAAACCGCAAAGTCGTCGAGTTCGCGCAGAGCCAGGGCATCCAGATCACCTCGTACATGACCCTGGCCTACGGCGAAGTGCTGGAAGATCCGGTCATCCAGAAAATCGCCGATCGCCTTCAGGCAACCCCGGCCCACGTCACCCTGGCCTGGGCCATGCAAATGGGTTACGCGGTGATCCCTTCGTCCACCAAGCGCGCCAACCTCGCCAGCAACCTCAAAGCCTGCGCCATGAAGTTGAGCGAGGCCGACATGGCGTTGATTGCCGGTCTTGATCGCGGCCATCGGTTGACCAGCCCCAAAGGCATCGCCCCGCACTGGGATTAAGCGTCAGCCCTGCCCAAGGTGATGGTCCAGGCGTGTCATGGCTTGCTGCAACTGATCGACGGCTTCGTCGATCAGTGCCGCACGGCCCTCAGCGCACGCGCGCTCAAGTTGCTCGCAACATTCGATCAGGCTGACCGCCCGGACCATCAGCGCCCCGCCCTTGATGCGATGCGCCAGCACGTTAAGCACCTGTTGATCGCCACGGGAATGTGCCTGAAGCAGTTCATCCCGGTCACTGAGGTTAGTCATGGCCAGGTCGCGCAACAACTCATCGATCAACGCACGGTCCGCCCCGACGTATCGTTCCAGACCGCTCAGGTCGATCTCAGCGATTGAAGGGTGTTCCAACGCGACGGGCGTTTCGCTGACAAATCGCGCTGCCAACCATGTGCTCAGGTCCGCCAGGCGGATGGGTTTGAACAGGCAATCGTCCATGCCCGCCTCAAGGCAACGAAGCTTCTCCTCGGGCTGCGCATTGGCGGTAAACCCCAGGATCAGCGTCGGCGACGCGCCGTCGAAATGCTCTGCATCGCGGATCGCACCTGCCAGTTCATAGCCACTGACCACCGGCATGTTGCAGTCTGTAATGACCAAGTCGAACGCATGCTCGTGCCACTGCGCAAGCCCTTGCTCGCCATCCTCAGCCTCAATCACACGATGCCCCAGGTAGCTCAGCTGCCGTGAGAGCAACAAGCGATTGGCCGGGTAATCGTCGACCACCAAAATCGTCAAGGCTCGGCTCGGCACCGGCCATTCGCCGGCCGGTGAGTCGCTGGAGATCACCGGTTGCAACGCGATCAGCTCAAGGCTGACGTCAACCTGCGTACCCCGTCCGAGGACGCTGCCCAGCTGCAATCGGCCGCCCATCATTTCGCACAGCGTGCGGCTGATCACCAGCCCCAGCCCGGACCCGCTCCGGCCTGATTGCTGACTTTTGCCGGCCTGAACGAACGGGCTGAACAGGCGCTGCTGATCGACTTCGCTGATGCCGATGCCGCTGTCTTCGACGCACACACTGACGGCCAAGTGGCCCGACAGACCGGGTTCTACCCGCAGCGTCAGCCTCACCTCGCCTTCACGGGTGAACTTGATCGCGTTGCTCAACAGATTGGACAGCACCTGCTTGAAACGCGTCGGGTCGATCAACACGTCGCAGTCGCTGTGCTCGTCCAGCTCGATTCGCCACTGCAACTGTTTCTGCCGTGCCAGCCCTTCGAACACCCGGCACACCGATTCGACCAGCACCCGCAGATTGGCCCGTTCAGGCATCAGCGATAAATGCCCGGACTCGATGCGCGCGATGTCCAGAATGTCGCCGATCAACGCCAGCAACTGCTGCCCGGCATTAGCCGCCACCTCGATGGCGGAACGGTCGGTGACGCCCTCGTCCGCGCGTTTCTGTGCCAGTTCGAGCATGCCGAGCAAGGCGTTCATCGGCGTGCGGATCTCGTGACTCATGGTCGCCAGAAATGTGGTCTTGGCCCGGTTGGCGTCGTCGGCGGCGTCCTTGGCGTCCTGCAATTGGCCCAGCAAGTGCTGGCGCAGCCGGATCTGCCGGCGCTGATAGGCGATCCAGCCCAGCGCGAGCAACAGCAAGGCGCCGGCCGCCGCGAAGGCCTGGAAAATCTCCTGACGGTGACGCAGCCAATAGCTTTGCTCCACCATCCGGTCATTGCGCCAATACTGGGTTATCTCATCGATTTCATCGGGTGCCAGGCTGAGCAAAGCCTTGTCCAGGATCGAGTGCAACTCAGGCGCGTCACGACTGGTCGCCAGGGTACTGCGGGCGGGGTCAGTGCCGACCGTGCTGGTGACTTGCAACCGATCCCGGTATTGCCGGGAAATCATGTAGCGCGCGCCGATCAATGAGTTGATGCCACCGTGTGCCTTGCCTTGGGCGACCATGTCCATGGCCTCTGCCGTCAGCGGTGCATTGACCAGCCTGATCTGTGGGTAATGCTGGCGAATGTATTCGCCGGCACTGTTGCCCTGGGTGACCGCCAGGGTTTTACCGGCCATTTCGTCCAGGGTCGTGGGGCTGTCCGGCGCTACACGAGTCACCAGCACATTCGGGCTGGTGAGGAACGGCCGGGTGAAACGCAACTCGGCTTCACGCTCGATACTGGGGCTTATCCCGGCCACCAGGTCGACTTGCCCGGTCCTGATCCACTCCAGCATCTCGGCGACTGATTTTGTCGGCCGAATGTCGAATTTCAATCCGGTGCGCAGGCTGATTCTCTCCAGTACATCAGCGCTGATCCCGCGAAATTGGCCTTCTGTGTCGAAGAACGAAATCGGCATCAAATTTTCGTTGATCGCCACCCTCAGGCGCGGATGTTGATCGAGCCACTGCTGCTCGGCCACGCTGAAATGCAGCGGTAACGCGCCCGCGATGGACGTACCGCTGGCCCCCCATCGACGCAGAATGTTCATGTGCTCGTTGGTCGTTATCGCCGCCAGCGCCCGGTTGACGATCCGCTGCAATTGTCGGTTATCGCGGGCCATGGCAAACGCGAAGCGACCGGGCTCCATGCGCGAAAAATCGGCCAGCTGGACGTTGTTGAGGTAGTTTTTACTGATCAGGTAATGGGCGCTGATGGCATCGCCCAGATAGACATCGGCCTTACGAAAGGCGACAGCCCCGACGGCCCCCAGCGTCGACGCAAACAGTTGAACGTCAGCCTGTGGATAAAACTGCTGCACGTTCTGTTCTGGTAAATAGTGGTACAGCATTGCCACTCGCTTGCCAGACAAATCCGGTGTGAGCACCTGAAGAGAATCGGTGCGTGTCACCAGGACCGGTTGATCAATGGCATAGCCACTGGACAGGCACAACTCCGGGTCTTCAGCCTCGTAACTGTTGGCCGTTCCCAGCAGGTCCGCCGTCCCTTGTTTGATCGCGTGTACCGCGTCCTTTCGCGATGGATAGCGTTGAACGTCAATCTCCACGTTCAGCAGCTGCTGGAGCAGACCGGCATAGTCCGCCGTCAGCCCCTCGAACGCGTCACCCGAGGTGGTGATGTCGAACGGTGGATAATCCGGAGCAGAAACAGCGAGCACCAATCGGCCCTTTTGTTGCAGCCAGTGTGCGTCGGCGACCAACAGACTGGCGTGATAACCCTCCACACTGGAACGTCCCAGCAACGTCAGGGCTTGCGGCTGGGCGCAGACGCTCGATACCCAGAGGCAAAGCCCCGGCAACAGCCACATTGTCAGGCTGCGCAGGCCTGCGACGATGTTCATTCAATCAGGTGATTGCGCAGGGCGAAATCCCTCAAGTGCACCGCAGACTTCACTTTGAGTTTGTCGATCACGCGGGTCTTGTAGGTGCTGACGGTCTTGTGGCTCAGGTTCATGGTCTCACCAATCAACTTGTTACTGATGCCACGGGCCAGGTACTGCAGGATGGTCAATTCGCGGTCGGAGAGCGTGTCGACCATTTGCTTTTCGCTGCGTTGCAGCGCGTTCAACGACACCGAGCTCGAGGGCAACTGGGCAAAATAGGTATAACCGGCCATGACCGCGTGCACGGCCTTGTGCAGATGTTCCAGGTCATTGGTTTTGGACACATAGGCGGCGGCGTGGGCACGCATGCAACGCTCCTGAAAAAACATCGGCTCCTGGGATGTAAAGACCAGGACCCGGCACGGCATGTCACTGCTTGCGATGCGTGCCAGTACATCAAGCCCATCCAGCGAAGGCATGACCAGATCCAGCACCACCAGGTCCGGCGAATGTTCGCGGATCATCGGCAGGACCTCGTTCCCGCAGGACGCTTGGTATATCCGCTTGAACCCCTCCTGCATGAGTACGAGCTTGACTGCGGCGCGAACCACCGGATGATCGTCCGCAATCAGCACTGACTTCATGGCAACTCCCTGTGCATAAGCACGACGTTCGGGCGAACAAATGCCCATGGGCCTGACCCAGGTTAGACGCAGCAGCTGCGCGAAGACTCTTGCATGGAAATCCGGGCGGATCTACCTGACAGAAATGACAGTGCCGACGAACGGTAGACCGGGATCAATGATTGCAATGAGCCGCTGGATACTCGGCAAATCAGGCAGCGCCCCATGGCTCACCTCGACGTTCTGTTCAACACGGATCGGCAGTCGAGCCTGTTGTCCATGGTAGATCAAGGCGTGACGAACCTGCGGGTGATCGCGCAGGAACTCGAGCAGGTCCAACGCCTCGCCTCCGAGCGATGCATTGATGACCACTGCATCGAATGGCTTACTACCGTAGTCGACCAGCGTCAGCAGCTCTTCGAGACTGTTGACCGGTGCTATCCGAAAGTAGCCGAGGTGGTTGAACAGTCGCTCGACCTTCATTCGGTGAAAATGCTGCTCGTCGGCGATCAGGATACGTAAGGCTTTGTTCGACAACGTGGGCCCCCAGCAGGGTGTCGGATTCGTAGGGGCGCAAGGCTACGGAAGACGTACCGGGCTTGATGTAGGACATTTCCTAAAAACCCCGTTCTTTTATCCGCAGGCACGTGGGATGTAGGAGCCGCGTTCGCTTAACTACCGGTTTATTGCCAGCCAAACCGGCGGATGTAGACCCCCTTCACCGCCTGGGTCAGTGCCATGTACGCCAGCAGAATCACCGGCAGGAACACGAAGTACAGCGACGGCAGCGCCTGCAATTTGAAGTAATGCGCCAGCGGCCCCATTGGCAGGAAAATCCCCACGGCCATGATGATTCCAGTCATCACCATCAGCGGCATCGCCGCGCGGCTTTGCAGGAACGGGATCTTCGGTGTGCGGATCATGTGCACGATCAGCGTCTGGGTCAGCAGCCCGACCACGAACCAGCCGGACTGGAACAACGTCTGGTGGTCCGGAGTGTTGGCGTCGAACACGTACCACATCAAGGCAAACGTGGTGATGTCGAAGATCGAACTGATCGGCCCGAAAAACAGCATGAAGCGCCCGACATCCGCCGGCTGCCAGCGCTGGGGTTGCTTGAGCATTTCTTCGTCGACGTTATCGAACGGGATGGCGATCTGCGAAATGTCGTAGAGCAGGTTTTGCACCAGCAGGTGCATCGGCAGCATCGGCAGGAACGGGATGAACGCGCTGGCCACCAGCACCGAGAACACATTGCCGAAGTTCGAACTGGCGGTCATCTTGATGTACTTGAGCATGTTGGCGAAGGTCCGCCGCCCTTCCAGAACGCCCTCCTCCAGCACCATCAGGCTTTTTTCCAGGAGGATGATGTCCGCCGCCTCCTTGGCGATGTCCACCGCGCTGTCCACCGAAATGCCGATGTCGGCGGTGCGCAAGGCCGGCGCGTCGTTGATGCCGTCGCCCATAAAGCCGACCACATGGCCGTTGGCTTTAAGCAGACGGACGATGCGCTCCTTGTGCGACGGCGTGAGTTTGGCAAAGACGTTGGTGGTCTCCACCGCCACTGCCAGCTGAGCGTCACTCATGCGCTCGATGTCATTGCCCATCAGCAGGCCTTGTTGGTCGAGGCCGACTTCGCGGCAGATCTTCGCGGTGACCAGTTCGTTGTCGCCGGTCAGCACTTTTACCGCCACGCCGTGCGCGGCCAATGCCTTGAGGGCCGGCGCGGTACTTTCTTTCGGTGGGTCGAGAAACGCCACGTAGCCAATCAACGTCAGTGCCTGTTCATCCGCCAGGCTGTAAGTCTCGCGGCCCTCGATCATCGGCCGCGCAGCCACGGCAACCACCCGCAGGCCTTCGGCGTTGAAGGTGGCGGTGACCTGACGAATACGCGCCAGCAGTTCATCGGTCAGCACTTCATCGACAACGCCGTGGCGCACTCGTGTGCACACCGCCAGCACTTCTTCCACCGCGCCTTTGCAGATCAACAGATGCGACTGGTCGCGCTCGGCCACCACCACTGACATGCGCCGCCGGGTGAAGTCGAACGGGATTTCGTCGACCTTGCGAAACGCCGTGCCGACTTTCAGTTCGCGGTGGATTTCCACGTGTTCGAGCACGGCGACGTCCAGCAGGTTCTTCAGACCGGTCTGGTAGTAGCTGTTGAGGTAGGCCATTTCCAGCACGTCGTCGGAGTCGTTGCCCCAGACGTCGACGTTGCGCGCCAGGAAAATCCTGTCCTGGGTCAGGGTACCGGTCTTGTCGGTGCACAGCACGTCCATGGCGCCGAAGTTCTGGATCGCATCGAGGCGTTTGACGATGACTTTTTTGCGCGACAGGAACACCGCGCCCTTGGCCAGCGTCGAGGTGACGATCATCGGCAGCATTTCCGGGGTCAGGCCCACGGCAATCGACAGTGCGAACAGCAGCGCTTCGGTCCAGTCGCCCTTGGTGAAACCGTTGATGAACAACACCAGCGGCGCCATCACGAACATGAAGCGGATCAGCAGCCAGCTGACTTTGTTGACCCCGGTCTGGAACGAGGTGGGCGCACGATCGGTGGCACCGACCCGCTGGGCCAGGGCACCGAAATAGGTGCTGTTGCCCGTGGTCAGAATCACCGCCGACGCCGTGCCGGACACCACGTTAGTGCCCATGAACAGGATGTTGTCGAGGTCCAGCGGGTTATGGGTGTCGTTATCTTGCTGGCGGGGGAATTTTTCCACCGGCATCGATTCACCGGTCATGGCGGCCTGGCTGACGAACAGGTCCTTGGCGCTGAGCACCCGGCAATCGGCGGGGATCATGTCGCCGGCCGAGAGCACGATCAGGTCGCCCGGCACCAGTTGCTTGATCGGCAATTCGATACGCTGCGCCTCCCGACGCATCACCGTGGCGGTGTTGCTGACCATGGCCTTGAGCGCGTCGGCGGCCTGGTTGGATTTGGTTTCCTGCCAGAAGCGCAGCAAGGTCGAGAGCACCACCATCGAGAAAATCACGATGGCGGCTTTCATGTCTTCGGTCAGCCAGGAGATGACCGCGAGTAACGTCAGCAGCAGGTTGAACGGGTTTTTGTAGCAGTGCCACAGATGGGTCCACCACGGCAGCGGCTGTTCGTGCTCGACTTCGTTGAGGCCGAATTGCGCGCGCAAGGAATCGGCTTCGAGCTCGCTCAAGCCGTCGGTGTGGCTGCCGAGGGTGTCCAGCAGTTGGCCGGTGTCGCTGTTGGCGGCGCGCACCAATGTTTGCGCCAGGGTGGGCGGCACTTCACGGCTGACCGTGGTGTCGGTGAAGTTTTCCAGCAACGCCAGGCGACGGAAGTGTCGGGCGATGTGGCGGGTGCGCAGGAATCCGGCGAAGAATTCCTTGAGCAGGGTCAGGTTCATGGCAGTTCCCCCAGGGTCAGCCGGGAAACCGTCGAGCAGGCGTGTCGGTGCGCCGCGATGACGACCAAAAAAGTCGAACATCACGCACGGTTCAGCGTCGATGAGAGGGACGTCGGGACACGGACCAGGACTGGCCGCGATCGGGATGCCGCTGCTCGCTATGCGGCGAGACAACGGCACAAAAGGCTGCGCGTTATCTTGCCGGGATGGTGCCGGTTATCGAAACCGGCCGACGACTGTCACTCGAACAAGTACCCACTGTGGGTCTCCGCTATTGATTGATTTCTGGAGAATAAACGAAGAAAGGGCAGGTAATGGGGGAATCGCGGGGTTCTTCAGGGAGGGTTCAGCTTTCAGGTTTTGTGGTGCTTTTCAGGGCCCCTTCGCGAGCAAGCCCGCTCCCACATTTGACCCGTGTTCGCAGGACTAATGTGGGAGCGGGCTTGCTCGCGAAGGCGGCCTCACAGCCGCCAAAAATCTTAACTGGCCGTCGCCAACAACAAATCCATCACCGAACGCCCATGCCCCCGCGCCTTGCCATGCTCATACAACGAACCGGCAATCTCATCCGCGCGAATCGGCAGGATCGACAGCAACGTATCGCTCAAGCCATGGCTCGCCTGGCAGAAGCCCTGCATATAGATGCCGGCCTTGCAGCGCTCGTCGGTGATCAGCTTGTAGTTGCGATCCACCTCGAAATCGCCCAGGTACTGCTCCAGTGGCGCCAGCAATTTGCGGTGCATCTGACGCTCGTAACCGGTGGCGAGCACCACGGCGTCGTAATGACGAACCGTGACTTCACCGTTGGCGTTATTGCGCACCGCCAGTTCGATGCCGCGCTCGGTGGCGGTGGCTTTTTCAATCGTGGTCAGGGTGCGGAACGCGTGGCGCGCGATGCCCGAGACTTTCTGCCGGTAGAAGATCCCGTAGATGCGTTCGATCAGGTCGATGTCCACCACCGAATAGTTGGTGTTGTGGTACTCGTTGACCAGACGCTCGCGCTCGCTGCTCGCCTGCTGGAACACCAGGTCGGTGAACTCCGGCGAGAACACTTCGTTGACGAACGGGCTGTCGTCCGCCGGCTTCAGCGCCGAACCGCGCAGGATCATGTCGACCTGCACCGACGGGAAGCTGTCGTTCAAATCGATGAAGGCTTCCGCCGCGCTCTGCCCGCCGCCGATGATCGCAATGCTCATCGGCTGGTTGTTCACGCACGGCTGCTGGGCCATCTGCGCCAGGTACTGGGAGTGGTGGAACACTCGGCTGTCACCCTTCAGCGCCTTGAACGCTTCGGGAATGCGCGGCGTGCCGCCGGCACTGACCACCACCGAACGGGTGGTGCGCACGTGCTGCTGACCGTGGCTATCACGGGAAATCACCCGCAGCGCTTCGACCTGCTGGTTGTGCAGCACCGGTTCGATGGTCAGCACTTCTTCGCCGTAACGGCTCTGCGCTTCAAATTGCCCGGCAACCCAACGCAGGTAGTCGTTGTACTCCATGCGGCACGGATAGAAGGTGCCGAGGTTGATGAAGTCCACCAGACGGCCGTGGTGCTTGAGGTAATTGACGAACGAGTAAGGACTGGTCGGGTTGCGCAGGGTCACCAGGTCCTTGAGGAAAGAGATCTGCAACTCGCTCTGGGTCACCAGGGTGTTGCCGTGCCAGCGGTAGTCGGCCTGCTTATCGAGAAACAGTACATCCAGTTCGCCCTGGCTCGGCCCGCGCTCTTGCAGGGCGATGGCCAGCGCCAGGTTCGAAGGGCCGAAACCGACGCCGATCAAGTCGTGAACGAATGGCGATGCAATTGCCTGTGTCATTTCCAGTGTCCTCTGGATGAACCCCCGAGCAACGGGGCGTAAGCCTAAGTGACCTGACCGGCCTTGAGCAGGACAGCAGATCGTCTGTTGCTATGGAACGAGGACAATGAAACAAAATTTAATACTGTTTTTTACGAAGCAGAACCGGTCAATGCGCATCCCATTGCCGCATCCGCACCCGGCAATGCTTCATCGCATTGACGATGTGCTTCTCCACCAAGGCCTTGGAAATGCCCAGGCGTTCGGCGATTTCCGGGTGCGACAAGCCATCGATCTTGCGCAGCAGGAAACTCTCGCGGCACAGCTTTGGCAGTTCCGCCAAGGCACGCTGGAGCATTTCCAGGCGCTGGCCGTGATCGAGACTGTGATGCGGCGATGGAGTGAAGTAGCGCTCTTCGTTGTCGAGCACTTCCAGCGATTCGACCTGACGCAAGGCATTGCGCCGATGGTCGTCGATCACCAGGTTGAGCGCGGTGCGATAAAGGAAGGCCCGGGGTTGCTCGATCGGCGTGTCGCTGGAACGCTCCAGTACCCGCAAATAAGCGTCATGCACCACATCTTCGGCCACCTGACGGTTGCCCAGCTTGGCGTTCAAAAAACACACCAGCTCGCGATAGTAGTTTTCCAACATGACTCCCGGCCGCACGGGTGCGGTTTCAATCCTTGAGCCACCTGAACAACCGCCGAAATAGGCAGTGGCACGATAGTGGCAGTTCGAGGCGCGTAATTTATAGTAATTCTCATATAGATTTAAAGTGTTGCTTTGGCTTACCCGATAAATAGTCAGGTTCAAGACACCATTTCACGTGTTAGACGTGTTGGACCTGTAGGAGCTGTCGAGAGAAACGAGGCTGCGATCTTTCGATCTTGGCATCCCTAAAAATCAAAAGATCGCAGCCTCGTTTCACTCGACAGCTCCTACGGGTGTTGCAGGTGATACGGTGGTTGCAGGGGTTACGAGGGTTGCAGGTGTTACGCCGTATTTCCGGGGCTAAATTCCCCATTCCTTTCCTCGTTTACAGGACAGCTCCCCGTCTCTGCCCGGACTACCCGCCGCTGAACGACGGGCCGATATTCATTGGCCGGAACCCTGCATGAAACGTCCCCGACAGACCCGACGCGCCCTGCTTGTAGCACTTTGTCTGATCCCTGTTATCGCCGTCGCCGCCTGGCAGATCATCCTGCCGGGCCGGGATCAGTTCGCCACCGTGCAGGTCACCCGCGCCGACATCGAAAGCAGTGTCACCGCGCTGGGCACCCTGCAACCGCGACGTTATGTCGACGTCGGTGCCCAGGCGTCCGGGCAGATCCACAAGATCCACGTGGAAGTCGGTGATGGGGTCAAGGAAGGCCAGCTGCTGGTGGAAATCGATCCGTCGACGCAACAGGCCAAACTCGACGCCGGGCGTTTTTCCATCGAAAACCTCAAGGCGCAGCTCCAGGAGCAACGGGCGCAGCACGACCTGGCCAAGCAGAAGTACCAACGCCAACAGAACCTCAAGGCCGGTGGCGCCACCCGCGAAGAAGATGTGCAGACCGCCGAGGCCGAACTGCGCGCGACCCAGGCGCGCATCGACATGTTCCAGGCGCAGATCCGCCAGGCTCAGGCCAGCCTGCGCAGCGATCAGGCGGAACTGGGTTACACGCGGATTTACGCGCCGATGTCCGGCACCGTGGTCGCACTCGACGCCCGGGAAGGCCAGACGCTCAACGCCCAGCAGCAAACACCGCTGATTCTGCGCATCGCCAAATTGTCGCCCATGACCGTCTGGGCCGAGGTGTCCGAGGCGGACATCGGCCACGTCAAACCCGGCATGAGCGCCTGGTTCACCACCCTCAGTGGCGGCAACCGGCGCTGGAACAGCACCGTACGGCAAATTCTGCCGGTGCCGCCCAAGCCCCTCGACCAGACCAGCCAGGGCGGCGGCAGCCCGGCCAGTTCGAGTAAAAGCGGCAGCGCCCGCGTGGTGCTGTACACCGTGTTGCTCGACGTCGATAACGCCGACAACGCGCTGATGGCGGAAATGACCACGCAAGTCTTCTTCGTCGCCGATCAAGCGAAAAACGTTCTCACCGCGCCGATCGCCGCCTTGCAAACCGGCACGCAAGCCAATAGCCAGATCGCCCAGGTCGTCGCCAAAAACGGCAATATCGAGCAACGCGACGTGCGCACCGGCATCAGCGATCGCTTGCGGGTGCAGATCCTCGAGGGCTTGCAGGAAGGCGAGCACTTGCTGATCGGCCCGGCCGACGGGAGTGGCGGCTGAATGCTGACGCCCCTGATCGACCTGCAGGACATCCGCAAAGCCTACGGCGGTGGCGACGCCCCTGAAGTTCACGTGTTGCGCGGCATCGACCTGTCGATCCACGCCGGGGAATTCGTGGCGATTGTCGGCGCGTCCGGCTCCGGCAAGTCGACGCTGATGAACATCCTCGGCTGCCTCGACCGCCCGACGTCGGGCGAATACCGCTTCGCCGGGGAAAACGTCGCCGCCCTCGACAGTGACGAACTGGCCTGGCTGCGCCGCGAAGCCTTTGGTTTTGTGTTCCAGGGCTATCACTTGATCCCGTCCGGCTCGGCCCAGGAAAACGTCGAGATGCCGGCCATCTACGCAGGCTTGCCGGCGGCCGAACGCCACGCCCGCGCCGCCGCCCTGCTCGATCGTCTCGGGCTGGCTTCGCGCACCGGCAATCGTCCGCAACAACTTTCCGGCGGCCAGCAACAACGGGTATCGATCGCCCGCGCCTTGATGAACGGCGGCCACATCATCCTCGCCGACGAACCCACCGGCGCGCTCGACAGCCACAGCGGCGCCGAGGTCATGACCCTGCTCGACGAATTGGCGAGCCAGGGTCACGTGGTGATCCTCATCACCCACGACCGCGAAGTCGCGGCCCGGGCCAAACGCATCATCGAAATTCGTGACGGGCTGATCATCAGCGACAGCGCCCGAGACAACCCCGACGTACAAACTTCAGCCAATCCCGGCGCGCTGCAAGCGGTGGACCTGCGCAAACGCCTGATCGAAGGCGCTGAAGCCACCGGTGCCTGGAAAGGCGAACTGGTCGATGCCGTGCAAGCGGCCTGGCGGGTGATGTGGATCAACAAGTTTCGTACCGCGCTGACCCTGCTCGGGATCATCATCGGTGTTGCGTCGGTGGTGGTGATGCTCGCCGTCGGTGAAGGCAGCAAGCGCCAGGTCATGGCACAGATGGGCGCGTTCGGCTCCAACATCATTTACCTCAGCGGCTCGTCACCAAACCCGCGCACGCCGCTGGGGATCGTGTCCCTGGACGACGTCGCGGCGGTGGCGAGTTTGCCGCAGGTGATGCGCATCATGCCGGTCAACGGCCAGGAAGCCGGGGTGCGTTTCGGCAACCTCGACCACTTGAGCTACGTGGGCGGCAACGACACCAATTTCCCGGCGATCTTCAACTGGCCGGTGGTGCAAGGCAGCTATTTCACCCAGGACGATGAACGCAACGCCGCCGCCGTCGCAGTGATCGGGCACAAGGTGCGGACCAAGTTGCTCAAGGACGTGGCCAACCCGATCGGCCAATACATCCTCATCGAGAACGTGCCGTTCCAAGTGGTCGGCGTCCTCGCCGAGAAAGGCGCCAGCTCCGGTGATTCCGACAGCGACGACCGCATCGCCATCCCCTATTCCGCCGCCAGTGTTCGGTTGTTCGGCACGCACAATCCCGAATACGTGGCCATCGCCGCCGCCGATGCGCGCAAGGTCAAAGAGACGGAAAAAGCCATCGAACAGTTGATGCTGCGCCTGCACAACGGCAAGAAGGATTTCGAACTGACCAACAACGCCGCGATGATCCAGGCCGAAGCGCGCACGCAAAATACCCTGTCGCTGATGCTCGGCTCGATTGCCGCGATTTCGCTGCTGGTGGGCGGCATCGGCGTGATGAACATCATGCTCATGACCGTGCGCGAACGCACCCGCGAGATCGGCATCCGCATGGCCACCGGTGCCCGCCAACGGGACATCCTCCGCCAGTTTCTCACCGAAGCGGTGATGCTCTCGGTGGTCGGCGGGCTTGCCGGGATTGCCCTGGCATTGATCGTCGGCGGCGTGCTGATCCTCAGCGAAGTCGCCGTCGCGTTCTCCTTGATGGCGGTGCTCGGTGCCTTCGGCTGCGCCTTGGTCACCGGTGTTGTCTTCGGCTTCATGCCGGCCCGCAAAGCTGCCCGACTCGACCCGGTCACGGCCCTTACCAGTGAATGATCTCTTGATGAAGCCGCAACTGAGTTTGCTGACCCTTTGCCTGTTGCTCGGCGCCTGCGGCAGTCCCGCACAGCGCCCGGACAGCGGGATTCAACCGCCCTCCTCCTGGCAATCGCCGCACACTGAAAACGCCACCCGCAGCAACCTGCAATGGTGGACGCACTTCGGCAGCTCGCAGCTTGATCAATTGATCGAACAGGCGCGGGTCGGCAGTTATGACCTGGCCGCCGCAATCGCCCGGGTCCGCCAGGCGCAGGCCGACACGGTGATTGCCGGCGGCTCGCAACTGCCGGAGGTCACCGCCGCTTTAAATGCCAACCGCCAGAAACTGCTGCGCGGCAACGGTTACAGCCAACTCGATGCCGACAGCAGCAACAAGGCGGTGGATTACTTCGACGCCAACCTCAGCGCCAGTTACGAAATCGATTTCTGGGGCGGCCAGCGCGCCTCCCGCGACAGTGCGCAATTCGGCTTGCAAGCCAGCGAGTTCGATCAGGCGACGGTTGAGTTGACGTTGCTCAGCGGCGTCGCCAACACCTATGCGCAAACCCTGTCGCTGCAGGAGCAGAGTCGCATTGCCGGGTTGAATCTGGCCAATGCGCAGAACGTTCTGAAACTGGTGCAGACCCGTTTCGACTCGGGCTCGGCGACGGCGCTGGAACTGGCCCAGCAAAAAAGCCTGGTGGCCGCGCAACAACGGCAATTGCCGCTGGTGCAACAACAGGCTCAGGATGCTTTGATCGGCCTCGCTGCCCTGCTCGGTCGACCCGTTCAGGCATTGCGCCTGGGTGACGAGCGCTTTGAGCAGCTGTCGTGGCCAACCATCGCCGCCGGTGTGCCCAGCGAATTGCTCAGCCGCCGCCCGGACATCGCCCGTGCCGAAGCGCAACTGGCGGCGGCGAAAGCCGACGTCACCGTCGCCCGCACGGCCATGTTGCCGACCGTGACCTTGACCGCCGACATCGGCTCCGGCGCCGATCGCGCCGGTGACATCTTGCGCAGTCCGTTCTACAACCTCACGGCCGGACTGCTCGCGCCGGTGTTCAACAATGGACGCTTGGGCGCTGAACGCGACAAAGCCACGGCGCGCCAGGAAGAACTGCTGGAAGCCTACCGTGGGGCGATCATCAACGGTTTCGCCGACGTCGAAAAAGCCCTCAACAGCATTCGCGGGCTCGATGAACAGCGCCAGTGGCAAGGTGAAGAACTGAACCAGGCGCAGACCGCATTCAACATTGCGCAAAGCCGTTATCAGGCCGGGGCCGAGGATTTGCTCACGGTGCTGGAAACCCAGCGCACGCTGTATGCAGCGCAGGATTTGAATGTGCAGCTGCGGTTGTCGCGGCTGCAGGCGAGTATTGCGTTGTACAAGGCGCTGGGTGGCGGGTGGCAGGTTTTGTAATGTCGGTGCCTGTGCCGGCCCCTTCGCGAGCAGGCTCGCTCCCACATGGGAATGCGACCCACTGTGGGAGCGAGCCTGCTCGCGATGAGGCCGGCACATTCAACATCAATATCGCCTGTCAGATCGCCTTCGCGGGCAAGCCTCGCTCCTACAGGATTGATGTGTTTCGCATTGCTCGGGAACAACACAAAACCTGTAGGAGCGAGGCTTGCCCGCGAAGAACGATAACGCGGTTTCCCTGATTAACTCGTAATCGTCTTGGCCTTCAAATGCCGCGCATACCAAGGCCGTTGCGGCACCTTGCGGAACAGATCCGCCAGCTTCTTCTCGTCCTCGCCAAAGGTAATCCGCAACGCCAGCTTCATGGTTTCCGGGTCCATTTCCACCGACTTGCCGGCCTGCAATCCCGGCGTGGTGGCGCAACCATGAGTACTCGGGCCGAGCCACGGGTCATCGATCTCAACCCAACGCCCCGGCGCAAACCACGCGACACCATTGACCTCCAGCCGACTGACCTCCCCCGGATGAAAGCGCTCATGCGCGCGGAACCAGTCTTCCAGGCGATCATCGATCCAGCCATGAAAGTGCCAGAACACTGGGTTCACATGGGAGGAAAACGGGTCGCCAAGAAAATCGTTTTCCGGCGCAAACCAGCGCGCGGAAAAGTCAGCCGGATCCCGGGCGAAGGGCACCGGATGGCCGTTCGATGGATCGCGCGGCACCGACGCCCAGCGCATGTGCAGCCAGTCATGCAAGCCCAATTCGACCTCTGAACCGAACTGCCCCAAGGTCAGCTTCGACAAATAACGCGGATCGCGGTACTGCGATTCCCAGACCTGGAAATTACTGTGATAGGTCTCGGCGGTCTTGATGTCGCTGACCCATTGCGAGTACTCGGCATCGTCGTCGGCCAGCCAGGTCGGTGGCAGCGACGTACCGTCGTGGTTGTCGAAGTAACGCGCAAACCCGACACGATCCCGCGCCAGTTCCGGCTGCGGCAATGGAAAATGCGGCCACGACGGCAAGTCCTGCATCGAACGCGCCTTGCCGAGCATGTGCCGGTGCATGAAGAAAAAATCCACCCCCGAACCGTTGCGATCCTTGCGTGCACCCCGGGCATCACGCTCCTTGTCCCTCGGGCCGGGCTGCCAGCCGATACCGCGCAGGGCGCCGCGCTTGTCTTCGGACAAGGTGTGCCATTTATCCCGAGAAGCGTGCCAGAGCTGGTGAAACAGCCGATGCTCGGGAGACACCAGCCAGCCCAGCAGCGTCGGATTGAGCCCGGTGCGCTCTCGGGCTTCGGGGAACACACGTTTGACGGCAACGAAGCGATTGTCCTGCGCGGTCAACATCAGCGGACGATCCAGGTTCAACACCCGACCGCTGAGCGTGCCGCTGCCAGCGTTGCCGAAACCGGCCCAGACTTCGTCCAGTGCCATGCTGAATTCATAATCGGGCGTGCCGTTGACGCTGAGCAACCGCCAGCTCAATTGCGCCGGGTTGGCCCCGGCCAGGTCGCCGAGCACCCGGTAACGCGGCGCGTCGGTCGAACGCAAACGCTCGGCGGTGTCGAGGAACCCGCACACACCGCGTCCTTTGTGGCCGATGTCGAGAAACACCTCCAACCCGTTCAGTGGCAGGCCTTCGATACCGGCGTCGCGCCCTTCGAAGCGAATCTGCCAGACACCACGCAAGGTGTTCGCCAAGTGCTGTCCGGGCACATCCGCGACATCGAACGAGGCTTCGCCGGGGGTGATCGTCGGATCCGCTTTCGTCCATTGGCGATGCCCATAAAAAGCCGCAGGCACGGCGGCGCCGGTCAGCGCCAGGCCTGCCATGAACCATCGTCGAGAAATCGTCATTGCCCTACCTGTGTCAGCCATGAAGCAGGCTTTATCCAAGCTAGAACGTTTGTTACCCCTGAAAATTTAGAAGCTTCCCGGGCAAGCCTCGCTCCTACGGGTTAGCGCAAAACCTGTAGGAGCGAGGCTTGCCCGCGAAGAGGCCCTCAGCCCCACCCTAAATTTCCAACCGGATCACTCGTCCATCCCAGATAGCAAAGCCCCCCACACCGGGGCAACGAACCTGACTGAGATGAACATGACAAAACCACGTTCGAAAAAGGCGCTTTACCTCGGCCTGGCGCTGGCGATCAGCGCCGGTGCAGGCTTTGCGGCTTGGGGTTACTGGTTCAAGGACAACCCAGGCTACCCGGTCAAGGTGATGAAACAGGCCGATGAACTGCACGAGCGCATGTTGTCCTTCGACAGCCACGTCACCGTCCCGCTGGACTTCGGCACCGCCGGCAATGAAGCGGACAAAGACGGCACCGGCCAGTTCGACCTGGTCAAGAGCGGCCGCGGACGCCTCTCCGGCGCAGCCCTGACGATTTTCGGCTGGCCGGAAATCTGGAACGGCGCCAACGCCCCGCACCGCCCCACCGCCGGCTTCGTCGACGAGGCACGGTTCGAGCAGGAAACCCGCTACAAAATCATCAGCACCCTGGTGCGCGACTTCCCCAATCAGGTCGCCATCGCCTACACCCCCGACGATTTCCGCCGCCTGCACGGTGAAGGAAAGTTCGCGATCTTCATGAGCATGCTCAACGCCTACCCGCTGGGCAACGACCTGAACGCCCTGGACAAGTGGGCTGCCCGGGGCATGCGCATGTTCGGCTTCAGTTACGTCGGCAACAACGCCTGGGCCGACTCGTCGCGCCCGCTGCCGTTCTTCAATGATTCGCGAGACGCCCTCGGCGGCCTGTCGGAGATCGGCAAGCAAGCCGTGCATCGCCTCAACGACCTCGGCGTGATCATCGATGTCTCGCAGATGTCGACCAAGGCCCTGGAGCAAGTCGCCCAGTTGAGCCGCACCCCGTTGGTCGCCTCCCACTCGGCCCCGCGCGGGCTGGTGGACATTCCGCGCAACCTCAGCGACCAGGAAATGCAGCTGATCAAGAACAGTGGCGGCGTGGTGCAGATTGTCGGTTTCCCGACGTACATCCGCCCATTGAGCCAGGCGACCCAGGACAAACTCAACGCCCTGCGTGCACGCTTCGACCTGCAACCGCTGCAAGGCCTGGAAATGGCATTGATGCCGGGGGATCCGATCATCACCGTCTGGTCCGAGCAGCGTTTCGGCGAATACGCCAGCCAGCTCTACGCCATCGTCGATGAAGAACCGAAGGCCACGCTCAAGGACTACGGCGACGCGATCGACTATGCGGTGAAGAAGATCGGTATCGACCATGTCGGCATCAGCTCCGACTTCAACGATGGCGGCGGCCTTGATGGCTGGAAGGACGTCAGCGAAGCACGCAACGTGACCGCCGAGCTGATCAGCCGCGGCTACAGTGAAGCCGATATCGCCAAGCTCTGGGGCGGCAATTTCCTGCGGGTCTGGGACCAGGTGCAGCAGTCGTCCAAACCTGTGGCGAAAACTGATCCCCACTTTTTTTGCAAAAGCGAATCGAGCTCATGACCAACCGTCGTTCATTCCTCAAGCAGGCCGGCATTCTCGCCGCCGGCCTGCCCCTGAGCAGCGCTGTGAACCTGCCGACGCTGGCCGCCACTGCGCCAGCACTGCCGCGGGACAAGTGGGCGCAACTGCGCCAGCTGTTCAATCAGGACCCGGACTACCTGCACTTCGCCAATTTCCTGGTGACCTCGCACCCGAAACCCGTGCGGGATGCAATCGAAATGCACCGCGCCAACCTCGACCGCAACCCCGGACGGGCCATGGACTGGGACCTGGGGGAAACCGAAAAACGCGAGCAGGCCGTACGCGTCTGGGCCGGTCGTTATCTCAAGGCGCAGCCTGAACAGATCGCCCTCACCGGCAGCACCACCGAAGGTCTTTCGCTGATCTACGGCGGCATTCATGTGCGCCCCGACCAGGAAATCCTCACCAGCGAACACGAACACTACGCCACCAATTACGCCCTGGATTACCGCCAGCAAAAGGACGGGGTGAAGATTCGCAAGCTGAAGCTGTTCGAGAACAGTCGCGATATGTCGGTGGATGAGGTACTCGGCACGATCGCCAAAGGCATCCGCCCGAACACCCGCGTGCTCGGCATGACCTGGGTGCAATCCGGCAGCGGCGTGAAGCTGCCGATCGGTGAAATTGGCAAACTGGTGGAGGAAAAGAACCGCAATCGTGAGGACAAGGAGCGCATTCTTTATGTGGTCGACGGCGTGCACGGCTTCGGCGTGGAGGACCTCGACTTCCCCGACATGCACTGCGATTTCTTCATTGCCGGCACCCACAAATGGATGTTCGGCCCACGCGGTACCGGGATCATCTGCGCTCGGTCAGCCGAGCTCAAGGACGTGACGCCGACCATTCCGACCTTCTCCGAAGCGACCTCATTCTCGACCATCATGACCCCGGGCGGTTATCACAGCTTCGAACATCGCTGGGCCCTGGACGAAGCCTTCAAGTTGCACCTGGAACTGGGCAAAGCCGAGGTGCAGGCGCGCATTCACGCCCTCAACACCTATGCGAAGAATCGCCTGCTGGAACAGCCACAGATCGAATTGGTGACGCCAAAGAGCCCTGACGTGTCCGCCGGTTTCACTTTCTTCCGGATCAAGGACCGCGACTGCGAAAAAGTCGCCGCCCAGTTGATGGCGAACCGCGTGGTCTGCGACTCGGTGGACCGCGACGTCGGCCCGGTGATTCGCATCGCCCCCGGCCTGCTGAACACCGAGAACGATATCGACCGCTTCATGGCCCTGCTAAACAAAACCACCTGACACAAACCCGCTTTTTGTAGGAGCGAGGCTTGCCCGCGAAGGCGCTCCCAAGGACGCCTTCGCCGGCAAGCCGGGCTCCTACAGGTTTCGTTTTCGCCCGGATTTTTCTTTAATCGAGACAACTCATGAACAGTCATCTGCTGACCCTCGCCTTGTCCGCCCTCCTGACCGGCCTGCTGCCGACCGCCGCACAAGCCGCCACTCCCCCGCCAGCGGGCAACGTGTTCAAGGACTGCCGCGACTGCCCGGAAATGGTCGTGCTGCCCGCGGGCACTTTCACCATGGGCACGCCCGATGATGAAGTCGGACGCGAACCTGATGAAGGCCCGATGCACGAAGTGACCTTCGCCAAACCGTTCGCCATGAGCCGCTTCCAGGTCACCGCCGGTGAATGGGACGCCTACGTGCGCGAGAGCGGCGTGACCATCGCCAACGGTGACACCCGGCCGGGCCGCGAGTGCGTCGCGAGCAAGCCGCGTTATCCGCAAAGTCCGCGCCAGCCAGCGGTGTGCATGAACTTCGACGACGTCAAACACTATGTCGCCTGGTTGTCGAAAAAGACCGGACAGACCTACAAAATGGTCAGCGAGGCGCAACGCGAGTACGCCGCACGCGGCGGCAGCAAAGGTCCGTTCCCCTTCCCGTTCGATGAAGGCAAGGAATACAGCATCGCCAAGCACGCCAACACTTATGGCCCGGCGGACGGCTACAGCTTCAGCTCGCCGGTGGGCAGCTACCC
The DNA here is from genome assembly GCF_044746405.1 of Pseudomonas sp. NPDC086251. Classification (NCBI taxonomy): domain Bacteria; kingdom Pseudomonadati; phylum Pseudomonadota; class Gammaproteobacteria; order Pseudomonadales; family Pseudomonadaceae; genus Pseudomonas; species Pseudomonas sp. NPDC086251. The sequence continues at coordinate 99,548 of NZ_JBIVBY010000016.1, forward strand.
GCCCAACGCCTTCGGTATGTACGACATGCACGGCAACGTCTACGAGTGGGTCGAAGACTGCGAACACCCGGACTACGTCAGCGCGCCCACCGATGGCAGCGCCTGGGTCGAGCCCAACTGCGAAGCCGTGCGCATTCGCGGCAATGACTGGGGTGAAGCCCCGGTGTTCTCCCGCTCCGGCAACCGCAACAGCCAGTACCCGCAAGCGCGTGGTGACTGGATGGGTTTCCGTATCGTGCGTGACCTTTAAGCCTGGCAGAAACACCGTGTGATCGTTCTTCGCGAGCAAGCCCGCTCCCACATTCGACCGCATTCCCCTTAAAGAAACACGGTCGAATGTGGGAGCGGGCTTGCTCGCGAAGGCGGACCAGCAGCCAGTATCGCCATCAACAGGCACACCGCTATCGGGTTGCCGCCAGTCGGCGACCTTCTAAATTAAGCCCCCGACCAGACGTTCTACTGGGTATCTGCCTTTACGACCCTAGGAACTGTCTTCCATGACCCAGCCAACCCGTGGCGCCATCGGCGAATTGTTCGCCCTGTTGAAACCCTTTCGGCTCATTGTCGCCGCGTCGATCTTCCTGGGCATGGTCGGCGGCCTGAGCGTCACGGTGTTGCTGGCGACCATCAACACCGCCCTGCATTCGGAAACCGGCCTGACCCAAGGCGTCGTCGCGTTGTTCGCCGGCCTGTGCCTGTTGGCCCTGGCCAGTTCGATCTGCTCGGACATCGGCACCAACTACGTCGGCCAGCACATCATCGCCAAGCTGCGTAAACAGCTGGGCGAAAAAGTCCTGTCGGCCCCCATCGAACAGATCGAGCGCTACCGCAGCCATCGCCTGATTCCGGTGCTGACCCACGACGTCGACACCATCAGCGACTTCGCCTTCGCCTTCGCGCCCCTGGCGATTTCCCTCACCGTGACCCTCGGTTGCATGGGCTACCTGGCGATTCTGTCGTGGCCGATGTTCCTGATCATGGTCGCGGCGATCCTGATTGGCACCGCGATCCAGGCCTACGCCCAAAGCAAAGGCGTGCAAGGTTTCATGGCCGCCCGTGATGCCGAAGACGAGCTGCAAAAGCACTACAACGCGATTGCCGAAGGTGCCAAGGAATTGCGCATCCACCGGCCACGCCGCCAGCGCATGTTCGTCTCGGGCATCAAGGCCACTGCCGAGTTCATCTGCAACACCCAGGTGAGCTCGATCAACACCTTCGTCATCGCCAAGACTTTTGGCTCGATGCTGTTCTTCGTCGTGATCGGCCTCGCGTTGGCATTGCAAACCTACTGGCCCAGCGCCGACAAAACCGTGATGAGCGGCTTCGTGCTGGTGCTGCTGTACATGAAGGGCCCGCTCGAACACTTGATCAGCACCCTGCCGATCGTCAGCCGCGCACAAATCGCCTTCCGCCGGATCGCCGAACTGTCCGAGCAGTTTTCGACGCCGGAACCTCATCTGCTGCTCAGCGATCAGGGCAACGTCAAGCAAGCCGTACACGAGCTGAAACTGGCTGACGTGCGCTTCAGTTTCCCGGCGGCCGAAGGTGCCGCGCCGTTCCAGTTGGGGCCGGTGAACCTGACGATCAAGCACGGCGACATCACGTTCATCGTCGGCGAGAACGGTTGTGGCAAGACCACGCTGATCAAATTGCTGCTGGGCCTGTACACGCCGCAGCAAGGGGAAATCCGCGTCAACGGCGAGGCCATCGACGCGCAGAATCGCGATGACTATCGCCAGTTGTTCACCACGATTTTTGCCGATTACTACCTGTTCGACGATGTGGTCCAGGGCGATACGCACATCCCCGAGGACGCCAACAAATACCTGCAACGGCTGGAGATCGCGCACAAGGTCAGCGTCAAGGACGGCAATTTCACCACCACCGACCTCTCCACCGGCCAGCGCAAACGCCTGGCGTTGGTCAATGCCTGGCTGGAGGAACGCCCGGTGCTGGTGTTCGACGAATGGGCGGCCGATCAGGACCCGACCTTCCGCCGCATCTTCTACACCGAGCTGCTGCCGGACCTGAAGCGCCTGGGCAAGACCATCATCGTGATCTCCCACGATGACCGTTACTTCGACGTCGCGGACCAACTGGTGCGCATGGACAGCGGCCGCGTCATCACCGAACTCGCCCCGGCCTGAAACACCGTCCTGTAGGAGCCAGGCTTGCCGGCGAAGGCGATCTTGAGTACGCCTTCGCCGGCAAGCCTGGCTCCTACAAAAACGCGACCACATCCCCCTTCTTCCATCACTCACTAATTTATTTTTCCGGTTTCTTTCCGGTTTCTCGTTTGTGCCGCGTCTAATAATCATTCTTATTAACAAAAACTCTGCACACCACTTTTTCAGGAGCTCAGGTAAGTAATGCGACCTCAAACCCGCCGCACACCTCTCGCGTTGGCCGTACAGCGCCCGACTTTGCATCGCACCCTGTTCACCAGCGTACTGCTGACCGCCACCTTGCTGGGGAGCTCGATGGCCAATGCTGCACCTGTAAAAGTGAATATCCCTGTTCAGCCGCTTTCCAACGCGTTGACCGAACTGGGCATGCAGACCAACCTGCAAATCCTGTACAGCCCGGACCAGGTGGCCGGGATCAAGTCCCGCGCGGTGTCCGGTTCCCTGGAGCCGTCCGACGCCCTCAAGGCCCTGCTGCAAGGCACCGGCATTTCATTCCAGATCAACGGCAACAGCGTGACGCTGGTATCCGGCGGCGGTTCGAGCCTGCAACTGGGCGCGACCACTATTTCCGGGCAGGCCCTGGGCCTGACCACCGAAGACACCGGTTCCTACACCACCGGCGCCACCACCACGGCCACCAAGCTGCCGCTGACCATTCGCGAAACCCCGCAATCAGTGACTGTGGTCACCCGCCAGCAAATGGACGATCAGGGTGTCACCAGCGTCGCCGACGCCTTGCGCAACACCCCGGGCGTCTCGACACAGAAGTACGACAGCGACCGTACCGAGTTTTCCGCCCGTGGCTTTGCCATCACCAACTTTCAGTACGACGGCGTCAACATTCCCTACGACGGTGTTTACGGGGAAAACCCGAACAACAGCGACGACGCCGCCAGCCTCGACCGCATCGAAGTCATCAAAGGCGCGACCGGCCTGATGACCGGCGCAGGCGACCCGTCTGCCACCGTCAACCTGGTGCGCAAGAAACCGACCAAGGATTTCAAGGCTTCGGTCAGCGCCACCGCCGGCTCCTGGGACAACTACCGCACCGTCGGCGACATCTCCGGTTCGCTGACCGATTCGGGCAACGTACGCGGCCGCTTCGTCGGCGCCTACCAGGACAGAGATTCGTACATCGACCACTACAGCCAAAAGAAAGACGTCTTTTACGGCATCCTCGAAGCCGACCTGACCGACGACACGCTGTTTACTGTCGGCATCGACAAGTCCAGTGCCACCCCGCGCGGCAGTTCCTGGACCGGTAACGCGCCGTACTTCTCCGACGGTGGCCGTACCGATTTTTCCCGCAGTTTCAACCCGGGTGCCGACTGGAGCCGTCGTGATTTCGACAGCGTCACCTACTTCTCGTCGCTGGAACACGCACTGGCCAATGGCTGGAAATTCAAGGCCAGCTTCGATCAGAAAACCACCGATCACGATACGCAACTGGCCTCGGCCAGCGGCGGTTACCCGGACCGCGTCACCGGCGAAGGCATGTTCTTTTACTGGGGTCGCTGGGAAGGCCATCGCGTGCAGAACACCGCTGACGTCAACGTCTCCGGCCCGTTCAGCCTGGGCGGTCGCGAGCATGAACTGGTGGCAGGTTTCATGACTTCCCACTCCCGTCAGACCGGCGCGACCTACGACTCCACCGCCTTCGGTGAAGTGACGGGCAACATCTTCGATTGGGAAGGCCACCTGGCGAAACAGGACTTCCCGAAAAACGGCAAGTACGAGCGCACCCAGAGCCAGAACGGCGCTTACCTGGCCACGCGCCTGCGTCCGACCGACGACCTGTCGTTCATCCTCGGTGGCCGTGTCAGCACCTACAAGTACAACGAGGATTACTCCTACTATCCGGGCACGGGCGTCGCCGACACCCACGCCAGCTACAAGGAACATGGCGTTATCACGCCGTACGCCGGCGTGGTCTACGACCTGGACGATACGTACTCGGTCTACGCCAGCTACACCAGCATCTACCAGCCACAGATCTACAAGGACGCCAGCGGCAAGACCCTGGAGCCGGTTGAAGGCAACAGCTACGAGACCGGTCTGAAAGCCGCCTACTTCGAAGGCAGACTGAACGCCAGCCTGGCTTTCTTCCGCATCGAGCAGGATAACGTCGCCCAATACGTCACCACCGACACGGACACCGGCCAGGACGTCTACAAGCCCATCTCCGGCGCGACCACCAACGGCGTGGAACTGGAAATGGCCGGTGAACTGGCAGAAGGCTGGAACCTGTCGGCCGGTTACACCTACGCCCGTACGCGTGACGAGGACGAACAACGCATCTTCGGCTTCCCGCTGGCCACCAGCAAACCGGAACACGTCGTACGTACCTTCACCACTTACCGCCTGCCCGGCGCGCTGGACCAGTTCACCGTCGGTGGCGGTGTCAGCTGGCAGAGCGCTTTCTACGGCCAGAGCTTCAGCCCCAACGTGGGCGGCGGCGAAGGCGGTAGCACCATGCTCAAGCAAGGTGGCTACACCCTCGTGGACCTGATGACCCGCTTTCAGTACGACGAACACCTGAGCTTCACCGCCAATGCCTACAACGTCTTCGACAAGAAGTACCTGACGGGCCTGGGCAACTTCGGCACCACGTTCTACGGTGAGCCGCGTAACCTGCAGATCACCGCGAAGTATGATTTCTGAGCGCCAGGCTGAAATGAACAATGCCCGTGTCGTGAGATGCGGGCATTTTTTTGTGGGCGAGGGATTTGGGTTGAATGTGATGCCGTCTTCGCGGGCAAGCCTCGCTCCTACAGGTTTGGTGTCGACCATTTGATCCTGGCTCGACACATCCTTGTAGGAGCGAGGCTTGCCCGCGAAGGCGATAGTGGCCTCACCCACAATCCCCTTACCCGGCACAAAAAAGCCCTCCATCCCCTTTCGCAGAGATGGCGGGCTCGTTCATTTTATTTCACAACCGCGAACGCACCCACCCCGCCACTTCCGCATGAATCCCCGCCACTTCGCTCAGCAACCCACCCATGCGCATAAAGTCATGGGTCATGCCCGGTTGCTCCAGCAACGTCACGTCATTACCGGCCGCACGCAAGCGCTCGGCATACGCCAGCCCTTCGTCATGCAACGGGTCATGCCCGGCCAGGTACACCAGCGCCGGGGCCACGCCGGACAGGTCCTTCGCCAGCAACGGCGAACAGCGCCAATCCGCCAGGTCCGCTGTCGTTCGTGCGTAGTGGGCGTAGAACCAATCCAGCGTCGGCGTTTCCAGCAGATAGCCTTCGGCAAAATCCCGGTGCGAGGCACGTTTTGTCGTGGCGTCCGTCACCGGGTACACCAGCAATTGCGCCTTGGGTTTCAACGCCAGTTCCTCAGGTTCACGCAGCGCCATGATCGACAACACCGTGGCCAATGTCGCCCCCACGCTGTCACCGGCCACGGCCACCCGAGTCGCATCCAGACCACGCGTCGCGCCCTCGCGGACCAGCCAGTTGCCGGCATCGCAGGCGTCCTGCACCGGGGTCGGGAAACGCCACTCCGGCGCCAGGCGATAATCCACCGTCAACAAGGCAAAACCACCCTGTGCCGCCAGCCGCCGGCACAACGCATCATGGGAATCGAGGCTGCCCACCACGTAACCGCCGCCATGGAAATACAGCACCACCGGTTGCAACCCGGAGACCGAATTCCCGTCGCGATACAGCCTTGCCGACAAGCTATGGCCATCCCGCGCGGCAATCGTGAAGTCTTCACAGAAAACACTGTCCAGCGGCACATCGAGAAACCCCGAGGAGGCTTCGAAATCGATCCGCGCCTGTTGCGGAGTCTGTTCATGCATCGCACGGCTTTTGCCGGTCAGGCGGCCGAACTCGGCGAGTTCGAGAAAAGCTTCAAGTTCTGGCAACACAGCCATGGGACGAATCCTTTTACACAAAGAGGTGAATACAAAATCCTGAAACGAACGACACTTGTGTAGGAGCTGTCGAGAGAAACGAGGCTGCGATCTTTTGATCTTGATCTTAAAAAAAGGTCAAGAGATCGCAGCCTCGTTTTACTCGACAGCTCCTACGGGGGGGCCTATGGGGCTGCGGTTAGGCGATGGCCAATTGGCGGTCCAGCAAAGCTTCCAGCTCGTCGAGCAACTCGTCACCGCGCAGCAACTCGTAATGCCCGCCGGCCAACAAGCGATCAACGCCCTGACTGCCGACCTGCGCCTCGAACACCCGGCGCTCGTCGTCGCGCCCGGCCACCCACCAGCGATGTGCCGTGACCTGAACCTTCGGCAGTTGTCGATGGGCCAACGCCAATTGCTTGAGCGATGAGCCCGTGGCGAAAATCTGCGTGAGTTCGCCCGCGCCCAACGCCGCATGGCCATTGGCACCGTGCATGGCGGCCTCGATCACGGCGGCGGCACCTTCGCGCTCGTTCAAGTCAGCGGCTTTTAGTGCGATCAGCGCTTGAGCCTCATCCGCCGGCAGACCCAGGACAAACGTCAGGAAGTCCCGCAGGTCTTCGCGCCAGTCCCCCGCTTCCGCCGTGCCCGCCACATAACTGTCGACCAACCCGGCAAACGCGACGGTCTCACCCTGCCGCTCCAGTTCATGCGCGACCAATTGCGTCAACGCGCCACCCAATGACCAGCCCAGCAAGTAATACGGACCATCAGCCTGCTGCGCGCGAATCCGTTGCGCATAGGCCTGAGCCATCGCCAGCAACGACGCATCCTGCCAGTGCGGATCAAGCAGCATCCGGCATTGCAAACCGTACACTGTGCGCCGTCCTTCCAGACGCCGCGCCAGCGGTTCGTAGTCGAACACCGTGCCGAAACCGGCGTGCAGGCAGAACAGCGCCGGCACGTTAGGGGTGCGCGCATTCAGCGCCAATAACGGGTCCGGCGCAGACGCCGGTTCGGCAGCCTGATAACCACTGAGTTCGGCGATGCACGGTCTCTGCATCAAGTCCCGCAGTTTCAGTTCGAAGCCCAGTTGCGGCTGGCTGCGTACCCGCGAGATGACTTTGAGCACTTGCAACGAGTCGCCACCGAGTTCGAAGAAGTTGTCGTCGATGCCCACTTGCGGCACGCCGAGCACCTCTTGCCAGATCGCCGTCAGCGCCGTTTCCAGTGCGTTGCGCGGCGCGCGATAACCGCCGAGCGCCCATTCAGGTTCCGGCAGTGCGCGACGATCAAGCTTGCCGTTGGCCGACAGCGGGAAGCGTTCCAGCACCATGATCCGCGCCGGCACCATGTAGTCCGGCAGTTGCGCTTGCAGTTCAGCCTTGAGTCGGCGATCCAGCCCGGTCGTACCCGCCGCCACCACATAACCGACCAACTGCTTGCCGGTCGGCGTGTCGTGCACCACCACGGCAGCATCCTGCACCCCGACGCAGTCGCGCAGACGCGCTTCGATTTCGCCCAGCTCAATGCGGAAACCACGGATCTTCACTTGCTGGTCAAGCCGCCCCAGGTAGTCGATCAACCCGCACTCGCGCTGGCGCACCAGGTCGCCGGTGCGGTACATGCGGCCACCCGCTTCGAACGGATCGGGAATGAAGCGTTCGGCACTCATGCCCGGGCGCTGGTGATAACCACGGGCCAGGCATTCACCGCCCAGGTACAGCTCACCGCTGACACCGACCGGCAACGGGTTGAGGTCGGCATCCAGCACGTACAACCCACGCCCGGCCACACCACGCCCGATCGGCGCATACGCCGCGTCGCAGGTTTCGCTGATTTCAGCACGCCACAACAGCGGCGTGACCACGGTTTCGGTCGGGCCGTAACCATTGACCAGACGCTGCGGACGCAAGGCGCGTTTGACCTGTTCGAAACTGGCCTCCGGTACCGCGTCACCGCCAAAGCAATACACCTCGACCGCCGGCGGATTGCCCAGGCGTTCCGCCACTTCGGCCATTTGTTGCAGGTACGCTGGCGGGAAGCAGGCCACGGTGACGTGGTGGCGATGCAGCACTTCCAGGGTTTGCTCCGGGGTCCACAGACGGTCATCGCGGATCACCAGGCTGCCGCCCGCCAACATCACACTCAGCCAACGCTCCTGAGCACCGTCGAAGGCAAACGACATGAAGTGCAACTCGCGGCTGCTCGGTGCCAGTTCGTAGAGTTCGATGATGCCGCGGCAATGCCGGGCAATCGATCCGCGTGCCACGGCCACGCCTTTGGGTTGGCCGGTGGAACCGGAGGTGTAGATCAGGTACGCGAGGTGCCCCGGCAGCGGATTGGAAACCGGGCACTCGACACGGTCATCAATGGACAGTTGATCGAGCAACAAGCGTGGCGGGCTGTCAGGCAGGGTCAATCGCTCGCCCAGATCGCTGTCGCACAGCAACAGGCTGGCCGCCGAATCGTTGAGCATGTAGGCCAGTCGCTCGGCCGGGTACGCCAAGTCCAGAGGCAGATACGCCGCGCCGGCTTTTAGCACCGCAAGGAACGCAATGAGGGTGCGCTCGGAACGCGGCAACGCCACCACCACCAGACTTTCCGCACCGATACCGCGACCGATCAATTGCTGCGCCAGCCCGTTGGCCTGTGCCTCTAGCTCGGCATAACTGACGTGCCGATCTTCACAGAACAAGGCGATTTTCTGCGGCTGCGTGCGCACATGCTGATTGAACGCGTGCAGCAAATCGGCGTTATCGTCGGACGCTTGAGGCAGGCTGATTAGCGCTTCAGGCAAGCCAATGTTGCCGAGCAGGCACGTCGCATCCTCAGGCAACGCCCGCAGCAAACCTTCCAGCTGCGCACGAATCCGCTGCACGTCCACGTCACTGAAGCGATCACGCAGGAACAGGTATTCGACCTCCAGCCCTTCCTCGTTGGCGCTGACCATCAAGTCCATCGGGAAGTTGGTCACCCCGCCGCTGCCGACTTCGGCGAAGCGCAGCTCACCCTCCTCGCCTCCTTTCAAGGCGCGGTCCACCGGATGGTTTTCAAACACGATGATGCTGTCGAACAAGCCCTGGCCACCTTGCCCGGCCCAGCGCTGAATGTCCGACAGCGGCGTGTGTTCGTAGTCGCGGACCATCAGGTTGTAATCCTGCAATTGGCGCAACCACTCGCCCAACGGCTGTTGCGGATCAAGCGTCTGGATCACCGGCAAGGTGTTGATGAACAGACCGAGCATGTCCTGGGCACCGGCCAACCCGGTCGGACGCCCCGCCACCGTGGCGCCGAACGCGACGCAGCGTTGGCCGCTGTGGCGTTGCAACAGCAGCAGCCACGCGCCTTGCACCAGGGTGTTGAGCGTCACGCGCTGACGCTTCGCGAACGTGTGCAGTTTGCGCGTCGCCTCGGCGTCGAGGTGGCTGTACATCACGCCATGACCGGAGCCTTCGGCACCCGAAGCCTTGGCCAGAATGGTCGGTTCTTCAAGCAAGGCCAGGCGCTCGCGCCAGAAACCTTCGGCCTGCGCGCCGTCCTGGCGTTGCAGCCAGGCGATGTAATCGGCGTAACGACCGGTCAGGGTCGGCAGGCTGTCGTCGTGGTACAGGCGCAGCATGTCGCCCAACAGACGCGAGGCGCTCCAGCCGTCGAGCAACAGGTGATGGTAGATCCAGATCATCTGGTAACGGTTGTCACCCAGGCGCACCAGGATGAAACGCATCAACGGCGGGCAACTGAGGTCGAAGCCCTTGGCCTGTTCCGCCGCCGCCAGTTCACTCAGCGCCTGTTCGGTGTCGGCACGCTCGCGCCAATCAAGTTCTTCGATCAGCAACTCGACGTCGGCGAACACCGCTTGCAGCGGATCGGCCAAACCATCGCGCCAGCGGAACGCCGCGCGCAGCACTTCATGACGCTCTAGCAAGGTTTGCCAAGCGGCGCGGAAACGCGGCACCTGCAAACCGTCTACCGCCACGCTCAGCTGGTTGACGTAGGGATTGAGCTCCGGTGAATCGAGGCAATGGAACAGCATGCCTTGCTGCATCGGCGACAGCGGATACAAGTCTTGCAGACCCTCGCGGGCGGCGATGTCGATGTGCGGCACCAGGGCAAACGCCTCGATTTTCGGCGCTTCAACCAGCGCCGCTTCACGGCTGCTGGCCACTGCGGCGAGGGCACGGATGGTTTGCTGCTCGAACAGTTGCTTCGGACTGAACACCAACCCGCGCTGGCCGGCACGGCTTACCGCTTGCAGCGAGATGATCGAGTCACCGCCCAGTTCGAAGAAGTTTTCGGTGACGCCCACCGACTCCAGCCCCAGCAATTCCTGCCAGATCTCCACCAGCAGCGCTTCGGCCGGTGACGCGGCGGCGACTTGATCGTGGTTCTGCCGAGAGGCTTCAGGTGCTGGCAGGCCTTGGCGATCAAGCTTGCCGTTCGGCGTCAGCGGCAATGCGGCCAGGCACATCAAGTGCGCCGGCAGCATGTGCGCCGGCAGACGGCTGCGCAGGTGCAACGTCAACGCTTCACGCAAATCCTGTTCGCCGGCGAGCGGATCACGCGGCACCACGTAGCCGACCAACTGGCGGCTCACCGGGCCTTCGCGGTCGATGACAAAGGCTTCACGCACGCCTTCATGCTCCAGCAGGCAGGCTTCGATTTCGCCGAGTTCGATACGGAACCCACGAATCTTCACTTGCTGGTCGATACGCCCGAGGTATTCCACGACGCCGTCGGCACGGAAGCGTGCAAGGTCGCCACTGCGATACAAGCGCGCGCCCGGCACGAACGGGTCCGGTACGAAGCGTTCGGCGGTCAGGTCCGGTCGCTGATGGTAACCCCGCGCCACGCCCTCGCCACCCAGGTACAACTCGCCCGCCACGCCGACCGGCAACGGCTGCAAGCCGCCGTCCAGGATGTAGGCGCTGCGGTTGCCGACCGGTCGACCAATCGGCATGAACGCCGAGTCGAATTCGGTCTCCGGATACGCCAGCCAGATCAGCGGCGTGATCACCGTTTCGGTCGGGCCATAGCCATTGATCAGGCGCTTGGGTTGCAGTACTTGCTGGACTTCATCGAACGCATGTTTGGCCATGCCTTCACCGCACGGCGTGTAGGAACGGATCGGCAGATCGCGCCCTGCTTCACCCATGAAATCGGCGATCTGCACCAGGTAGCTCGGGGTGAAGCAGGCGATGGTGATGCCGTGCTTTTCGATCTCGGCGCAGGTGCGCTCCACGCTCCACAACTCGTCGTCGCGCGGCATCACCGCCGAACCGAACACCAGCGGCGTCAGCCAACGTTCATGGGCGCCGTCGAAGCTGATCGAGGCAAATTGCAGTTCGCGGTCGTCCGGGGTCATGCCGTACAACTCGCCGATCGACAGGCAATGCATGGCCAGCGGACCGTGGGCCACGCTGACGCCTTTTGGGCGGCCGGTGGAACCCGAGGTGTAGATCAGGTACGCGAGGTTTTCACCACAGGTGAGGTTGACCGGGTTGGTCTCGGCCATGAACTCCAGTGGCTCACGATCCACTTCCAGCACTTGCAAACCTTCCGGCAAGGGCAGTTTTTCCCGCAGCCACGATTGACTGAGCAGCAGCGAAATCCCGCTGTCCTCCATCAGATAGCGCAGGCGTTCCGCCGGGTAGGCCGGGTCCAGCGGCACGTAGGTGCCGCCGGCCTTGAGGATCGCCAGCAGGCCAATGATCATGTCCGGCGAACGTTGCATCGCCAGGCCGACCCGCATTTCCGGGCCGATGCCGAGTGCACGCAGGTGATGGGCCAAACGGTTGGCGCGACGGTTGAGCTCGTCGAAGCTGAGTTCCAGGTCGTTGAAGATCAGCGCCGTGGCGTGCGGTCGGGCAACCGCCTGGGCCTCGATCAACTGATGCACGCACAGCGGGTTTTCCGCCGCGGTGAACGGGGGGTTCCATTCCAGCAACTGCTGCGCGCGTTCCGGCGCGGTCAGCAGGTCCAGTTCACTCAATGCAGCGCGGGGCGCGGCGACCATCGCCGCCAGCAACGCGGCCAGATGCTCGCTCATGCGGACAATGGCTTCGCCGCTGAAGTGCGCGCACTGGTAGCTCCAGTTCAGGCTCAATTGAGCTTCAGCAGTGGCCGCCAGGGTCAGCGGGAAATTGGCGCGTTCGTGGTTCTGCGGGATCGAAAAACTCAAACCGGCCGGCGCGCCTTGTTGCAACGCTGCGGCCACCGGGAAGTTTTCGAACACCAGCAGGCTGTCGAACAGCGGCTCGCCGGCACGACCGGCCCAACGCTGAATATCGCCGAGAGCGGTGAATTCGTGTTCGCGCAGTTCCAGGTTCTGTGCCTGCAAACGAGTCAGCCACTGGCCGACGCTTTCGACCGCGTCCGGGCTGCTGATCACCGGCAAGGTGTTGATGAACAGACCGAGCTGGCTTTCAGCCCCCGGCAAGTCCACCGGCCGCCCGGCCACGGTCGCGCCGAACGCGACGCTGCGTTGGCCGCTGTAGCGTTGCAGCAGCAGGGCCCAGGCACCTTGCACCAAGGTGTTGAGCGTGACTTTTTGCTGACGGGCAAACTCGCTGAAGCGTTGGCTGGTGGCGACGTCGAAGGTCTGGCGATGGTCGGCAAACCCCGTCGTCGACAGGTTTTTACTGTCGCCATGGGCCAGGCTCTGCGCCAACAGGGTCGGGTTGTCGAGGGTCGCGAGTTGTTCGCGCCAGAACAGTTCGTCAGCCTGCGCATCCTGACGTTGCAGCCAACCGATGTAATCGGCGAAACGGCCGGTCGGCGCCTGCACGTCCTGTCCGGCATAACGCTGCAGGACTTCGCTCAACAGCAGCGAATTACTCCAGCCATCGAGCAACAGGTGATGGTGGGTGTAGATCAGTTGCTGACGCTCATCGTCGAGGCGCACCAGAGTCAGCCGCATCAAGGGCGCCTGGGTCGAATCGAGTTGCAGGCGCTCGCTGTCGATCAGCTGCGCCAGCGCTTCGGCCTGATCGCTGCGGTTGCGCCAGTCGAGGCAGGTCATCGGCAAATTCAGATGACGATGGACCAATTGCACCGGTGCTTCGAAGCCATCCGGGAAGTGGAAACTGCTGCGCAGGATTGGATGAGTGTCGAGTACTGCTTGCCACGCGCGGCCCAGCCGTTCGGCGTCGAGCCCGCGAGCTTCGACGCTGAGTTGGTTTACGTACGCGCCGGAATCCGATTCATAGAGGCTGTGGAACAACAAACCGGCCTGCATCGGCGACAGCGGATACAGGTCCTCGATCTGCGCCGGCGGTACCGGCAGACCATCGAGTTGCGCCTGAGTCAGACGCGCCAACGGGAAGTCCGCCGGGGTCACGCCGCCCGCGCCATCGCTCTGGCAATGGGCGATCAGCGCCAGCAATTCACTGCGGAAATCCGCCGCCAGCGCTTCGATCTCGCGCAGGTCGAAGCATTCGCGGCTGAAGGTCCAGTCGAGTTTCAGCTCGCCGCCATAGACTTGGCCGTCCACCGACAGCCAGTTTGGCAACGGTGCGTCCGCCGATTGCGCGGCACCGCTGGACTCAACTGCTGGTGTGAACAGTGAATCCTCGGCAAAGCTCTGGTCGAACTGCCCGAGGTAATTGAAGGTGACCCGCGCTTGCGGCAATGCAGCCAACGCGGCTTGGGTCGCGGCATCGCCCATGTAGCGCAACAAGCCGAAACCCAGGCCTTTGCCGGGGATTTCGCGCAGTTGCTGTTTGACGGCCTTGATCGAACCGCCGAGGTCGGCGGTTGGCGTCAGGCGCACCGGGAACAGGCTGGAAAACCAACCGACCGTGCGGGTCAGGTCGATGTCGTCGAACAGCGCTTCGCGGCCGTGGCCTTCGAGCTGGATCAACGCCGAGTCGTGTCCGGTCCAGCGGCTGAGGGTGCGAGCCAGTGCGGTCAGCAGCAAATCGTTGACGTGCGTGCGGTAGATCGCCGGCGCCTGTTGTAGCAGTTGACGGGTTTGCTCGCGGTCCAGACCGATGCTGACGCCTTGGCGCAGATGCCCCGCTTGACTGGCCTCAGCATTCGCCGCAGGTAGCGAATCATTGGCGAGACTGAGTTGCGCCTGCCACCCGTTCAATTCGCTAGCGGCCGCTTCGGAGCGTGCATACGCATCGAGTTTGTCAGCCCAGGCCTGGAAGGCGCTGGTCTTCGGCGGCAGGTCCTGGCCCTGATAAGCAGCCTGCAAATCTTCCAGCAACACCCGCCAGGAAACACCGTCCACGGCCAAATGGTGGATGACCAACAGCAAACGCTGCGAGCCATCGGCCTGAGTGATCAACGCCACCCGCAGCAACGGCCCATCTTGCAAACTGAGGCTGCGCTGCGCCTCATCGCACACCGACTCCAGCGAGGCATCGCTGGCCACGCGAGCGGTCCAGAGCATGTCGATGACGTCGGCGCTGTCGGCCCCGACATACCGCGCCGACCACTGGCCATCAACCTGGCTGAAGCGCAGACGCAGCGCATCGTGCTGCTTGAGCAAACGTTGCAACGCGGCTTGCAGGCGCGGCAATTCGAGGGTTTCACGCGGCACCAGCAGCACCGCCTGGTTCCAGTGCGCACGCTGCGCAATCGGCTCGTCGAAGAACCAGCGCTGGATCGGCGTGAGTTTTTGCAACCCGTCCACCGGCCCTTGTTGCGCCAGCGGTGCCGCCTGCTCTTTCACAACAGCAGCCAATGCTTGCAGAGTCTGCTGCTGGAACAGATCACGCGGTTGCAGGCTCAAACCGGCACGACGGGCACGGCTGACCACCTGAATCGAAATGATCGAATCGCCGCCCAGTTCGAAGAAGTTGTCCTGACGCCCGACCTGTTCCACGCCTAACACGTCCTGCCAAATCTGCGCCAGCACCTGCTCGTGTTCGCTGCGTGGCGCTTCGAACGCGCGCTGGCTGACCTGCGCGGTTGGCGCGGGCAGGCGTTTACGGTCGAGCTTGCCGTTGGGGCTCAGGGGCATGTGCTCGATCAGCACGGTCTGCGCCGGCACCATGTAGTCCGGCAGGCTGGCGAGCAAATGGCTTTTCAGGGTTTCACGCCACATGCCTTGTTGCCCGGCATCGACGTCCAACAGGGCGCGATCCTGCGGCACGATGTACGCGACCAATTGCTTGCCGCTCGGACCATCGAGGGCCAACACCACGGCCTCCTGAACGTCGGCATGCTCTTGCAGGCGCGCTTCGATTTCGCCCAGTTCGATGCGCAAACCACGGATCTTCACTTGATGGTCAATACGCCCGCAGTAGTCGATGGCGCCGTCGGCGCGATAGCGTGCCAGGTCACCGGTGCGGTACAGGCGCTCGCCGCTGCCGAACGGGTCGACCACGAAACGCTCGGCGGTCAGCGCACCACGACGGTGATAACCACGGGCCAGACCGATACCGCCAAGGTACAACTCGCCCACCGCGCCCAGCGGCAACGGTTGCAGTTCGCTGTCGAGGATGCAGGTACGCAGGTTGGCGATCGGGCGGCCGATCGGCACGCTGTCGCGGCCTTCTTCGACGCAGGTCCAATGGGTGACGTCGATGGCCGCTTCGGTCGGGCCATAGAGGTTGTAGAGATGGGCTTGCGGCAGACTGCGCAAGGTCTGGCGTTGCAGTTCCATCGGCAGCGCTTCGCCACTGCAAATGATCCGTTGCAACGACGTGCAAGCGAGCGCCTCGTCGGCAGCGATAAACGCCGAAAGCATCGACGGCACGAAGTGCAGCGTGGTGATCGCCTGCTCGACGATCAACGCGGCAAGGCGTTGCGGATCGCGATGCTCGCCGGGCGCGGCGATGACCAGCGTAGCGCCCTTCATCAGCGGCCAGAAAAACTCCCACACCGACACGTCGAAACTGAACGGTGTTTTTTGCAGCACGCGGTCGCTCGGCAGCAAGTTGTAGGCTTGCTGCATCCACTCCAGACGGTTGTGCAGCGCCACATGGCGGTTGCCCGCGCCTTTGGGTTTGCCGGTGGAACCGGAGGTGTAAATCACATAGGCAAGATTTTCTGCGACGGCCAGGTTGGGCAGATCAGTCCCCGGCAGATCGCTCAGCCAGTCAGCCTCGGCGTGCAGGCACAAGGTGCGCACGTTGTCCGGCGTCGGCAGTTGTGCCAGCAAATGTTCCTGGGTCAGCAACAGCGAAATGCCGCTGTCTTCGATCATGTAGCTCAGGCGATCAACGGGGTACTCCGGGTCCAGCGGCACGTAGGCGCCACCGGCCTTGAGAATCGCTAACAGGCCGACGACCATTTCAAACGAACGGTCGCAGGCAATCCCCACCAGCCCTTCCGGGCCGACACCCTGCGCACGCAGATGATGGGCCAAGCGATTGGCGCGCAGGTTCAGCTCGGCGTAACTCAGGCTCCGGCCCTGGAACACCAGCGCGGTCGCCTCACCGTTTTCAATCACGCGTTCTTCGAAATGCCGCTGAACGCAGACTTCGCCCGGATAGGCCTGAGCGGTGTCGTTGAGGTCATCCAGAATGCGCAGGCGCTCGTCGGCATCCAACAGCGGCAACTCGGCGAGCGGGCATTGCGGATTCGCCAGCACCCCAGCCAGCAAGTTGCGCCAATGTCGAGCGAGGTGCTCGATACGCTCGGCGTCGAACAGGTCGGTGGCGTAAGTCAGGCTGGCGAACAGCTTGTCGCCCTCTTCCTGCGTATCCAGTTGCAAATCGAACTGCGTGGTGTGCGCCGTGGCATTCAACGCTTCAACGCGCAGGCCGGCGAGTAAGCCACTGACCGCCGCCGGTCTGGCTTGCTGGTGGTTGAACATCACCTGGAACAATGGGCTGTGGCTCAGGCTGCGTTCACCTTGCAACGCCTGCACCAGACGCTCGAACGGTAGGTCCTGATAACCCTGGGCATCCAGCGACGCGGCGCGGGTCTGGTCGAGCAACTGGCTGAACGGCAGACGTCCATCGAGCTCGGCGCGCATCACCTGAGTGTTGACGAAAAAGCCGATCAGACCTTTGGTTTCCGCACGATTACGGTTGGCAATCGGCACGCCGATGCGCAGGTCGGACTGACCGCTGTAGCGATAGAGCAACGCCTGGAAGCTCGCCAGCAACAGCATGAACGGCGTGACGCCGCGCTGTTTGGCCAGGTTCATCAGGCCGCTGGCCAGTTTTGCATCGAGGGCAAAATCCAGACGCGCACCGCGCTGGCTCGGTTGCGCCGGGCGCGGACGGTCGGTGGGCAATTCGAGCAGCGGTTGTTCGCTGCCCAGCGTGTCACGCCACCAGTTGAGTTGACGTTCCAGCTCGCCCGCTTCCATCCAGCGGCGTTGCCACAAGGCGTAGTCGGAATACTGAATCGGCAACGCTTGCAGCGCCGCGCTCTGTCCTTGGCAATGGGCGGCATAGAGCCGGGAAAATTCCTCGACCAACACGCCCATCGACCAACCATCAGTAACGATGTGGTGCAAGGTCAGCAACAGCACATGATCGTCGGCATCGAGCTGCAACAGGCTGACCCGCAACAGCGGACCGTGCTGCAGATCGAACGGTCGGGCGATGTCCTGCTCGACGGTTTTCATCGCGAGATCGAGGCGCTGATCCTGAGGCTCGGCACGCAGGTCGACCTGCTCAATCGGCAGCGAAGTGAATTCGGCCAATGTCTGCAGCACCTGACCGTCATCTTCGACAAAACGGCTGCGCAAACTTTGATGACGCTCCAGCAGCGCATCGAAACTCTGCTGCAACGCCGCGCCATTCAGCGGCCCGTGCAAACGCAGGGCGGCCGGAATGTTGTACGCCGAGCTCTGCGGATCAAGCTGCCAGAGGAACCATTGGCGCTGCTGCGCATACGACAGTTCGAAGCTCGCTTGCGCCTCGGCGGCGGGCGGAATCGGCAGCTGGCCGAAGCTCACGCCCTGCTCTTGCATGCGTTGCAGAAACTCGCGGCGCTTGTCAGCCGGCAGGCCGGCGAAGCGGCTGGCGATACGCTGGGCAGTGGTGTGTTCCATCAGTTGATCTCCATCTCGTCGAGAAGCGACTCAAGCGCATCAAGACGTGCATCGTTGTCAGCCGGGGCGTGTTGCCCGGCCATGGCGGCATAAGCCTGAAGGTCGGTGGATTCGAACAGCGCGCGCAGCGGCAGCTCGATGCCCAGTTCCAGTTCCACGCGGGCACTGGCCTGGGCGGCGAGCAACGAATGCCCGCCCAATTCGAAGAAGTTGTCGCGCCGGCCGATCTGCGCCACGCCCAGCACGTCGGCCCAGATGACTGCCAGTTGCCGTTCGAGATCGCCTTCGGGGGCTTCGAACGGTCGTTGCCAGTCCTCGGCATCGGGCAGCGGCAAGGCCTTGCGGTCGAGCTTGCCGTTGCCGGTCAGCGGCAAGGCATCCAGCAGCAGCCAGTGGCTCGGCACCATGTAATCCGGCAGATCGACCTTGAGCGCGGCGCGCAGGTGGTCGCGCCAGGCAATCGGGTCGTGCGGGGTCTGTTCGGCGACGACATAGGCGCACAGCTGCGGCCCGCCCTCGCTGGAATGCACGCTCAACACCGCTTGGCGCACACCCGGCTGGGCCAGCAACGCGGCTTCGATTTCGCCCAGTTCGATGCGGAAACCGCGGATCTTCACTTGCTGATCGATCCGCCCGAGGTAGTCGATGCTGCCGTCGGCACGCTGGCGCGCCAGGTCGCCACTGCGATAGAGACGCTGCGCGGCGTCGAACGGGCTCGGCACAAAGCGCTCGGCGGTCAGGCCGAATCGCCCGTGATAACCCCGCGCCAAACCGGCGCCGACGATGTACAACTCACCCGCCACGCCCACCGGCACCGGTTGCAACTGGCTGTCGAGCAAGTACCAGCGCAGGTCGCGGATCGGCAGGCCGATCGGGCTTTGCGCCTTGCCGTCGAGGTCGGCCAGACGGATGGCGCGGTAGGTCACGTGCACCGTGGTTTCGGTGATGCCGTACATGTTCACAAGCGTTGGCTGCTGATCGCCGAAGCGTTCGAACCATGGACGCAGGCTCGCCACTTCCAGCGCTTCGCCGCCGAAAATCACCTGACGCAGCGCCAGGCTTCGCTCGCTGGCGCAGGCAATCGGCAACAACTGGCGGAACGCGCTCGGGGTCTGGTTCAACACCGTCACGCCTTCATCACAGAGCAAACGGTAAAACGCTTGCGGCTCGCGGCTGATGTCATACGGCACGATCACCAGGCGCCCGCCGGTGCACAGCGAACCAAACAGCTCCCACACCGAGAAGTCGAACGCGTAGGAGTGGAACAGCGTCCAGACATCGTCTGGACCGAAGTTGAACTCGGCAGCGGTGGCCGTGAGCAAACGCCCGACGTTGCCATGGCTGAGCAAGGCGCCTTTCGGCCGACCGGTGGAACCGGAGGTGTAGATCACGTACGCGAGGTTGTCCGGGGTCGCCAGCGCTGGCAGGTTGTCGGCGCTGTAAGCGTCCAGCGGCAACGACTCCAGGCTCAGCACTTGTACGCCGTCGCGGGCCGGCAAACCGTCGATCAAGTGTTGTTGGGTCAGCAGCAACGTAATGCCGCTGTCTTCGATCATGTAGCTCAGGCGTTCGGCCGGGTATTGCGGGTCCAGCGGCACGTAGGCGCCGCCCGCCTTGAGAATCGCCAGCAAGCCGATCACCAGCGGCATTGCCCGCTCGGTGGCGATGCCGACCCGCACCTCGGGGCCGACGCCCTGCTCGCGCAGTTTGCGCGCCAGTCGGTTGGCCTGAGCGTTGAGCGCGGCGTAAGTCAGTTGCTCGCCTTGGTAGACCAGCGCAACGCTGTTCGGCTGTTGAGCGGCTTGAAGCTCGAACAACTGATGCAGGGTTGGCGATGGCGCTTGCGCCTGGAACGCCGGGTTCCAATGCTCGATCAACGCAGCCTTTTGCGGCGCTTGCAGCAACGGCAATTCAGCGACCCGTTGCTGTGGATCCTCGACCACGGCGCGCAGCAGGTTCAGCCATTGGTCGGCAAGGCGCTGCATGGACGCTGCGTCGTACAGATCCGTGGCGTAGGTCAGGCTGGCATCGAGTGCTTCGCCCTGCTCCTGAGTGTCGAGCACCAGGTCGAACTGGGTGGTGTGTTGCTGCCAGTGCAGAC
Source organism: Pseudomonas sp. NPDC086251 (assembly GCF_044746405.1). Classification (NCBI taxonomy): domain Bacteria; kingdom Pseudomonadati; phylum Pseudomonadota; class Gammaproteobacteria; order Pseudomonadales; family Pseudomonadaceae; genus Pseudomonas; species Pseudomonas sp. NPDC086251. The sequence continues at coordinate 119,662 of NZ_JBIVBY010000016.1, forward strand.
GCTCGACCTGCATACCCGCGACGGTGCGTTCAACGCTGCCGCCCAACTGCTGCTGATGGTTGTAGAGCACCTGGAACAATGGGCTGTGATTCAGGCTGCGATCAGGCTGCAACGCGTCGACCAGTTGCTCGAACGGCAAGTCCTGATGGGCCTGTGCCGCCAATGCCACTTGTTTGACCTGTTGCAGCAAGGTGCTGAAGGATTGCTGCCCGTCGATCTCGGCGCGCAGCACTTGGGTGTTGATGAAGAAACCGATCAGGCCTTCGGTTTCAATCCGCGAACGGCCGGCGCTCGGCACGCCGACGCTGATGCTCGACTGCCCGCTCTGGCGATGCAGCAAGGTCTGGAAACTCGCCAGCAACAGCATGAACAGCGTCACCTGTTGTTCCTGGGCACGCTGACGCAAACCGGCCAGCAACGCGCGATCAACGTTCAGCACCAGGCTGGCCCCGCGCTCGGTTCGACGGGCCGGGCGGGTCAGTTCACTGGGCAATTCAAGCGGGGTTTGGTTGCCCGCCAGTTGCTCGCGCCACCACGTCAGTTGACGCGCGCCCTCGCCCGCCTCCAGCCAATCGCGCTGCCAGCGGGCGTAGTCGCTGTAGTTCACCGGCAGAGTGACAAGGTTCGCCGCTTTGCCATCGACCGCCGCCTGATACAGCGCGCTGAACTCATCGACCATCACCTGCATCGACCAGCCATCGGCGGCGATGTGGTGCACGGTGAGCACCAGCACCTGTTCGTTGGCGCTGACTTGCAGCAGCAACACCCGCCACAACGGGCCGTTGCGCAGGTCGAACGGCTGGGCGATTTCTTCGGCCACGGCGTTGTTGATCGATGACTCATCGACTGGCCGCTCACTCAACTGCAACGGCATCTCGGCATGGACACGCGGACGCGCTTGTTGGCCATCCTGTTCGAAGGTTGTGCGCAGGGTTTCGTGACGGGCCTGCAACTGGGCGAAGGCTTCACGCAAGGCTTGGCGGTTCAGCGGACCTTTGAGGCGCAGCGCAGCGGGAATGTTGTAGGCCGAACTCTGTGGGTCCAGCTGCCAGAGAATCCACTGACGCTGCTGGGCGTAGGAAAGAATCCGTGGTTGATCGGCCGCAGCCCGTTGCAGCGCCGGTTGACCGCTGATCTTCGCCAGCGCGGCACGCTCGGCAAATGCCGCCAGATTCGCGGCGGAAAACAGGCTGCTCACGGACAGTTCAAGGTGCAGTTGCTGACGCACGCGGGAGATCACCTGCAACACCAGAAGCGAATGCCCGCCCAACTCGAAGAAGTTGTCGTCGCGGCCTACTGGCTCAAGCTGCAGCACTTCCTGCCAGATCAGCGCCAGTTGCGTTTCCAGCCCCTCGGCCGGCGCCACGAATGCACGTTGAGCCTCAATGGCTTCAGCACGCGGCAAGGCTTTGCGGTCAAGTTTGCCGTTGTTGTTGAGCGGCAGTTTGGCCAGCAGCACCAGATGGCTGGGCACCATGTATTCCGGCAGAGACTGGCGCAGAACGGCTTTGAGGTTTTCGAAATAGCCGGCCTGAGAATCCATTGCACTGCTGGCCACGATGTACGCCACCAGTTGCGTCCCGTCCTGAGCGACGACAGCCGCTTCATGCACCTCCTCCCGCGCTTGCAGGCAGGCTTCAATCTCGCCCATCTCGATGCGGAAACCGCGAATCTTCACTTGATGGTCGATACGGCCAACGTATTCCAGATCGCCCTCGGCGTTGTAACGCGCCAGGTCACCACTGCGGTACAAACGCGCGCCCGGCTCACGGGCAAACGGGTCTGGCAGGAAGCGTTCGGCGGTCAGCGCCGGACGATCGAAGTAGCTTTGCGCCAGGCTCGACGGCGCGCCGATGCACAGTTCACCGACGCCACCGTTTGGCAGCAGTTGACCAGCCGAGTCCAGCACATACAACGCGCGGCCCGCGATGGCGCGCCCGATCGGGATGCCGAACGCGTCGCTGGCATCGAGCAATCGGCACTCGTGAACGCTGGACACCACCGTCGCTTCGGTCGGCCCGTAGGTGTTGAGCAAACGCACGTGGCTCAAACCGGCTTGATGCCACAAGCGCAAGCCTTCGACCGACATCGCTTCGCCGCCGACGTGAACCTGGCGCAACTGGCCCAGGCTACCCACGGCGCCGCTCGCACATTCACGGGCGAGCAAGTACCAGTAGGCGGCCGGCAAGTCCGCCACGGTCACGCCTTGAGCGACGATTTCGACGGCCAGTCGGCCGGCATCCCACAGCTCATCGCCGCGCATGACCAACGCCGCACCGACGCACAGCGCCGGGAAGCACTGCTCGACGAAGCCATCGAAACTGAACGTCGCGAACTGCAACACGCGGTCGGAGGCCGACAGCCGCGAATAGTCAGCGGCGCCCTGGCAGAACTCGCGCAGCGCGGCATGGGCGATGGCCACGCCTTTGGGTTGGCCGGTGGAACCGGAGGTGTAGATGATGTAGGCAAGATTTTCGGCGACCGCGTGATTGTGCGGATCGTGGTCGGGATAGCCGAGCGACTCGTCCAGGCTTAACAGACGCCGTTCCACCGGCAGCGGTAAATCGTCCAGCAAACCGGATTCGCACAGCAGCACGCTGAGGCGGCTGTCGTCGATCATGTAGCTCAGGCGTTCGGCCGGGTAGTTCGGGTCCAGCGGCACATAGGCGGCGCCGCTTTTCAGTACTGCCAGCAGGCTGACGATCAACTGCGGACCACGCCGCACCGCCAGGCCGACACGCTTGCCGGGCCCGGCGCCGTTGTCGATCAGCCGATGTGCCAGACGGTTGGCCTGGGCGTTCAACTGGCCGTAGCTCAAGGTTTGACCGTCGACCTGTAATGCCAGTGTATGCGGGAGGGCGGCAGCCTTAACCGCGATTTGCTCGTGCACCAACAGCGTTGTGGATAACTCAACCGTGGCCGTTTGACTGATCGCCAGCACTGCGTTTTTGCCGTCGACATCAACCAGTTCCAGCGAACCCAATGCCGCGTTCGGCAGCGCCACCAGTTGCGTCAGCAGGTGCTGCAGGTTCGCCGACAACTGCGCGACCTGAGCCGCACTGAACCGCGCCGCGTCGTAGCTGAACTCCAGGCTCAAGCCTTCGCCCAACTCAATGCCCAGGGTCAGCGGATAGTGGGTGCGCTCGTGGTTGTGCAGGTTGGCGAACGACAGCCCGGCCGGCGCGCCTTGTTTCAGCGCTTCGGCCACCGGGAAGTTTTCAAACACCAGCAGGCTGTCGAACAGCGCCGAACCTTGCTGCCCTGCCCACCCTTGAATGTCGTAAAGCGGCACGTGCTCGAACTCGCGCATGTCCAGGTTCAGGCCTTGCAACTCGCCCAGCCACTGGCTGACGGTTTGATCCGGCTTCATCGCGCACACCAGCGGTAGCGTGTTGATGAACAGCCCGAGCTGCTCTTCGATCCCCGGCAGCGGTGCCGACCGCCCGGCTACCGTGGCGCCAAACACCACGCAATCCTGGCCGGTGTAGCGTTGCAGCAACAGGCTCCAGGCCGCTTGCAGCACCGTGTTGAGGGTGACTTTCTGTTGGCGGGCGAACTCGGCCAGACGCTGGGTCGCGCTGGTGTCGAGGTTGACGCGGTGTTCTTCGGTGCCCTCGGCGCCAACTGGTGGCCTTAAGGCTTCGGCCAGTAGCGTTGGTGCTTCGAGCGGTGCCAAGGCGGCTTTCCAGAATTGCTCGCCAGCCGCTGCCGATTGCTGCTGCAACCAGCCAAGGTAATCGCGGTACTGCCCCGACGGCGCCGGCAGCGTCTGCCGGTTGGCGTAATGCTGGATCACTTCGGCGAGCAACTGCGCGTTGCTCCAGCCGTCCATCAAGATGTGGTGGCTGGTGTAGATCAGGTGCCAGTCGTCAGCGCCCGTTCGCACCAGCTTCAAACGAAACAGCGGTGCGGTTCCCAGTTGGAAACCCTGGACGCGTTCGGCATCGGCCAGCGCATCGGTATCGGTCGCTTCAAGCACTTCAAGCGGCAACGCCACCTGACGCACAATCGCCTGGTGTGCGGTGTCGAGCCCCTGCCAGTGGAAGCTGCTGCGCAGAATGTCGTGGCGCGCCACGGCCGCTTGCCAGGCTTCAGCGAATCGCAAAGGATCGAGCCCCTGGATGTCCAGGCGCAACTGGCTGATGTAGGCGCCCACTTCCGGTTCGTACAGGGTGTGGAACAGCATGCCCTGTTGCATCGGCGACAGTGGATAAAGGTCTTCGAGGGTCGAGACGGCGACCGGCAATGCATCGAGTTGCGCCTGATCGATCCGCGCCAACGGGAAGTCCGACGGTGTCGCTTGCGGTGCTTCAAGGGCGCAGCAATGTTCGATCAGCGCCTTCAATTCTTGCGCGTAGTCGTCGGCCAGACGCTGGATGGTCGCGGTGTCGAACATCTCACGGCTGAAGCCCCAGCTCAGGGACAACTCGCCGCCGTAGACCTGGCCTTCGACGGTCAGCCAGTTGCCCAGCGGCGCCGATGGGTCCTGCGCCACGCCGTTGCCTTCGGTGGACGGGACGAACAGCGCTGCGTCGTCGAATTGCCGGTCAAACTGCCCCAGATAATTGAAGGTGATCCGCGGTTGCGGCAGCGCGGCCAGTTCGGCACGGATCGCCGGGCTGCCGAGGTAGCGCAGTGCGCCATAGCCCAGGCCTTTGTCCGGCACGGCGCGCAGTTGTTCCTTGATGGTTTTGATCGACGCGCCGAGGTCGCTCTCCGGGATCAGGTTGACCGGGAACAGGCTGGTGAACCAGCCGACGGTGCGGGTCAGGTCGATGTCGTCGAACAGGTCTTCGCGGCCATGGCCTTCCAGCTGAATCAGCGTGCTGCCCTGCCCGCTCCAGCGGCAAACGGCACGCGCCAGCGCGGTCAGCAGCAGGTCGTTGACCTGGGTGCGATAGGCCGCCGGGGCTTGTTGCAACAGCTTGCGGGTTTGCTCGGCGTCGAGTTTGAGTTCGAGTTTCTGTTCGAAGCGGTTTTCCAGTGCGCCGTTCGGGCGGTCGCATGGCAGATTATTCGGTGCTTCACGCAGTTGAGTCTGCCAGTGATCAAGGCTGTTTTCGAAGACTGGAACATGCGCTTGCAGACGTGCGACCCAGCGCTGGTAGGTGCTGGTTTTCGCCATCGCCACGACGTCGCCGCGACTGTAGAACTGCTGAAGACCTTCCAGCAGTACGCGCCAGGACACACCGTCCACCGCCAAGTGATGAATGACCAGCAGCAGGCGTTGGCTGCCGTCGGCCATCGCTACGAGCAGCGCGCGCATCAACGGGCCGTTCTGCAGATCGAGGCTGCGTTGGGCTTCGTCGCACAGGGCGTTGAGTCTTTCGACCGATTGCGCCTGGCGCTGCCATAAGACCGATTCGGTGGTCGGCGCCGCGTAGGCTTGCTGCCAGCCTTCGGGCGTCTGTACGTATCGCAGACGCAAACTGTCGTGCTGGGTGAGTAACTTCACCAAGGCTTGATCCAGCGCCTCGACGTTCAACGCCTCGCGCGGCACCAGCAACAGCGACTGGTTCCAGTGCTGACGCTGAGGAATGGCGTGTTCGAAAAACCACTGCTGCACCGGCGCCAGCGCCACCGTGCCCACCGCCGGGCCTTGGTCGATCAGCTGTTGCTCGCCGCTGCGAGCCGCTTGCGCCAGGCTGCGGATGGTCTGGTGCTGGAACAGATCCTTGGGGCTCAGCACGATCCCGGCCTGACGCGCGCGGCTGACCACTTGCATGGAAACGATGGAGTCGCCGCCGAGTTCGAAGAAGTTGTCTTCCAGGCCGACGTTATCGATGGCCAACACGTCCTGCCAGACCGCGGCGAGGGATTTCTCCAGCGCACTGCGTGGCGCGACGTGTTCGCGTGGTTGTTGAATGCCGTCGATGGCCGGCAAGGCCTTGCGGTCGAGCTTGCCGTTGGGGGTCAGCGGCAGCTGGGCGAGGAACAGCAGAAACGCCGGGACCATGTAATCCGGCAAGTGCTGACGCAGTGCCGCTTTCAGAGTTTCACGCAGGCGCGCTTGCGCGTCGATATCGTCCAGCAACGCCGAATCGGTCGGCACGAGGTAGGCGACCAGTTGCTGGCCGTTGACGCCGTCCTGCGCCAGCACCGCCAGTTCGCGCACGGCGTCCTGCTGCAACAGCCGCGCTTCGATTTCACCGAGTTCGATGCGGAAGCCACGGACCTTGACCTGATGGTCGATGCGCCCGACGTATTGCAGCGTGCCGTCGGCCTGATAACGGGTCAGGTCGCCGGTGCGGTACAGGCGTTCGCCCGTACTGGAGAACGGGTTCGGCACGTATTTTTCGGCGGTCAGGCTAGGGCGCATCAGGTAACCGCGCGTGATACCGGCGCCGCTCAGGTACAGCTCGGCGGACACGCCTTGCGGCACGGGTTGCAGATCGGCGTCCAGCACATAACTGGCGGTGTGTTTGAGCGGACGGCCGATATTCGCGCGGCCACCGGCCTCGCGCCGGGTCCAGGTCGAATACGTGGTGTCTTCCGACGGGCCGTACAGATCGAAGACGTGCTCGACGCTCGACTGCTCGTACAGCACGTCCACCAGGCTTTGCTTCAGCGGCTCACCGGCCAGGTTGATGGTGCGCACACTCAGCGGGATCTGCCCGTCGCGCTGCAACGCATTGATCGCCGACGGCACGGTGTTGATCAGGCGCACCTGATCCCGCGCCGGCAGCTGCGGCAACTCCAGGGCATTGCGGGCGATGATTACCGAGCCACCGTTGGCCAGGGTCACGAACAGCTCCCACACCGACAGGTCGAAACACACCGAGGTCGAGGCCAGCACGCCCTGGATGTCGTCGCGGCTGTACACCGATTTCGACCAGTCGATCAGCGCCAGCACGTTGCGATGGGCGATGGCCACGCCTTTGGGTTTGCCGGTGGAACCGGAGGTGTAGATCACGTAGGCCAGGTTGTCCGGCCTGACACGGGTGATCGGGGCGCTGCTCGGGTAAGCGGCCAGCGCGATGTTGTCCATCAGCAACACTTGGGTGTCGGCCGGCACGCTCAATGTAGCCGCCACAGCTTGCTCGGTCAGCAGCACCAAAGCGCGGCTGTCTTCAAGCATGTAGGCGACGCGTTCGGCCGGGTAATCCGGGTCCAGCGGCACGTAGGCGCCGCCGGCCTTGAGCACCGCGAGCAATGCCACCAACAGGTTTTCCGAGCGCTGCATCGCCACGCCGACCCGGACTTCCGGACCTACGCCGAGTTCGATCAGCTTGTGCGCCAGACGGTTGGCTTGAACATCGAGTTCACGGTAAGTCAGCTGTTGGGTGGCGAAGGTGACCGCCCGTGCATCCGGGGTCGCGGCGACTTGTCGGGCGATCAGCTCATGAATGCACAGGTCCTGCGGGAAGTTTTCATCAGCGCGATTCCAGTCATGGACGATGCGCTGATACTCGGCTTTTTCCAGCAGCGGCAAATCACTGATGCGTTGCTGCGAATCACCGACCATGCCGTGCAGCAGGTGCGTCCAATGCTGCGCCATGCGCGCGATGGTGGCGGCGTCGAACAGGTCGTTGGCGTAGGTCAGCGCGGCGTGCAGCTTGCCGCCCTTCTCGTAGGTGTCGAGGGTCAGGTCGAACTGGGTGGTGCGCCCTTCCCACTCGATCACGCCCAGCGCCAGGCCGGAGGCGGTGGTCACGGTGGAAATGTCCGCGACCTGCGGCTGGTGGTTGTACATCACCTGGAACAGCGGCGTGTGGCTGAGGCTGCGCTCGAGTTTCAGCGCTTCGACCAGGCGCTCGAACGGCAAGTCCTGATGGGCTTGTGCGCCGAGGGCGGTTTCCTTGATCGCGCGCAGCAGATCGTCGACGCGGGTCTGGCCATCGAGCCGGGTGCGCAGCACCTGGGTGTTGACGAAGAAGCCGATCAGCCCTTCGATTTCTGCGCGGTTGCGGTTGGCGATTGGCACGCCGACGCGCAGGTCGGTCTGCCCGGTGTAGCGGTGCAGCAGCACGTTGAACGCGCCGAGCAAGAGCATGAACAAGGTGATGTTGTGCTGCTGCGCGGTGGCGCGCAGTTGCTCGGCCAGTTGCCCGTCGACGGCGAATTCATAACGGGTGCCGCGATAGCTCGGCATTGCCGGGCGCGGGTGATCGGTGGGCAGCTCCAACACCGGATGCTCGGCGCCCAGTTGCGCTTGCCAGTAGTCGAGTTGCCGCGTCTGCTCACCGGCCTCCAGCCAACGGCGCTGCCACAGTGCGTAGTCGCTGTACTGGATCGGCAAGGGCGCGAGTTGCGGGTGTGCATCGGCATCAAAAGCGTCGTAGCAACGGATGAATTCGTCGATCAGCACGTTCATCGACCAGCCATCGGACACGATGTGGTGCAAGGTCAGCAGGAGGACGTGTTCCTGCTCGGCGAGCTTGAGCAAGGTGACGCGCAGCAGCGGGCCTGTTTCCAGGTCGAACGGCTGCACCGATTGTTGCTCGGCCGCTTGGGCGACCGCCTGTTCGCGTTCCTTGGCGGGTAGTGCGCTGAAATCCACATGATCGATCACCAGCGGCGCCGAGGCCGGCACTTGCAGCAGAGTGTCGTCGGCCTGGCGCTGGAACACTGTACGCAGGGTTTCGTGACGGGCGACGAGGCTGGCGAAGGCCTGTTCCAGCGCAGCCAAGTTCAGCCGCCCGGTCAACCGCACCGCGCCCGGCAGGTTATACGCGCCGCTGTGCGGGTCCAGCTGCCAGAGAAACCACATGCGTTGCTGGGCGTACGACAGCGCCTGACGATCCTCGGCTTCGACATCGGCAGGAATCGGAAAACGGGCGAAATCCACGCCCTCCTTGTGCAAGGCCGCAAGGAACATCTGGCGCTTTTCCAGGGGCAACCCGATAAACCGGCGAGCAAGTTTCAAGGAGTCTTCAGCATTCATTTCTTAGCATCCGGATCGTTGGCAGGAAGCACAAAGGCACGTCGTCCCTATAAAACGAATGCAGACCGGAAAAATTAGCGAATGAGAACAAGTATCAGAAAGGAGGCAGAACGCGGAGTGTGAGGGTGACAAAAATCCCTGTGGGAGCGGGCTTGCTCGCGAATGCGGTGGGTCAGCCAACATCAATGTTGAATGATCAACCGCATTCGCGAGCAAGCCCGCTCCCACAGGGATTGCGTCAGGCGCTGGCGGCCATGGCGTGGCGCCGATGATGAACCTCAAGCTGATCCTTGATCACCCGCAGCACCTTGGCTTCATGTTCATGGATAAAGAAGTGCCCGCCCGCGAGCATGTCCACGGAGAAACTGCCGTGGGTTTCCTTGCTCCAGCCGATCAACTGCTCGGTGGTCGCGCGGTCAGCCTTGCCGCCGAGCACATGCACCGGGCACTTGAGCAAGGGCCGCTGCTGCGGTTCGAAACGCCCGCACAGCAGAAAATCCGCGCGCAGCACCGGCAGCGTCAGGCTCATCAGCTCTTCGTTGGCCAGCACTTCTTCACTGGTGCCGTTAAGGGTGCGCAATTGCTCGATCAGTTCGGCGTCGGTTTTCGGCTCGGCGAAACCCCGGTCGTAGTCGGCACGCAGCGTCGGCGCGGCCGTGCCCGAGGCAAACAGCGCCACCGGTTCCGGGCAACCCAAGGCGCGAAACGCATGAGCCATTTCACAGGCGAGCAACGCGCCCAGGCTATGGCCGAACAACGCGTACGGTGCCTTGAGCGTGGCTTTTTGTTCATGGGCCAGTTGTAGCGCCAGACGCCGCATGTCGGTGTGCAATGGTTCGCCAAACCGCGCGCCACGGCCCGGCAATTCCACCGGCTGCAGCTTGAGCCACTCCGGCAGTTTGCGCCGCCAGCGGCTGTAGACCATGGCACTCGCGCCCGAATAGGGCAGGCAGAGCAATGTCAGCTGGGTCACCGGGATTACCTCGAAAGTTGTCTGTAATAGAGAACGGACGAGTAAGGTCTTGAATTAGTCGACGATCAAAATGTGGGAGCGGGCTTGCTCGCGAAGGCGGAGTGTCAGTCAACATCAATGCTGAATGATGAACCGCCTTCGCGAGCAAGCCCGCTCCCACATTCATTCTCTATTTCAAATGGCGATAGCTTTGCAGGGCGGAACCGAGGACCACGGCCCCGGCGGCAATCGCCACCCAAAACCCGCTGCGCGCGCCGAACGCGTCTATCAGCCACCCGGAGCTCGCAGCGCCGATCGCCACGCCGATGCTCAACCCGGTGACCAGCCAGGTCAGGCCTTCGGTGAGTTTGGCCGGCGGGACGATTTGCTCCACCAGCGCCATTGCCACGATCAACGTCGGCGCAAAAAACAGCCCGGCAACGAATACCGCCAGCGACAGCCCGAGAATGTTCGCCGCCAGCAGCAACGGCAAGGTGGTCACCGCCGTCGCCACGCCGCCGTACAAAAACAATCGCGGCAGCGGCACTTTCGAGCGTAATGCGCCGAACGCCAGCCCGGCCAGGCACGAGCCGATGGCGTACACCGACAGCACAATGCTCGCCGCCGCCGGTTGCCCCTGCTGCTGGGCGAACGCCACGCTGACCACATCCACCACGCCGACGATGGTGCCCATGGCGACCATCAACAGCATCAGCAACTGAATCTCGACCGAACGAATGATCGAGCGTTGATGGTGTTCTTCATGGGGATGCACCGGTGGCTCGGTGCCGCGCTGCAGCACAAACCAGGTGACGCCGATTGCCAGCATCAGCAACGCCGCCAACGGCCCGGCCTCGGGGAATGCGACCACGCACAAGCCCACCGACAGCGGTGGCCCGACGATGAAGCACACCTCGTCGAGCACCGATTCCAGCGCATAGGCGGTTTGCAGTTGAGGTTGGCCGCGATACACCTCGGTCCAGCGCGCCCGCACCATCGCCGACATGCTCGGCATGCAACCGGCCAGTGCGGCGAAGACAAACAATGTCCAAGTCGGCGCTTGCAAGCGCGTGCAGAGCAACACCATCAGCAACGCCCCGCCGCCCAGCAGCGCCGAGGCCGGCAAAATCCGCCGCTGGCCAAAACGATCGACCAGCCGGGAAACCTGCGGTGCGCAGAATGCCGTGGCCAGGGCAAACGTCGCCGCCACTGCACCGGCCAATCCGTAGCCCCCCTGTAACTGCGAGAGCATGGTGATCAGGCCTATGCCGGTCATGGAGATGGGCATGCGCGCGATCATCCCGGCCAGCACAAAAGCGCCACTGCCTGGGGCGTTGAATAATTCGCGGTAGGGGTTTGCCATGGGGTGTGGGTCTAATCAGGGGCCTGCACGTTGCCATAAATGCTGATCGAGGGGAAAGCCGGTAATTGTTGGTTGAATGTGAAGGCCCCTTCGCGAGCAAGCCCGCTCCCACATTTGATGTGTGTACACAGTTCAATGTGGGAGCGGGCTTGCTCGCGAAGAGGCCGGAACAGCCACCGACCTTATTCCGATAAATGAACTCTCAACCGCCCAAACCAGTCAGCTGATTAGACTCTCAGTTTCCGGACTTTCGCGATAATGGCTGATCATCACCCCGAACGGCAAAGCGCCATCGACGCCCACGGCATCATCGGTGACATGCGCAGCGCGGCACTGGTCAACGACAAGGGCAGCGTGGACTTTTTCTGCTGGCCCGAATTCGATAGCCCGTCGATTTTCTGCTCGCTGCTGGACACGCCCGAGGCCGGCATTTTCCAACTGTCGCCGGACTTGCCCGACGCCCGCCGTGAACAGATTTACCTGCCCGACACCAATGTCCTGCAAACCCGCTGGCTCAGTGATCGCGCGGTGGTCGAGATCACTGACCTGCTGCCCATCGGCGACACCGAGGATGATTTGCCGATGCTGATCCGCCGGGTGCGCGTGGTCAGCGGCCAGGCGACATTTCGCATGCGCTGCGCCGTGCGCCATGACTATGCGCGCGCCAAGACCCGTGCACGCCTGGATGACAAGGACGTGACCTTCGCGGCCCCCGATCAGCCATCCCTGCGCCTGTCTTCGGATCAGCCCTTGAGCATCGACGGCAACGCGGCGGTTGCCGAGTTCACCCTCGGCCAAGACCAGAGCGCCGAGTTCCTGCTCGGCGGCATCGACGACCCACGCTTCAAGGAAGGCGCCGCTACGCTGTGCATGGAGCGCACGCTGAAGTTCTGGCGCGACTGGATCGGCCAGTCCAACTATCGCGGACGCTGGCGGGAAATGGTCAATCGTTCGGCCCTGGCCCTGAAGCTGCTGACTTCGCGCAAACACGGTGCGATCCTCGCCGCCGCGACCTTCGGCCTGCCGGAAACCCCGGGCGGTGAACGCAACTGGGATTACCGCTACACCTGGATCCGCGACGCCTCGTTCACCGTCTACGCCTTCATGCGCCTGGGCTTCGTCGAGGAAGCCAACGCCTACATGCGCTGGCTGCGCGGACGGGTCAGCGACTGCCACGGCAAATCGATGAAACTGAACATCCTCTACGCCATCGACGGCCGCCAGGAATTGCCGGAAACCGAACTGCCGCACCTGTCCGGCCATGGCGGCGCGACACCGGTGCGCATCGGTAATCAGGCGTACGATCAGATCCAGCTCGACATCTTTGGCGAGCTGATGGACGCGGTGTATCTGGTCAACAAGTACGGTGAAGCCATCTCCCATGAAGGCTGGAAACATGCGGTGGAAGTGGTCGACCAGGTCTGCGAAACCTGGGAGCAAAAGGACGTCGGCATCTGGGAGATGCGCGGGGAGCAGCATGATTTCCTGCACTCGCGCCTGATGTGCTGGGTCGCCGTGGACCGGGCCATTCGCCTGGCGTCGAAACGTTCATTGCCCGCGCCTTTCGCCCGCTGGGACCAGACGCGGCAGGCGATTTACGTCGATATCTGGGAAAACTTCTGGAACGAAGAGCGCGGGCATTTCGTCCAGTACAAAGGCGGCACCGCCCTCGACGGCTCGATGTTGTTGATGCCGCTGGTGCGCTTCGTCAGTGCCAAGGATCCGCGCTGGCTGGCCACTCTGGAGGCCATCGAAAAAACCCTGGTGCGCGACGGCATGGTGTACCGCTATCGCAACGATGACACCCGGATCGACGGCCTGCCCGGCACCGAAGGCGCCTTTGCCGCCTGTTCGTTCTGGTACGTCGAATGCCTGGCCCGGGCGGGTCAGGTGGAAAAGGCTCATCTGGAGTTTGAACAACTGCTGAGGTACGCCAACCCGCTGGGGCTGTACGCCGAAGAGCTCGACAGCCATGCTCGGCATCTGGGGAATACGCCGCAGGCGCTGACGCATCTGGCACTGATCAGCGCGGCGAGTTTTCTCGATCGGAAATTGAGCGGGGAGAAGAATTTCTGGCAGCCGTGAAACCGCGTTGCCCCTTTCGCGAGCAAGCCCGCTCCCACATTTGATCTCTGTCTTACACAAGATTTGTGTCCACCAGAGATCAAATGTGGGAGCGGGCTTGCTCGCGAAGAGGCCATCAGCCACCCACAAGACCAATAAGCTGAATCTCTACCTAAAAAGTACAGTGCGTGGGGAGTATCTGGATGTTGATTTGGATAAAGGTCACGCCCTGACATATTTGCGTACCAAAATGGTGGTGACCTTTACGCCGGATCGATCGAAGTACTTCAATCGGAGGGCAGAAGTGGAATCCTGGGAGAAAGTGTCGAATGAACAATCAAGCGTTGATCCAATATGTCCTGACCCCGAACCTGAATCTCGCCTACGAAGAACACGGCCCCGCCACCGGCGACCCGATCATCCTGCTCCACGGTTTCCCCTACTCTCCCCGCGCCTACGATGAAATCGCGCCAGTCCTCGCCGCCAGGGGCTACCGCGTCATCGTCCCGTACCTGCGCGGTTACGGCCCGACCCGGTTCAACAGCCCCGACACCCTGCGTTCCGGCCAGCAAGCCGCCCTCGCCCAGGATTTGCTCGACCTGATGGACGCTCTCTCCATCCCGCAAGCCGCCCTCTGTGGTTATGACTGGGGTGGCCGGGCGGCGTGCATCGTCGCGGCGCTGTGGCCGGAGCGCGTTCGTTGCCTGGTGACTGGCGACGGCTATAACCTGCAGAACATTCCCACATCAACCCAGCCGCGAGACCCGGAAACCGAGCATCGCCTCTGGTATCAGTTCTATTTCCACACGCCACGCGGGGTCGAAGGCCTGACGAACAATCGCCGAGCCTTGTGCGAATTGCTGTGGACGTTGTGGTCGCCCACCTGGGCCAAGGGGCCTGAGTTGTATCCGCTTAGCGCTCCGGCTTTCGACAACCCGGATTTCGTCGACGTGGTGATCCAGTCCTATCGCCACCGGTTCATGTATGCGCCCGGCGATCCGGCGCTGGAGTGGATGGAAGCAGCGCTCACCCAACAACCGCCGATCAGCGTGCCAACGATTTCCCTGTGCGGTGCCGACGATGGCGTTGGACCCGCTGCCGAAATCGACGACGACATCGAGCATTTCACCGGCCCTTATGAGCGCCGGGTGCTGGCGGGCGTCGGGCATAACATTCCCGAGGAAGCCCCGGTGGCGACGGTCAAAGCGTTGCTGGATCTGCTGGAGGGTTGACGGAAAACCGCTCGCGATAGGCTTGCGGCGTCACGCCCATGGCCCGCAGAAAACTGCGTCGCAGGGTTTCTTCGCTGCCGAATCCGCATTGCATGGCCACCCGTTTGATCGGCACGCCGGTATCGCTGAGCAACCGGCGCGCCGTCTCGACCCGAATCAGCTCGATGGCCCGCGCCGGGGTCTGGCCGGTGTCGGCGCGGTAGTGGCGGACGAAGCTGCGTTCGCTCATGCCAGCCTGCAAGGCCAGGGTCGGGATGCCCAAATCCATGGTGAGGTGTTCGCTGATCCAGGCATGCAGATCGTCGAAACGATCACCTTCTTTCTGCAACGACAGGGTCACGCTGAACTGCGACTGGCCGCCAGGCCGCTTGAGGAAAACCACCAGTTGCCGGGCCACCTCCAGGGCCATGCTGCGGCCGAGGTCTTCTTCGACCATGGCCAGCGCCAGGTCAATACCGGCGGTGACCCCGGCCGAGGTCCACACCGGGCCGTCGTTGATGAAAATCGGGTTGGGTTCGACCTGCAGTTTTGGATGCTTCTGCGCCAACTGATCGCAACGGGTCCAGTGCGTGACCACCCGCCGCCCATCGAGCCAGCCACTGGCTGCCAGCAAAAACGCCCCGGTGCACACCGACGCCACTCGCCGGCAGCCCGTCGCATGTTCACGCACCCACGCCACCAGCGACTGATCGTCCGCCGCCGTATAGACACCCCAGCCACCGGCGATGATCAAGGTGTCGCTGCCCGCCTCGGGCAACGGTTCGGCCAGCAGCGCCAGCCCCGCCGACGACATCACCGCCCCGCCACCGCTGGCAATCACCGTCGGTGCATAAGGCAGCGCCAGCCCTTGCTGGCGTGAGATATCGTTGGCCGAGGCGAACACTTGCAACGGTCCGGTCACATCGAGCAGTTGCACATTGGCAAACGCGAGCACGTGAATCGTTTTCGGCATCATTGGCGTAATTCGTGGGGATATTGGCGTATGCGCCAAATCCTACGGGCCTACAGTGAAGCCGTCCACCCACTTCATGAGAAAAAAGCCATGACGTTGCAGATCGGTTTTCTGTTGTTTCCTCAGGTTCAGCAACTGGACCTGACCGGCCCTTACGACGTACTGGCCTCGCTGCCGGACGTGAACGTGCATTTGATCTGGAAGGACCTGGTACCGGTCACCGCAAGCACGGGACTGGTGCTGAAACCCACCATGACTTTCGCCGATTGCCCGGCGCTGGATGTGATCTGCGTGCCCGGCGGCAGTGGCGTAGGCCCGTTGATGGAAGATGACGAGACACTGGCCTTCATCAAGGCTCAGGCAGCCAATGCGCGCTATGTCACCTCAGTCTGCACCGGTGCACTGGTGCTCGGCGCGGCGGGCCTGCTGAAGGGCAAACGCGCCACCACGCATTGGGCCTATCACGAACTGTTGGCGCCGTTGGGGGCGACACCGGTGAAGGATCGGGTGGTGCGCGACGGCAATCTGCTGACGGGAGGCGGAATTACCGCAGGGATCGATTTTGCCCTGACCCTGGCCGCAGAGTTGTTCGACAAGGACACGGCTGAACTGGTGCAGTTGCAGCTGGAATACGCGCCGGCGCCGCCGTTTGCTTCGGGCAGCCCCGAGACAGCGCCGGTCAGCGTGTTGGAGGAAGCGCGCAAACGTGCGGCCGGCTCGTTGAAATTGCGCTCGGCAATCACCGAGCGTGTTGCAGCGAAACTCTACCGCCAATAAACGGCATGGCTGCGGGGATCACCCCCGCAGCCGCTTAGTCAGACTGGAAAAACCGATTAGAACGGACTGGCCGTCGGCCGCACGATCAGTTCGCTGACGTCGACATCCGCCGGTTGATCGATGGCGTAGGCAATGGCCCGGGCAATCGCGACAGCAGGAATCGAAATCTTGCGGAATTCGCGCATTTCGGCCCGGCCACCGGCATCGGAAATGCTCTCGGCCAGATCGGATTCGGTCACCCCCGGAGAAATCACCGTCACCCGCACATCACCACCGACTTCCTGGCGCAACCCTTCAGAAATCGCCCGCACGGCGAATTTGGTGGCGCAATACACCGCGGCCGTCGGGCTGACGGCGTAGGCACCGATGGACGCGATGTTGATGAACTGACCGGAACGCTGGGCCTGCATCAGCGGCAAACCGGCGGCGATGCCGTGAAGGACGCCGCGAATATTGACGTCGATCATCCGGTCCCACTCATCGACCTTCAGCGCTTCGAGTTTCGACAAGGGCATGACCCCGGCGTTGTTGACGATCACATCGACCCGACCAAAACGCTCGACGGCAAAATCGATGAACGCCTGAACGTCATCGCGACGGGTGACATCGACCGCTCTGAACGCCGCGCTCTGGCCGGCCGCATCAAGCTCTGCGACCAGTGTTTCCAGGCGATCGACGCGCCGGGCACCGAGCACGACGCGGGCGCCCTGACTGGCCAGAAGACGTGCGGTGGCTTCGCCGATTCCGCTGCTGGCGCCGGTAATGACAACGACTTTGCCTTGAATGCTGGACATGATTGTTTTCCTTGATCTGGGGGTAAGGATGTTGCGACAGGTCCAGATTAGGGACGGTTTGAAGCGCCCCGTTAGCCGATTCCTCCTGGGTTCTTGCACGATCCTGTAGAGGCGAATAGCGGCGCTGGTCGCCTCACGCACAATCGGTTTTACTAGCCCGACCCCCTTATTGGCCTGGGAGAGTGATCAGCATGTCAGCATCTGTTTCCGCGAATGCCCTCGATCTGCGTCGTACCGAACTGGCGAGCCTGATGAAACGGTTTGCGCCGCAGTACGGCGTCCACGCCACGGCGATCAAGGACTTGCACCTGATCCGCAGCGATCACCCCACCGAAGACTTGCACACGGTGCACAAGCCAGGCCTGTGCGTGATCGTCGACGGGCGCAAGGAGGTGCGTCTGGCCGCCGAAAGCTACGTGTATGACCCGCTGAATTACCTGGTGGTGTCGGTCACCCTGCCCCTGGCCGGCAGGGTGATCGAGGCCAGCCCGGAACGCCCCTATTTGTGCCTGCGCCTGGACATCGACCCGGCACAGATCTGCCGCTTGATCGCCGATGTCAGTCCGATCGGTGTTCCTGCGCCACGAAACAGCGGACGCGGGCTGTTTCTGGACCGGATCGACGCGCCGCTGCTCGACGCCGTGTTGCGCTTGCTGCGGTTGCTGGAAACCCCGGACGACATCGCGCACCTTGCGCCCTTGGCACAGCAGGAAATTTTCTATCGGTTACTGCGCGGCGAGCAGGGCCAGCGCTTGCATGAAATCGCCATCCCCGACACCCAGACCCACCGCATCAGCCGCGCCATCGAATGGCTGAACAGCCATTACGCCGAACCCCTGAGCATCGAAAACCTGGCGCAGATGATCAACCTCAGCACCTCGGCGTTGCATCACCGCTTCAAATCGGTGACGGCCATGAGCCCGTTGCAGTACCAGAAACAGTTGCGATTACAGGAAGCGCGGCGACTGTTGTTGTTGGAGAGCAGCGACGTTTCGTCAATCGGCTACAAGATGGGCTACGAAAGCCCTTCGCAGTTCAGCCGTGAATACAGCCGTCTGTTTGGCGCCTCGCCGAGCAAGGACATCGCCCGACTGCGGGCACAGGCGCTCTAGCGGTTTTGTGCACGCAAACAGGATCGGGCAAATCAAGGGCAGTAATCGTCTAACGCCAGCACCCGCCCCGGCCCTAATCTGAACCCATGCAGAAAGACACCTGCAACGGGTTCACCAGATCACGACTGTCTGCGCGACCCGGCACTCAACCCTTGATTACGACCGGAGTCACCGCCATGAAAACGCTCAGCCAATTGATCGCCCTTGCCACTTTTGCCCTCAGCGCCAGCGCATTCGCTGTACCGAGTCATCAGGAAGATCGTTTCTTCACCCAGGTTACCGAACAGCAACAGTCAGTTGCGGCGGATGGTTCGGACCGTACACCCGGCATGCAAGTGGCCGCCGACGGTTCCGACCGCACACCCGGCCAGCGCCTCGCATGAAAACCCTTTGCATAAAAAAAGCCCGGCCAATGTGCCGGGCATTTTTTTGACCGGGCTTTTATGCCAGACGAAAAAAAACCCGCCTAAGCGGGTTTCTCAAGACCATTGCGACATCCTGTCAGCAGCCATCCTGGCCTATGGTCGATCATCCGTGATCCTGAGTGCATCCTGCGACTCAGTTGATGGATCCAGATTAACCACGTCGGTTAAGGGTAAACAGAGGACATACCATCGCCCCAGCGTAAGCCTTTGACCATTTCAGCCACAAAGCCTCTGCCTGGGGCTTTTCGATAGGCAAAAAAAAACCCGCCGAAGCGGGTTTTTCCCAAGACCAAGTCGACTCCCTGTCGATAGCGTTCCTTGCTGATGGCCGATCGTCCGTGATCCTGAAACACTTCCTGTGCTTCAGTTGATGAGGCTAGATTACGCATCGGATCCAATCTGTAACAGGCGACATAGTTACCAACGCGTGTAAGACATTCGCTATACCCGCCCTTCCGAAAACCCTTAGGCATGTCAGTCATCGAGCGTGGAAGCCGCGAGTTTCGCGACCTGCAGCTGACTTTCGGCGGCCAGCGCGATTGCCGAACGTTTCTTCGGCATCAACGGCGATCTTCAGCATTGTCGGCACGTTACCGCTGCGCACCGGCAGCAAGCGACTGCCGGGCGTGATGATCGGCTGGCACCAGCTTCCAGCGCTTTAACCAAGGCTCAACCACGCAGCGATCACTCCTCCTGACGCTCGCGGGCCTTGGCGCTGGTTTTCAGAAACTCTTCGATATTGTTCATCTGCTCATCCCAGCCCCGGCTGTCCATGCGGAATGCCTTGAGACGGCGCGTCTGCGGAATGTGATCGAAACCGGACTCGGTGACCTTGAGTAAAGTGCCGTTGTCCATGTCTTCAAGCTCGAACAGCACCAGCGTGGTGGGCTCCTGGGAGTAGTCCATGTCCGGCTCCACCGCATACGGATGCCAGCGAAACGAAAACACCCGCTCCGGCTCGACCCGCTCAACCAGTACATTCCACAGCAAATGCTCATAACCGGGGTACGTTATCTGCCCCTGGGTCCACTCACCGGCGACAAAACGCTTGCCCTCCAGTGCCACGCCAAACCACTGCCCGAAGGCTTCGGCATTGGCCAGCACGCGCCAGACATGCGAACGCGGCGCTTTTAACAGGATCTTCCTTTCGATGCGATCTGATGCTGGGTTCATATGTCACCTCCTGTAATGAACAGTAGGCCTGTAAGACCACAAGACCCACCCTAAAGTTGAATCAATCGGGCTTCGCAATCAACCCTGTGCGAAATATTAGGCTGCATTTCTGACCATAAACCTCTGGTTTGAGGACAAGAGAAAGCAGACTGAAGCTGCTCACGGCTGCAAACCTGACCGCTACACTGCAAGTCACTTTTCAATGTCACTGCGAGAATCCCAATGCACCCACGCTTTCTCCTGGCGCTGACGCCTCTGCTGTTCACCACCCTCGCCCAGGCCGTGGACTGCGACAACGCCACCGATCAGACCACGATGAATCAGTGCGCGGCGCAGCAGAACCAGGCCGCCGACAAGGAGTTGAATGCGCTGTACCAGCAGATCACCACGCGGTTGAAGAGCAACCCCGACAGCAAGAAGCTGCTGATCGGCGCACAGCGAGCGTGGGTGGCGTTTCGGGATGCCGAGTGCAAGTTCTCAAGCGCCGGGGTGGAGGGCGGGAGTGTGTATCCGCTGATCTACAGCAATTGCATCACTGAATTGACCAAGGCGCGGGTTGAGACGTTCAAGAATTACTTGAAGTGCCAGGAAGGGGATTTGAGTTGCCCGGTGCCCGGGGCTTGATGCTTTGGTGTGCTTGAGGGCCTCTTCGCGGGCAAGCCTCGCTCCTACAGGGTACGACCGAAACCTGTAGGAGCGAGGCTTGCCCGCGAAGGCGTTCTGTCAGGCGCCGAGACTACCGAACAAATATCTGCGCAGTCGTGATCGCCATATCCCCCCAGGCAAATCGCCGAGCTCCCTGTAGGAGCGAGGCTTGCCCGCGAAGGCGTCCTGTCAGGCGCCGAGATTACCGAACAAATATCTGCGCAGTGGTAATCGCCATATCCCCACCCGGCAATTTGATGCTGCCGATCTGCTTCATGCTCTCCGGATCAAAGATCGCCACGTCATTAAACGTCCCGGCCAGGTAGATCTTGCTGCCGTCCTTGTTGAAGGAAATGCAGTAGTAGGAATGATCCAGCGTCGCTGCCTGGAGCATTTTTTTCTGCTTGATATCGTATTTGGCCAGGCGGTTGAGCACGCCGAACATCAGGTTCGGATCTTTGGGTGAGCGCATGCCGCTGAAGTAGATTTCCGTCAACGGGCCGAAGTCGGTGGTTTCGGTCTTGCCGGTTTTCAGGTCGATGCTGAACAGCCCGTAGAGGTACTCGGCGGTCAACGGGTCCTGCTTCTTGTCCTTGAATTTCGCGGTGGTGTAGAGCAGCGAGAAGTCATGGCGATAGGTTTGCTGGTTCCACACGTAGAGCACGTCCGGCGCGCTGTAGTTCGGGCGTTTCCAGTGGCGGCTGGGGATCAGTACGTCGAACTTTCCGGTTTTCACATCAACCTTGTAGACATCCGCCCCCGCCACATACAGCGTGCCGTCGTCGCCACTCTGCATGATGGTCAGCTGCCGTGGCGCCGGGAAACTGCGCACGGGTTTGGCGTTCATGCCGGCGTCGGTGGCGTAGACATCCAGTCGAGGCTGCTGCACTTCGTAACGGTCGTTGAGCATCAACGTCGGGTTGGCGATGGCAAACAGTTCCTTGCCGTCATGACTGAGGGTGAAAGCGAACATCGACTTCGCTTTCTCCCCCGGTTTCTGGGTGATGCTGGCGTGGAATACCTGTTTGCAGCTGTCCAGCTCGACGCCGTAGACATCCGCGTAGTGGTTGTTCAACACATAGGCGGTTTTACGATCCGGCGATAACTGCACGGTGCCGGGACCAAAGGCGTCCGGCATCTTGCAGGTCTTCAACAAGGTGTCAGTGGCCAGGTCGAGCACGTGCAGGTTGTTCGGGTAATTGGTGGTCACCATGTACTCGTGACCGTCTTGCAACGCAGTGTTTTCATCGGCCTGAACGTTGAGTGAACAGACGCTCAGGACGGCAAACGCGGCCAAGCCGCAGGCTTTAACAGTCAGCATGCTGAAATCCTTCTGAAATCCGATCACTTGTCTTTTGGAAAGACAGTCCCGAGGTTGCGCCAGTTGTCGTTGGACGCCTGGGCATCCTTATTCCAGTCCGGGTAGGTGCTCATCATGTCGGGCACCTGGGCCGGCCACCAGCAAGGGTCGGAGCAGCCATACAGGTCAGCTTCCATCGGCTGGCACAGCGACGACACCCCGCCAAACGCATCGATCTCCCAACCCGGGTCGGTGGTCGAGGCACAGCCCGCGACGGAGCTCATCGCCACCACTTCTTCGATACGGTTTTCGGCCGCGGCCTCATCGAGTTTCAACGCTTTATTATTGATTGCCTTGAGATGTTTCATATCAGTGAGCCTTGCGCGGAGTGATGTAGCTGCTGATAAACGCAGGGTTGTGGGCCATGATCCGGGTGTAGACCTCGATGCCGAAGTCGACCCAGTCACGCATCAGTTCGCAGTAGTGATAGGTCGGGTGGGTCGGGTCGCCGTAACGGGCGTAGCTCTCGTGGTAGCAGCCGCCGGAGCACAGGTTGCGGATCTGGCAGTCCTCGCAGCCAGTATTGGTGCGGTCCAGGCGCTGGGACAGGAAGTCGTTCAACTCGACCTGTTTCACACCGCTGTGCACATTTCCGAAAGTCGGCAGCGAAGAACCGGTAAAGCGGTGGCACAGGTTCAACTCACCTTTGTGGTCGACCGCCAGCATCTTCAGGCCCGCGCCGCAGGGCAGGGCTTTTTTGTGGCCTTCGTGGATGTCGGTGATCAGCTGGTGCAGGTTGGAGAACCCGATGTTGCGGTGCTCCAGCGCCGCTTCCAGGTAACGCCGACCGAGTCTCTTCATGCTGGCGAAGACTTCGATCAGTTCGTCGCTGGACAGGTTGAAGGTGCTGATGTCGCCAGAGGTCACCGGGGCAAAGCCGACTTCGGCAAAACCCAGTTCGTTGAACAAGTGGTCCCAGATGGTTTCGACGTCGGTGACGCCGGTGGTCAGGGTCACCCGCGCGCCCACCGGACGGCTGTTGTAGCGCGACAGCAGCATCTCGGCCTTGCGCCGCACCACGTCATACGTGCCCTGTCCGCCCACGGTGATGCGGTTGCGGTCGTGCACGGTTTTCGGCCCGTCGATACTCACCGAGAGCCCGAAACGGTGGGCATTCAGGTAGTCCACGGTCTCTTCGGTGAGCAGCGTGGCGTTGGTGGTCATGACGAATTCGACGAACTTGCCGGCCTCGCGGAAACGCTTCTCGCAATAGTCGACCATGTACTCGATGAGCTTGCGATTGCTCAGCGGCTCTCCGCCAAAAAACACCACGGTGAAACGCTCTTCATCCGGCGATTCGCGCAGCAGCATCTCTACCGAGGCGACCGCCGTCTCGACGTCCATTTTCTTGCCGGCCGACGGTTTGTCGAGGTCTTCCTTGTAGCAGTAGGTGCAGCTCAGGTTGCAGCCAGTGTTGACGTTCAGCACCACGGTATTGATCGCCGTGCGCTCGACGCGCTTGGTGCCGATGTCCGGGGTCAACGGCGAGCCGTCGCTGACCAGTTCCAGGGACATCAACTCGCGCAGGGTCTCGGTGATTTCTTCACCGTTGAAACGCGCGGACAAACGCTGGATCAGGTCGTCCGAGGAACAACCGGGACCGCGCAAAGTATCAATGATGGTGCCCGTCAGTTCATCGCTGGCGAACAGCGAACTGCTGGGAATGTGAAACAGCATGCGGTCGGCATCGACGTGCACTTCGTGCAGGTTCCGTTCAACCAGATTCAAAATAGCGCCCATTGCAACCTCCTGTGCAAACCCCGTTTTACGGGGCCTGCGGTCATTCCAAAAAGATGTCTGAAACCGTGAGAGATCAGTCAACTCATGGAATGGGTGGATTGTTCCAGCGTTGCACCGTGACGATCATATGGCCCTCGCCGGTCAGGGATTTCCCTGCGTCGTCGACGGCGGCGATCACCTTGAGGTTGCCGGCATTGTTGGTGGACATTTTGCGTTGTGGGTTCGGCCCGGCATCGCCCGGTGTGAACACCCCGCTGTCAGCCTGCATGGTGCCGGCGAACTTGACGTCCTCGTCTTCCTTGGCGCGGTCGTCGAAGGCTTCGACCGACCATTGCGCCGGGAACACGCCGATGCGATACGGCTTGCCATCCGCGCCCTTGCCCCAGGCTTCGGCGTCGAAACGGCCCTGGACTTTCGGCGTCGAACCACCACCCTCGCCGATTCGCGCCACGGAGAATTCCGGTACGACTTTGACTTCGGCGATTTTGCTGTAGACCGACAAGGTCGGGCCTTTCAGCGTCCCGACGGTGACAGTGCGCAGGCCCGGTTGGGCATTCGCTGCGGCCTTGAGCCTGACCTTGATCCGCTCAGGGCTTTGTTCGACGACGGCGACCACTTCCACGCCTTTGCCGAAGTTCGGTTTGCCGGTGAGACCACTACCGATCAGGGTCACTTCAGTTTCGGCACCCGCCTTCAAGTACCCCGGCTGCACCGCCAGCAAACGGCTGCTGCCCTGTTTGGCGGCGACGAAGTCCAGACCGCGTTCGTCATGCTCGGCCTCGAACATCCGGCCTTGCATCGCGTTGCCTTGAGCGGCGAAGACCTGGCGCATCGTCACGCCGTCGATGGTCACGTTGCCGCGCCATTCGTAGCCGGTGTAGAGAATCGCACTGCCGTCGCCGTTGAACGGACTGCCGTCGGCGTATTGGCCTTTGACGCTGACCTTGAAGGTGTCGCTGCCGTCGGCCGTAACGCTCATCACACCGGCCACTTCGCCTTTGCCGGGCAAGTGGCCGCTGAAGCTCCAGTCGCCGACCAGCGCGTCGGCTTTCGGCGCGCTGCTCAGCCATTTTTTCCAGGCCGGGTTGTCCAGCGGATAACGCTTGGCCAGCAGGGGCACCATGTCTTTTCGGGCGAGGTCGAACCAGTCGCGGTCGCGCGCCAGGGCCTGGTATTCCAGCGACGGCCATTGGCCGAGGTGGAAGTTCACCAGGCGTTCCCACTCCTGGGCCGGACGGCGTTGCAGGGCGACTCGCGCACCGGAGTGGCAGCGGCCGCACATCTGGCTGGTCTGGTCGTCGAATTTCTCGACGGTATTGAGCCGGCGCTCCAACGCGTAACGCACGCCATCCGTTTCGCTTGGCGCCAGGCCTTGGGTGTCGGCCAGGTATTTGACCAGGGTACGGCGGTCGTCATCGCTGATCTGCAAACCGTGCATGGTTTGCATGCGGGCGATGCTCATCAGCCAGCCTTCCGGGGTTTTGCGCTGGTGACTGATACGGCTCAGGGCGTTATCGGCTTCAGGGGTGTGACAGCCCTGACAGGTTTCCTTGAGGATGGTCTGGGCGTCGCGGGCTGCCAGGCTGTCAGGCGAATGCAGCGCCACACAAGCGGCCACGGCCAGCAGACTGGCGCTCAGGCCTGATCGGAGTTTTCTCTTCATCAACGTCGAACCTCGCACGGTGCTTTCTTATTTTTGTGGCTTATCGTTTTTATGGTTTCTGCCGTCGGCGGCGCACCGCTGACGGAGGCAAGAGAAACGTCTGCCATGAGCAATACACGGAGCGTGCCAGCTTGCCGATAAGCTTTTGAATCAAGGAGTTGCGTGAAGATGACTGCGTAAATGCCGGTCTGGACCCGATCGCCTGCGTCTAATATCGCGACAGCTGTTGCAGTCTGAGACAAGCATAGATGCCCCGGCCGAAACAGCTCATCGCCCGACGATTGACGGCTGTTCCTTGCACGTGCGAAATGGTTGTTCACCGATTGCCAGTAGAGGATAGAAAAAATGGCAAGCATCACTGTCCTGGCGGGGGACTTTCTGCAGGGTGACGGAGAGTACAGAGACGGCGTTTTCACCCTCAGAACGCCGCTTCACCCGTGGCCGGGCATCACCCTTCCACTCTCATCGTTCAAGCGCCTGGAAGTCGCCAACCAGGAGTCGATCAACAACATCAAGGACGCCATCGGCTTCGGCGTGGCCGGGGCCATGCTGCTGGGTCCGATCGGGGCGATCGCCGGATTCATGTTGGCGGGCAAGGAAACTGAAGTGACCTTTCTCGCGACACTGGACGATGACCGAAAGCTGTTAGCCGCCGTAGATGGCGCCACGTTCGAAGAAATTTCGCGAAAAATTGCGTCTTGAATAATTGGCGCGAGCCGCACCACCTCCGTGGTGCGGCTGACGCCGGTTCAGATGTAAAAGGTCGGCTGAACGCCTTTATGAGCTTCGATTTCCTGCCGCATATCGGCCACCAGCGAGGCAATGGCGTGGGGGCTGTCCAGCGTCCACAGGGGGACATGGGTCGCCACCAGGTCCACTTTGCCAGTCATGCAGTCGCAGACCCGAATCGTCAGGGATTGGTCTGCTTCGACGCTGCACGTGCACACGGCGGGCAACATTTTGTGCTCAATGATGCTTTGTATTTCCAGGGTTGAAAGGAACATCGCTACCTCCCTCGGGCCAGAGGTGTGACGGGGTAAATGCTCCGTCATTCACCCACCGAGCCAGAAAATTCTAGTCCTCAATAGTGGGGGGCTCAAGGTCGCAACCCGGTTGCTCGTCGTCTCAGTGCTGTCGCGATTTGCGACAATCCGTGCCCGGCAGCGATGTCATTCGGCGCCCAAAAAACCCACCGGCAAAGGGCTGTCGGGCCCTTTCGAGCACTTGGCACAGCCATTGCGAAACCCCCTGTTCTCACGAACAACAAGAGGTTTCGCCATGCCCCTGCCTTATTTGCTTCCCGCCACCTCGGCGTTTATCCAGCGCGCGCCGCGCATGCTGATCGGCGCCGAATGGGTCGAGGCTGCCGACGGCCAGACCATGCCGCTGCACAATCCGGCCACCGGTGAAGTGTTGTGCGTGGTGCCACGGGCCACGCCCGACGATGTCGACCGCGCGGTACTCGCCGCCCGCCAGGCCTTCGATGATTCCGCCTGGACCCGCACCCGTCCCCGGGAGCGGCAGAACCTGCTGTGGAAACTCGCCGACCTGATGGAGCGAGATGCCGAACTGCTGGCGCAACTGGAATGCCTGAACAACGGCAAAAGTGCCGCGGTTGCCCAGGTGATGGACGTGCAACTGTCCATCGACTTCCTGCGCTACATGGCCGGCTGGGCCACCAAGATCGAAGGCTCCAGCGTTGAAGTGTCGATGCCGCTGATGCCCAACGATCAGTTTCACAGCTTTATTCGTCGCGAAGCGGTGGGCGTGGTGGGCGCCATCGTCGCCTGGAACTTCCCGCTGTTGCTGGCCTGCTGGAAACTCGGCCCGGCCCTGGCCACCGGCTGCACCGTGGTGCTCAAACCCGCCGACCAAACCCCGCTGACCGCGCTGAAACTCGCCGAACTGGTGCTGGAAGCCGGTTACCCGGAAGGCGTGTTCAACGTGGTCACCGGCACCGGCATCACCGCAGGCTCGGCCCTGACCCACAACCCGCTGGTGGACAAGCTGACCTTCACCGGCTCCACCGCCGTGGGCAAGCAGATCGGCAAGATCGCCATGGATTCCATGACCCGCGTCACCCTGGAACTGGGCGGCAAATCACCGACCATCGTCATGGCCGATGCCGACTTGAAGTCCGCCGCAGCCGGTGCCGCCAGCGCGATTTTCTTCAATCAGGGGCAAGTCTGCTGTGCGGGTTCGCGGCTGTATGTGCAGCGCAAGCATTTCGACAATGTGGTGGCGGACATCGCCGACATCGCCAACGCGATGAAGCTCGGCAACGGGCTGGACCCGAGTGTCGAGATGGGGCCGCTGATCTCGGCACGCCAGCAGGAGCGGGTTTACGGGTACATCGAAAAGGGCCGGGAAAGTGGTGCGACCATCGCCTGCGGCGGCGAGCAGTTCGGGCCGGGGTTCTTCGTCAAACCGACGGTGATTGTGGATGTCGACCAGAAGCATTCACTGGTGCAGGAAGAAATCTTCGGCCCGGTGCTGGTGGCGATTCCGTTCGATGACGAAGCCGATGCGTTGCGCATGGCCAACGACAGTCCTTATGGGTTGGGGGCCAGCGTCTGGTCCAATGACCTGGCGGCGGTGCACCGGATGATTCCACGCATCAAGTCGGGTTCGGTGTGGGTCAACTGCCACAGCGCCCTGGACCCGGCCCTGCCGTTTGGCGGGTACAAGATGTCGGGGGTTGGGCGCGAGATGGGGTACGCGGCGATCGAGCATTACACCGAGTTGAAGTCGGTGTTGATCAAGCTTTGATTATTGGCGTTCTTTAGGCCGCCTTCGCGGGCAAGCCTCGCTCCTACAGGGGGTTGCGATAACCTGTAGGAGCGAGGCTTGCCCGCGAAGAGGCCAGGCCAGCCAACACAAATATCAGGGCTTAAACCCTTGAGCCAACAACCAACTCCGAACCACCCGCCCCTGCTCCACCGTCAACCCGGCCAACGCCTGCTCCGCAGGCTCGCTACGCAATCTGCGCACCAACGGCGCCAGCTCAACTCCCTGAACATGCCAAATCCCCAGCGGCTGATCCGCCGTAATCACCACCTCAACCTCATCGACAAACCCATCCTTCAGCACCGGCGCCCGCTCTATCCTCAGCGACGCAAAATCCGCCTCGGCATGCGCCACCTGCGCATCCGGCCAGCATCGTCGCGCCTGCCAGAACGGCCGATCCAGCCACCGCTGTTCATCCGCATAAAAATCCCGCCCGATCCGCGCGAAGCGCAAAAACAACTGGTCCACCCGCTGCTGATGAAAGCGCTGCGCCAGCGCCGCGCGTTCGGGTTTGCGCAGCAGCGTGTTGATCACCGTCGGCGCCTGTAACGCCGAGGACAACGATTGAAAGATGCCATTGCCCGACAACGGGTCCACTGCCATCGCCGCATCGCCGACCCGAATCCAGTGATCGCCACACACCTGCGGGCACAAAATGGCGGTGCTGCTGCGCGCATGCAAATGCAGATCCGTTTCCGGCCCGTCCGCGAAAAACGCCCGAGTTAACGCCGAGCCCTGGCGTCGCTGGCGACAGTAATCAAGCAACATCGCCTTGCCCGGCAACTCAGCGCTGGCCACGTCCACCGTCCATTGCCAGTAACACTGACCGTCGGCCCGCCGCGCCATCCACGCCCATCCGTCCTCAAGGCTTTCCACCGCGCTGGCGGTGCTGCCCGGTGTGCCTTGCCAGCGATTGAGCAGGCTGACGGTCTCTGGCCCGCGCAAGCCTTTGCCGAGGGTCGGCGCCTGACGGCCACGGGCTTCCACCAGAAAATCCGCGGACAGTGTTTCGCGTCCTTCGATCTCGACTCGGTGGCCCGAAGCGGACGTTTGAACAGTCAGCACCCGACCTTCGATCAGCTCGACGCCGGCAACACGCAGGTCCTCGCGCAAGCCTCGATCGAAGCTCGGGCGATCCAATAGGAATTCGATGTTTTGTGCATGCTGCTGGCCGTTCCACGACACCTGCCGCTGGGAAGGCAACGCCGCACCCGCCAGCGCTTGATGCAGGCCGGCACCGCGCAACGCCTCCAGCACCCGCACGGAAACGCCCTCCAGCGCGGCAAACCGGCGCCACTCACTGACCAGTGTCACGGGGTAACCGAGCCGCCGCAAACCCAAGGCCACCGCTGCGCCCGCCGGCCCTGCGCCAAGAATCAGAATCATGGTGCGAAACGCCGTTCAGGCCCCCGATATCGAGCGTTCTCCCGCAGCCACTCAATCACCTGTTCGTTGCTCGCTTCGGGGTGTTCAGCGAGAAAACCGGCAATGTGCCCGCTCAACGCCGCACAACCGAGACTGGCGCCGGACTGCCCCGGATACGTCCCATGCACGCACGCCGCGAAATCCGCCTGGGCGCTGTTGAGCCACGACCATTCCTGTTCGGCGCAACGGGCATCGCCGGTCACCCGCAGCACCTGCGGATAATTGGCCGGAAACACGCCCTCGCCCTGGGCCGGGCTGGATGCACAGAGCAAAACGCCCCGCGCCACAGCAGCCGCACAGGCTTCACGCAGCAGGCTGCGGTCCTGACGCAAGCCGAGGCTCAAATTGATCAGCCGCACGTCCTGCGCCACCAGCCAGTCAATCGCCGTAGCGATCTGCAACGCACTGGTAACGCCACGTTGGTCGAACACCTGGGCGACGCAAAACACCGCCGAAGGTGCGCGCCGGCCGATGGCCTCGATCACCGCGCTGCCGTGGCCCAGCGGATCGTCGCGCAGGTCACTTTCGGCCAGCCCATCCGCCAGCAACGAGAAACGTCGCCCGGCTATCACCTGCACCCGTTGCGCCGCCGAGTGACCGCTGTCCACCACGCCAATCCGTAACTCAGGCTTCATGCAGCACCGTTTTTGAAATGAGCACACCGTCGAGCAATTCAAAGCGCAGATCGGCATCGGCCAGGGTGGAAGGTCGGTGGCTGATCAAAATCCGCGTGCGCCCGGCAAACAGGCGGTCGATGGCCTCGATCACTTCACGCTCAGTGGCTTCATCGACCGCCGAAGTGGCTTCGTCCAGCACCAGAATCAATGGGTCCTGCAACAGCGCCCGGGCGATGGCGATGCGCTGTTTCTGCCCACCGGATAGCTGCTGACCGCGTTCGCCCAAGGGGCTGTCGAGGCCTTCGGGCAAGGAGGCGATCAGGCTGTCGAGTTGCGCCAACCGCGCCACTTCGGCAATCGCCTCGCGGCTGGCGTCCGGTACGGCGTAGGCCAGGTTGTCGGCGAGGCTGCCGCGAAACAGCACGATGTCCTGACTGACCACGGCGATCCGCCGACGCAGCTGGAACAGGTCCAGTTCGCGCAAGTCGACGTCACCCAGCAACACCCGGCCAGACTGTGGATCGTGGTGCCGTTGCAGCAGATCAATCAGGGTCGATTTACCCACCCCGGAACCGCCGCTCAGGGCGACTTTCAAGCCGTAGGGAATCCGCGCTTCGATGCCGCGCAAGGTGGTCGGGCGCCCCGGATGGCTGAAATGCACGTCGTCGAAACGCAGCTCGCCGGAGGTCGGCATCGGCTGCGGCGAAACCGGCGTGAGCACGGTCGGTTCCTCGCCGCGCAATTCCATCACGCGCCCGAGGCTGACGGTCATCCGCTGAATCGCCACATACAGCCCAAGCAAACTTTGAACCGGTCCGACGGCCATGCCCAAATACGTGGAAAACGCGATCAGTGCGCCGAGTTGCCAGGTGCCCTGCACCACCCAATAACCGCCAATCAAAAACGCACAGGCACGGGACAGGGACGTCAGCGTGCCCGGCACGGCCTGGGTGAAAAACTCGGTGACTTGCAAGCGCAGTAACTGGCTCATGTAGCCGTGGCCCAAGGTCTCCAGCCGCCGTGCTTCACGCTGTTGCTGGCCGGCGGACTGGATGAATTTCATCACCGGCAGCGTCTCGACCATGAACGAGGACATGTCCGCCGAACGCTCGCGCAATTGCCGTACATCGCGCTCGACCTTGCGCCGCATCCAGCGCAGCCAGAGCACGTCGAGGGGAATCAGCACCAGCGCCAGCAACGACAACTTCCACGACAGGGTCAACAACATCGCCACCGCGACCACCAGGCCGATCACGCTCGACACCGCCGAGAACAGCGAGTCCACGGCAAAGCGCTGGATCTCGGCGACGTCGCCATCCAGGCGTGACATCAGGTCACCGATGCGCCGCTGGCCGTAGAAGCTCGGCGACAAGGTTTGCAAATGCCGATAAAGGTCGTCGCGCAGGCTGAACAGAATCCGCCCGGACAACCGCGTGTGCAGGTAGCGATTGACGCCCGACAGCAGCGTGCCGAGCAATCCGGCGACTATCATCAGCCCTGCGATCAGCACCAGCATCGGAAAGTTGCGCGCCAGCAGGCCGTCGTCGATCAGCAGTTTGGTCAGCCACGGTTGCACCAGCACCAGCGCTGAAGCACAGGCCGACAAACCGAGCAGCCCGGCAATCGCCAGCCGATGGGGCCGCACAAAGCTGTAGAGCCAACGCAACGCCACGTGCAGGGCTTCGGGGTTCTGGCTGTGGATCAGCCGCACGATCAAGCGCTGCATCACGAGCGCAACTGTTTGAGCTTGCGATACAAGGTCGCGCGGCTGATGCCCAAGGCGTCGGCAGCCGCCGAGACGTTGCCCTGATGACTGTCCAGGGATTGGCGAATCAGCTCCAGTTCATTTTCACGAATGCTCCCGGCCTGAGGGCGTTCGCTAGCGGTCAGTTCGTCGAGCATGCTGTCGGGCAAGTGGTCGAGGGTGAGCACGGTATCGCCCGGTTCGCGCATGGCCAGCGCAGTACGCAGGACCATCTCCAACTGGCGGATGTTGCCTGGCCAGTGATAGTTGCCGAGCAAGCGACTCAAATCGTCGTGCAGGACGGCGGTCGGTGCGTCGAGCTTGGTCAGAAGGCGAGCGACCAAGGCGCTGAAATCGTCGCGTTCGCGCAGGGCCGGGAGCATCACGCTGATGCCGTTGACCCGGTAGAACAGGTCCTCGCGAAAGTGCTTTTCTTCCACCAGACGCTTGAGGTCGCGGTGGGTGGCGCAGATTAGCGCGACGTCGATGTCCTGTTCTTCGCCAGCCCCCAGCGGCGCGACTTTGCGGTCCTGCAGCACCCGCAACAGACGTGCCTGCAAGGCCAGCGGCATGTCGCCGATTTCATCGAGAAACAAGGTGCCGCCATGGGCCTGTTGCAGGCGGCCGATCATGCCGCCGCGCCGGGAGCCGGTGAAGGCGCCTTCACGGTAGCCGAACAGTTCCGACTCGATCAGGCCTTCGGGAATCGCCGCGCAGTTCACCGCGACGAAGGGTTTGTCGCAGCGCGTGCCGGCCATGTGCAGGGCGCGGGCGATGACTTCTTTACCGGTGCCGGTTTCGCCCAGCAGCAACACCGGCAATTCATTGGCCAGGCCTTGTCGGGCCATGCGCAAGGCTCGGGCATAACGAACATTGCTACCGGCCAGGGCATCCAGGTCCGGTTGAGGTTTGGCGGTTTTGATGGTGCTGCGCGCAGGTGTACTGACGTTGATCGAGCGCTGTGGCGCACGCAGGGTTTTGTAGAAAAATTCACCTTTGGCGGTTTGCAGGCTGCCGATGCCACCCTGATGCAGGCGCGATAACAATTGCAGGCCATCGACGCCGAGGAATTCTTCGCAACGTCGGCCGACCAACGCCGAGCGCTCGGCATGCAGCAACTGGCAGGCCTGGGCGCTGACCGCGAGGATCTGCCCGCCGAGGCTCACCGCCAGCAAGCCTTGCCACGGCGACTCGAGGTACTGCCGACGGCTGTGGAAAGCCAGGACGATCTGGTCCGGATAACTGGCGTTGAACACCCGGCTTTCAATCTGGCTGACGGCCATGGCCAGTAATGCAGTGCTGTCGTGGACGCGGCCGAGCGGGCCTTCGCGGGTCAAATCAAGTACGCCGAGGATGTCGCCCTGCGGGCAATGGATCGGTACCGAGGTGCAGGAGAAATCGGTCAGGCGATCAAGGTAATGTTCGCCGCAATCGATCATCGTTGGCCGGGCTTCGACCAGCGCGGTGCCCAGCGCATTGGTGCCGCGAGCGGCTTCGCTCCAGCAGGCACCAAGGGTGATGTCTTGCAGGCCGCTGCCCTTGAGGCGGTCGGCGCGACCTTCGACGGCGAGAATGGTCGCGTCGGAGTTGGCGAGGATGATCAGGCCTTCCTTGCCCTGGCGTTCGGCCAGGTAATCAATGGCCGGCATGGCCGCGTCGATCAGCAGCCGATTGCTCGACAGCAGCACGTCGAGCGTCGCGCTCGATTCCAGTGCCAGCTCATGCTTGCCGTTGAAATGCACGCCATGGCTGAGGCTGCGCCGCCACGACGCATCGATTTCCGCGCGCAACACGCCATCGGGGACTTCGCCCTCGAGATGGAGTTTTTCCCGGGCCAGCCTGGCTTCGCGGTGCAGTTTGGGTGGAGTTGTTTTTATTAGCGTCATCAAGCGCTCCGGATCGGTCCGCTTTGCGCCTTTCAAAATCAGCGCCCTGGCGCAATCTTTACGTTAACGTCAGGGGGATGGCAAGTGCCGTAGAGCGCTTGTGTTCTGTCAGGTGGACCGGGTGATCGTTCTTCGCGGGCAAGCCTCGCTCCTACAGGGATCGGGGCGAACCGTGGATTTTCGCCCACCCCTGCCCTTGTAGGTGCGAGGCTTGCCCGCGAAGGCGGCCTTCCGGACACCCCACATCTCAGAGTTGCCACACCTCGGCATTCACAAAAAACGCCCGGGCATTATCCTCCAGGCTCTCCAGGTGATACCCGCCCTCCTGCACGATCAGACACGGCAACCCCAAACTGCGAATCCGCTCGCCCAGCCGCGCAAACCCGTCCCGCGTCACCGCCACTTTGCTTTGCGGGTCCAGCTCGAAAATATCGAACCCCAATGACAGCACCAACACCTCGGCGCCGAAATCCTGCACCGCCACCAACGCGACATCCAGTTGACCAAGGAAATCCGACTCGCTCGCACCGTGCGCCATCGGCAAGTTGAGGTTGAAGCCCTCGCCCTTCCCGACCCCACGCTCTTCGGCAAACCCGGCCACCCCCGGATAGAAATTGGTCGGGTCGCCATGCACCGAGACATACAGCACGTCATCGCGGTCGTAAAAAATCTCCTGAATTCCCTGCCCATGGTGCATGTCGGTATCGAGCACCGCGACACGCGCAAACCCGCCGCGCAACACCTGCGCCGCCACCGCCGCGT
The DNA here is from genome assembly GCF_044746405.1 of Pseudomonas sp. NPDC086251. Taxonomy (NCBI): domain Bacteria; kingdom Pseudomonadati; phylum Pseudomonadota; class Gammaproteobacteria; order Pseudomonadales; family Pseudomonadaceae; genus Pseudomonas; species Pseudomonas sp. NPDC086251. The sequence continues at coordinate 154,019 of NZ_JBIVBY010000016.1, forward strand.
TGTTCACATAACAGAAACCACCCGCCGCTTCGGCCCGGGCGTGGTGCCCCGGTGGACGGCACAAGGCATATGCGGCCGGCTCGCCATCGAGCAACGCCTGGGCCCCGGCAATTGCGCTTTGCGCCGACCAATAGGCCGAGCGCCAGGTCTGTTCGCCCACCGGGCAACTGCCGTCCGCCAGGTAGCGTGCGGCCTGGGCGAGAATCCCGCGCAAGGCGTTGGGCTCGCGGACGAAGATGTTCGACATCACTTCGTCGCCCCAATCCTCGGGGATTTCCTTCCAGCGCTGATGTGCTTCCTCAAGGAATGCCAGATACGGCGCACCATGGACCGCCAGCAACGGCTCAAGCCCGGCATCGGTCGGTTGCTCAACGGTAAAACCCAATGAGTGCGACGCCTGCACCAGGCGCTGCGCGCGCTCCGGCACTTCCTGCGGCGTGCGCATCTGCCCACGGGAGTAGTAGCTGCGTGGATGGTGGAGCAATTGTTCAGGATGGAAAAAACTGCGCATGGGGTAAACACCTGTCAGTTGATCTTGGTACGCCTGTAGGAGCGAGGCTTGCCCGCGAAGGCGGTGTGTCAGGCAACGTCGATGCTGAATGTGCTGACGCCTTCGCGGGCAAGCCTCGCTCCTACAGGGATTGTGTTTATTCGACTTGGCCGGCGCGGGACAGCACGGCGTTGAGCAGCACATCAGTGCCCTGACGCACGTCTTCAGGCAGCACATCTTCGGCTTCGTTATGGCTCAAACCGCCGACGCATGGGATGAACACCATGGCCGTCGGGCAGAACCGCGCCAGGTGAATCGCGTCATGCCCGGCACCGCTGACAATCGATTGCTGAGCGTAGCCCAGCCCGTCGACCGCCTGCTGCACCGCCGCCACGCAATCGACATCGAACGGCGTCGCCGGGCTGATCCAGTGCGCAGTGATCGTCACGTTCAAGCCGCGACCGTCGGCAATCGCCTGGAGGCGTGCACGCACCTGCTGCTCCATCGCATCAATGGCTTCGTCACGGTGGTGACGCAGGTCGACGGTGAAATTCACCAAACCCGGAATGGTGTTGCGCGATGACTTGTTGATGCTCAACTCGCCCACTGTGGTCAGGCCTTCGGGAGCGAAATCAGTGGCCAGCCCTTCGATCGCCTGAATCATCCGCGCCACGCCGTACAAGGCGTCCTTACGCAACGGCATCGGCGTGGTGCCGGCGTGCGCCGCCATGCCTTCGACCCGCACGTCGAGCCAGCGAATCGCCTGGCCACCGCTGACCACGCCGATGCTTTTGGCGTTGTCTTCGAGAATCGGACCCTGTTCGATGTGCGCTTCAAAGTACGCGTCCACCGCGCCGCCCAACGGCCGCTCGCCGGCATAACCGGTGCGCTGCAACGCCTCGGCAACGCTGATGCCATCGATGTCGCGCACCGCCAGCGCCGCGTCCAGTGGCATGATCCCGGTGAACACCGCCGAGCCGATCATCGCCGGGGTAAAACGCGCGCCTTCTTCGTTGGTCCATACCGCGACTTCCAGCGGCTTGCGGGTCTGGATGCCCAGATCGTTCAGGCAACGCACCACTTCCAGACCGGCGAGTACGCCGTACACACCGTCAAAACGCCCGCCTTCGGGTTGCGTGTCGAGGTGGCTGCCCATCATCACCGGCGCGGCATCGGGATCGGTGCCAGCACGGCGGGCGAACAGGTTGCCGATGGCGTCCACGCTCAGGGTCATGCCGGCTTCGCGGCACCAGTGGGAAAACAGTTCACGACCGGCCTGGTCTTCATCACTCAGGGCCAGGCGGCAGCTACCGCCGCGTGCCGTCGCGCCGATTTCGGCCATGGCCATCAGACTCGCCCACAGGCGTTCACCATTAATCTTCAACATAAGTTACTCCTGGAAAACGGGGATTAAGCGTTGGCCAATTCGATGCGCTCAGCGCGGGCATGGCGACGGGCAAGGGACAGGACACAGATCAGCGACGTCGCGGCAATCAGGCTGTAGAACACCGCCATCGGCCACCATTGACCGGCGTATTTGTGCGCCAGCATCGTGCCGATCAACGGCGTCAGGCCACCGGCCAGGGCACCGCAAATTTGATAAGCCAGAGAGATCGCGGTGTAGCGCACGCGGGTCTCGAACATGCCGCTGACGTAGCCGGCGATCACCGCGTAGAACGAGGCCATGCACACCACCGCCAGGGCGATGCCGAGGATGATCAGCGGCGCCTGGGCGGAGCTGACCAGCACGAACATCGGGTACGGCGAGGCCATCGCCAGCAGCGACACCAGGCACAGGAAACGCGTCGCGCCGATTTTCTCGGCGACCCACGCCGCCAGCGGCTGGATGCAGAACTGGATGATCGCCACCACAAACAGGCACTCAAGGATCAGCGAGCGCGGCAGTTCGAGTTGCTGAGTGGTGTAGGCGATCATGAAGGTGTTGGTGAAATACACCCCGGCAATCCCGAGGGTGTTGGCGCCGATGCACAGCAGCAGCGGACGCCACGCGGTACGCAGGACTTCCATCACTGGCGCCTGCTCCTTGCGTGTGCTTTTGCTGGCCAGTTCGCGGCTGGCGAGGAATTCCGGCGACTCATTCACGCCCAATCGAATCGCCAGGCCCACCAGCAGCAACAACGAACTGGCGAGGAACGGCAGGCGCCAGCCCCAGCTCATCAAGTCTTCTTCCGGCAAACGCGTGACCGCGCTGAACGCCAGCAACGACAGGATCAAACCGGCCGGACTGCCCAGTTGCGCAAAGGAAGCGAAGAAATTGCGTCGACCTTTCGGCGCATGCTCGCCCGCCATCAACACCGCCCCGCCCCACTCGCCACCGACGGCAATGCCCTGGACGATGCGCAGCAGAATCAGCAGCACCGGCGCCGCTGCGCCGATTTGTGCGTAAGTCGGCAGCAAGCCGATGCACACCGTGACCACGCCCATCATCAGCAAGGTGATGATCAGCGACTTCTTGCGCCCGATCCGGTCGCCGATATGGCCGAAGATAATCCCGCCCAACGGCCGCGCAAAGAAGCCCACGGCGAAGGTGCCGAACGCAGCCATGGTGCTGAACAGTTTGTCGTCGGAGGGGAAGAACAGCGCGCCGAACACCAGCGCGGCGGCGGTGGCGTAGATGTAAAAGTCGTACCACTCGATCATGGTGCCGATGAAGGCGGCGGCTGCCGCACGGCGCGGCTGGGACGAAGCTTGAGGCTTCATGGGTCGGGCTCCTTTGTTTATTTTTTTGGCAGGAGAGAAACAGCAAATCCGAGGCACTCTGGTGGCGCCTGTCTTGGGAGTGATTTTTCGTCCCGGGGCTATGATTAGTCAATTTTCTATTTATTATGCGAAGTATTACGCCACCTTATAATCGGGAGTCGCCATGGCCGAACGCGATGTGCAACGCCTGCTCAACGACCGCCTGGACTGGAACCTGCTGCGCACCTTTCGGGTGATCGGCCAGGAGCTGAGCATCAGCCGTGCCGCCGCGCGCCTGCACCTGACACAACCGGCGGTGAGCCAGGCGTTAAAGCGTCTGGAGGAGCAACTGGGCCGGCAACTGATCGCCCGTCGCGGGCCACGGTTTGCCCTGACCGAAGTCGGCGAACAGATTTTCGAACTGGCCGGGGAAATTTACGGGCAGATGTCTCAGGTCAGCAGCGTGCTGGAGCAGCCCGCCGACGAAGTGATCGGCAAGGTTCGGCTGTTGATCATCAGCCGGATTTTCTCGGACCGCTTCGATGACTTCCTCGCGGACTTCCATCGGCAGCATCCGCGCGTGGATCTGGAAGTGGATGTGATGCGCAGTTCCGACATCGTCAGCGCCTTGCAGGAAAAGACCGCGACCCTCGGCCTGAGCCTCAATCGCCGCCCGCAGCCGCGTCTGGAACAGCGGCTGTTCCTGCGTCAGCGCTATGCGTTTTTCTGCGGCAAGCACCATGCAATGTTCGGCCGGCAGAACGTGGTCGAAGGGGATTTGCAGCGCGAGAATTTCGTCAGTTTCACCAGCGACCAGATTGGCGGCATGCTCTCGCCGCTGACGATTTTTCGTGACCAGCAGGGTTTCAGCGGACGGATCGTTGCCTCGTCACCGAGCCTGGAAGAAGTCCGGCGACTGGTGATCGCCGGGTTCGGCATTGGCTGTTTACCCGAACACGTGGTGGCGGCGGACGTCGAAGCGGGTTTGCTCTGGCGCCTGCCGCCCCACGAAGGGATTGCCGATGTCGACATTCATTTGCTGTGGAACCGCGAGCAGCGCATGAGCCGGGCCGAGACGATCTTCCTTGAAAGTCTGCAACAACGGCTGACGGACTAAACGTTCAATACCTGCGCCACCGGCTCCCCGGCGCGTAAACGTTCAAGTAAGCGTGGCTCGGCGCGGTCCGATGCCAGCGCGCGCTCAATGACGTTTTGCGCGGTGACCGGGTCGAGAAACAGCACGCCGTTGTCGTCCGCCAGCACCAGATCCCCGGGGCGCACCGTGACGCCGGCACACTGAATCGGCTGATTGATCTGGCTGTCGCCACGGCCATGCAGCTTGGTGGTCAGCAGACTGGTGCCGCGGGCGAAGACGGGTAACCCGGCCTCACGCAGCTCCAGCAGATCGGTGACTACGCCGTCGACGACAATGCCCACCGCACCGGCACAACTCGCGGCGCAACTGGTGACGGCGCCGACCGGGGCATGTTGCCAATCACCGTCGGTGTCGATGACCAATACATCGCCCGGTTTTATCAGCGCCAACGCTTGGTTGACGGCGATGGCATCGGCGCCGACCAGTTTCAGGGTCAGCGCGCGGCCGACGATTTTCACACTGGGCACCATGGCTCTAAGCTGCGAGTCGGCAAAGCCCTCCTCGAGAAAATGCCCCAAGGTTGGAAAACTCACTGCGTTGAGCTGCTCGATCAGCTGCGACTCATGCATGTTGCGGCTCCTTGGCGATCAGTTCGGCCACACAATCGATTTCCAGTGACACGCCCCACAGCGCTACACACACTGTGGTTCGCGCCGGCGGCGCATGGCCGAGAAACTCGCGATACACCGCATTGAACGGCTCCAGTTGCGCCGGATCGGTGAGGTAGGCGTTGACCTTGATCACGTGGCTGAAATCGGACCCGGCTTCAATCAGGATCGCCTCCAGGTTGCGCAAGGTTTGCCGCACTTGTTCGGTGAAATGAGCGGGCTGGTCATCGAGATTGCTCTGGGCCGGAATCTGCCCGGCGGTGAACACCAGATGACCGCTGACCACCGCTTGGGAGTAAGGGCCGACCGGGCCGATGAAGCCCGGGGCCGATTGAATTCTGCGCATTTTGGTGAACTCCGTTTATCAGGCAGCGGCCGATTTGATGGATTTTCCGAGGATGGGATCAGCGGCCGGCACTGCGGTCGGGATTTCGCTGATGTCTCGCTTGAAGGTCTCGGTCAGCAGCAACAACGCCACCAGCGAAATCAGCGCCGCGCCGATCATGTACCAGGCCACCGAAGAGCCTTTGCCGGTCGCAGCGAGTAATGCGGTGGTGACGATGGGCGTCGCGGCACTGCCGAGCAGACCGGACAACATGTAACTGATCGACAACCCGGAATAACGCACCCGCGTGCCAAACAGTTCGGCGAGGAAGGTCGCAATCGGTCCGTAGTTGGCCGCGAACGCGGTCATCAACAACAAGTAGCCGAAGATCACCAGCGGCAGTTCTTTGGTGTCCATCAACCAGAACAGCGGGAACGCCACCAACGCTTCGGCGACGATGCCAGCGACGATGATCGGCTTGCGTCCGTAGCGGTCCGACAGCGCGCCGAACACCGGCAACATGACGATGCACCAGGCGCAGGACAGCAACACCACGCCGAGCATCACGCTGCGGCTGAACCCGAGATTCTGCGTGCCGTAGGTCAAACCGAACGCGACGATGATATTGAACGAGGCACCGGTCGACATGGTGGCAATACCGCCCAGCACCACTTGTTTCCAGTACTTGCGAAAGACTTCAGCCAGCGGCATTTTGACCTGGACTTCGGCTTCCTTGACCTTGTTGAAGGCCGGGGTTTCCGAGATGTTCAAGCGGATGTACAAACCCACGGCGATCAACAGCACGCTGGCCAGGAACGGGATACGCCAGCCCCACGCCAACAGGTCTTCCGGGGACAGCCATGCCGCGATCAACAGGAACGCCAGGTTGGCAATCATGGTCCCGGCCGGCACGCCGATCTGCACCCAAGAACCGTACAGTCCGCGCTTATTGGCCGGCGCATGCTCCACCGCCATCAACACCGCCCCGCCCCACTCGCCGCCCAGCGCCAGGCCTTGAATCACCCTGAGTAGCAGCAACAGGATCGGCGCCCAGATACCAATGGCTGCATAGTTGGGTAATAACCCGATGGCGAACGTGGCCGCGCCCATGGTCAGCAGCGACACCAACAACATCGACTTGCGTCCCAAGCGGTCACCGAAATGACCAAACAGCGCCGCGCCGACAATCCGCGCCAGGTACGCCGAAGCAAACGTACCGAACGCCAGTAAGGTACCGATCAACGGATCGAAATCTGGGAAGAATACTTTGTTGAACACCAGCGCCGACGCTGTGGCGAACACAAACAGGTCGTACCATTCCACGGTGGTGCCGATCACACTGGCCACGGCGACTTTTTTCATGCTGATTGCAACTTCCGGAGGTGCGCCGGACTTTTCTACAGGCGATAGATCGCTCATTACTGTCTCCAGGAGTTCATCAAGAACTCGTATTTAATTGTTTTAACTGGCAGTAAAACGTTCGAGGTGAGAGTTTTGTTGTTATAGATCGCCCAACTTAATGGGCGACTGTGCAAGGCGCTTACTTATTAATAACCGAGTGTTCTATCCGCACAATTCAATAGCGGTTCATCGGCATTCAATCGGCGGAAGTTCTCCGCTACTTGTTCGGCAATACAATCGTGGGAGGCTGCCGAGGCCATGTGTGGGGTAATAGTGACGCCAGGCATGTTCCAAAGACGATGGTCGACCGGCAGCGGTTCCTGTTCGAAAACATCCAGTAGCGCGCCGCTTAATTTTCCTCCGTTCAGTGCTTGTTCCAGATCGTCGATATTGAGATGCCCGCCTCGACCGCAATTCACGATGGCAGCGCCATTGGCGAGGTGCTCGAATGTTGCACTGCCGAGGATGCCGCGGGTTTCACTGGTGAGTGGCAACAAGTTGATCAGCAACTCCAGGCCTTCGAGAAACGGGTTGAGATTTTCCGCTCCGGCGAAGGTCTGCACGCCCGCTAAATCCTTGCTACGGCGCGCCCAGCCACGGACGTCGTACCCGGCCGCAGCCAGGTCGAGGGCAATCGCGCTGCCCAACGACCCGAGGCCCATGACCCCGACCTTGAACTGCCCCGCAGCCCGTTGCAGCGGACGCTCCCAGTGCTGTTTCTGTTGCTGTAACAACACTTGATCGAAGCCGCGGTGATAGTGAATCACCGCCCAGCGCACGTACTCGGTCATCCCTTGGCGGTGGCCGGGGTCGACGACCCGACACACGGGCAAGTCCGGGCACGACGGGTCGTGTTCCAGGTGATCGATGCCGGCGGCCACTGAGTGGATGACCTGCAAGTTGGGCAGCGCCGCGAGGCTGCCCGGCAAGGGAAACCAGCATGCGGCGATCTGCGCGTTCCTGGCCAGCGGATCATCCGCCAGCACGGTGGTGAGCTGCGGCGCGCTGCGGGCAAACGCGGCTTGCAGTTGCTTGAGCAGCAGAGAGTCGCGGGAGAGCAGGACCACGGTGTTGATGACTGTTTTCAAGATAAATAGGACTCGCGCTGGGATTCGATCAGGGTTAAAGCGGCCTCCCAGGCCAGGTCGATGATGTTGTCCTGTTCATCGCGGTCAAACTGTTCGGCGGTGTGTGCGCAGACTTCCGGGGACGGGTAATGCAACGCCGAACCACCTGCCAGCGCCGCCACCTGCGCCTGACAGGCACGCTCCAGAAAGTGGATTTCCTGGAACGCCTGGGCCACGCCCGAGCCACCGACCAGCAACCCGTGATTGCGCAGGATCATCGCCCGATGCGGCCCCAGGTCGGCAATCAAACGCTCGCGCTCATCCAGCGACAGGGCGATGCCTTCATAGGTGTGATACGCCAACTTGCCGTAGAACTTCAACGCGTGCTGAGTGATCGGCAGTAAACCTTGCTTCTGCGCAGCGACCGCCATACCGGCAGCGGTGTGGGTGTGAATCACACAGTTCAGATCAGGGCGGGCCATGTGGATCGCCGAGTGAATGACGAAGCCGGCGGCGTTGACCCGATGACCTGCATATTCCGGATCGACCACTCGCCCTTCCTGATCGATACGCACCAGGTCCGAAGCGCGCATGCGGTCGAAAATCACCCCGTAGCGGTTGATCAGAAAGTGATGCTCCGGCCCTGGAATCCGCAGGGTAATGTGCGTGTCGATCAAGTCGGTCATGCGAAAGTGCGCGACCAGTCGATACAGCGCAGCCAGTTCGCAACGGGCTTGCCATTCAACCGGGCCGATGTGTTCAGGTTTACTCACGAATACACCTCTTTAGCAGCGTGGGTGACGACCGGGTTGGCGCGCAGGCGTGCCAGGCCGCAAACACCGATCAGGGACAGGGCCGAGAGCAAGGTGAAGAACACCGCCAGCGGCAACCATTGTCCGGAAAACTTGCTCGCCAGCAGCGTGCCGATCAACGGCGTGGTGCCGCCGGCCAGTGCACAACTCAACTGGTAAGCGATGGAAATGCCCGAGTAGCGCAGGTGCACCGGGAACGCCTGGGTCATGTAGCCGGCGATCACCGCGTACAGCGCCGAGAGAATCACTACCGCGAGGGCGATGCCGACGGTCATCAGCACGATGTTCTGCGTGCCTACCAACAGGAACATCGGATACGGCGTGACCATGCACAGCAGCGTGACCAGTTTGAGGAAGCGACCTTCGCCGATGCGCTCGGCGAGCAATGCCGAGAGCGGTTGCGAGAGCAACTGAATGACGGTCACCAGAAACAGGCAATCGAGAATCGTCGAGCGAGCGATGCCCTGATATTGGGTGACGTAAGTGATCATGAAGGTGTTGGTGAAAAAGAACCCGGCCGAACCGATGGTCACCGCAGCGGCGGCGAACAGGATCTGCCGCCAGCAGGTGCGGATCACATCTTTCACCGGGTATTTGGCGGTCTCGTTGTTGTCCCGCGCCTTGGCAAATTCCGGCGACTCGTGAACGCCGGAGCGGATCATCAGGCCAACCATCATCAGCACACCACTGGCCAGAAACGGCAGACGCCAGCCCCAGGCGAGGAAGTCTTCCGGTTCAAGGGAGGTCACCAGACGAAAGGCGATCAATGCCAACAGCAAACCGGCCGGGCTGCCCAGTTGGGCGAACGATGCGTAGAAGGTTTTGCGCTTGGCCGGTGCGTGCTCGCTGGCCATCAGCACCGCCCCGCCCCACTCGCCACCGACTGAAATACCCTGGATCAACCGCAGCACGATCAGACCGACCGGGGCCCAGATGCCGACACTGGCATAGCTCGGCAACAGGCCGATGCCGGCGGTGGCCAGGCCCATCAGCGCCATGGTCACCAGCAGCATTTTCTTGCGGCCGAGGCGATCACCCAGATGACCGAATACCATGCCGGCCATTGGGCGAGCGATGAAGCCGACGGCGAAACTGCCGAACGCTGCGAGGGTGCTCATCACCGGGTCGCTGCTGGGAAAGAACACTTGCCCTAGCACCAGCGCCGCGGCCGTGGCGTAGATGTAAAAATCGTAGAACTCAATGGTCGTGCCAATGAAGGCGGCGGCCGCGGCTCGACGCGGTTGAGGGGTAGTGTGCATGCAAGGACCCTGTGTATTTATAGTTTTGGGCAGGTACTGAGAAGGCGGTTTACGGTTTGCACTCTGTGGCGCTTGTTAGCTTTATCGCTTCCGTGCCAGGATTAGTCAATTTTCATATTCTTATCTTTACTATTAGCACTGCTACTACCTGGGATCTTTATGCCGGTAACTTCTAACCCTTGGGTTGGCCGCCGCTTTCTGAACGACCGCCTCGACTGGAACCTGTTGCGCACCTATCTGGTGATCGGCCAGGAAGGCAGCATGAGCCGGGCCGCCGCGCGTTTGCACATCACGCAATCGGCCGTGAGCCAGGCACTGAAACGCCTTGAAGAACAGTTGGAATGTGTGTTGATTGCCCGCAGCGGTCGGCGGTTTGATCTGACGGAAACCGGAGAGGAAGTCCTGCGCATCGCGGCGGACATCTACGGTGATATTTCACGTTTGGGCACAGTGGTTGAGAGTCGTAACGACGACGTGGTCGGCAAGATTCGCATCCTCACCGTCAGTGGCGTGCAGGCGCGGCACTACGACGAGTTCCTTGCCGACTTCCATGAAACTCACCCGAAAATCGAGTTTGAAGTCGAGGTGATGGGCAGCTCGAACATCATCAGTTCGTTGCTGCAAAAGACCGCGACTATTGGCGTCGGCCTGTGTCGTTTACCGCAGCCGCGACTGGAGCAGCGGGTGCTGTTTCGCGAGCGGTATGCGTACTTCTGCGGGCAGCGTCACCGCTTGTTCGGGCAGGAAAATCTGACGCTGGAGCAGCTTGCTGCGGAGAACTTTGTCAGCTTCACCAGTGACCAGCTCGGCGGCAACCTTTCCCCGCTGACGCTGTTTCGCGACGAGCAGGGTTTCACCGGCAAAATTGTCGCGTCGTCGACCAGTTTCGAAGAAATTTACCGCTTGATCTGCTCGGGGTTTGGTATTGGCTGTTTGCCGACACACTTGGTGCGCAGGGATGTCGAGCAAGGTCTGCTTTGGCGTTTGCCGCCGGAAGATGGGGTGGTGGATTTCGATATCCAGCTGTTGTGGAATCGCGAGCAGAAGATGAGTCAGGCCGAGACGGTGTTCCTCGAAAGCTTCCAGCACATGCTCAGTATTCGTGAGCCTGTGCTGTGAAGCCTTGATCGATTACACGTGAGGATCGCCGGGCGCTTTCGCGGGCGTCGCGTATTGCGGTTTGAGGTGGCCGTCCTGATCGAGTAACCAGGCATCCATGATCTGCCGCACCACAGGACCGGCGACGCGACCACCGGCCTCGCCGTTTTCGATCATCACCGAAATGACAATCTTCGGATGCTCAGCCGGGGCGAAACCGACGAACAAGGCGTTGTCGCGGTTACGTTCCAGGGTCTTCGCCCGGTTGTAGCGCTCACCCTGCTTGATCGCCACCACTTGCGCGGTACCACTCTTGCCGGCGATGCGGTATTGAGCCCCCTGCGCCGCCGCTCGGGCAATCCCGCGAGCGTCGTGCATGACCATCTGCATGCCGTGGTTGACCTGTTCCCAGTCATGCGGATTCTTCAACAGGATGTTCGGCATCGGATGCTCATCCACTGGCGCTACACCGTCGACGGTCTTGGCCAGGTGCGGGCGGTTCCATACACCTTTGTTGGCAATCAGCGCCGTGGCCTGGGCCAGCTGCAGCGGCGTGACCTGCATGTAGCCCTGACCGATGCCGAGGATCACCGTCTCGCCGGGGAACCAGGCCTGACGGCGGGTAGCGCGTTTCCAGGCCTGGGAGGGCATCAGGCCGGCAGACTCTTCGAACATGTCCAGCGAGACCTTCTCACCGAGGCCGAACATCGCCATGTAGTCGTGCAAGCGATCGATGCCCAGCTTGTGGGCGAGGTCGTAGAAGTAGGTGTCGTTGGAGCGCATGATCGCCGCGTCCATGTCCACCCAACCGTCGCCGCTGTGGTTCCAGTTGCGGTATTTGTGATCGTAGTCCGGGAGTTGGTAATAACCCGGGTCGAAGACGCGGGTCTGCGGGGTGACCACGCCCGCATCGAGGCCGGCGATCGCCACTTCCGGCTTGATGGTCGAACCCGGCGCGTAGAGACCGCGCAGGACGCGGTTGAACAGCGGCCGGTCGATGGAGTCGTGCAGCGCCGCGTATTCCTTGAAGCTGATACCGGTGACGAACAGGTTCGGGTCGAAGCTCGGTTTGCTGACCATGGCCAGCACTTCGCCGGTCGACGGATCGAGCGCAACCACCGAGCCACGGCGATCGCCCAAGGCTTCCTCGGCGGCTTCCTGAAGTTTGACGTCGAGGCTCAGGACGATGTTTTTGCCGGGGATCGGATCAGTGTGCTTGAGCACTCGCAGCACTCGGCCCTGGGCATTGGTTTCGACTTCTTCGTACCCGACCTGGCCGTGTAGCTCGGACTCGTAGAACTTCTCGATGCCGGTCTTGCCGATAGATTGGGTGCCTCGGTATTCCACGGTATCCAGCGCTTTGGATTCTTTCTCGTTGATACGACCGACGTAGCCGATCGAATGCGCAAAATGTGCGCCCAACGGGTAGTGGCGAACGAACTGTGGCTCGACGTCGATCCCCGGCAGACGGAACTCGTTTACCGCGAGCACGGCGATCTGCTCTTCGCTGAGTTCATAGAACAGGGTGACGGGTACGAACGGATGCCGCGCCTGCTTCATTGCCTTGTCGAACAGCGTACGGTCTTCAGTCGGCAAATGCAGGAGAGTGACGACCTCATCCAGCTCTTCTTTGACATCTGAGGCGCGTTCGCGGGTGATCGTCAGGTTGAAGCTGGGCCGGTTGTCCGCCAGAACCACGCCATTGCGGTCGTAGATCAAACCGCGAGTTGGGGTGATCGGCAGGACGTGGACCCGGTTGTTTTCGGAGATCGTCGAGTGATAGTCGAATTCGACCACCTGCAGGACATACATGCGCACCACCAGCGCGCAGGTGATCGCGACGACGAAGAGCGCGCACGCCATCAGTCTTTTATTGACCAGGCGCGTCTCGACTTCATGGTCCTTGATCGGTATGGGTTCGGGCATTTCTGCAGCAGCTCTTTGACTGAAAAGGGGGCACCGATCCGTGGGCTTGAAATCAGTCCGTTAAAAAACGAGCTGCACCATACCAAAAACAGCGCGATCACTTTAGTGCGATTTCCTCGAACGGTTGTCCTTGAGGGCCAAATCGACGGTCGGCCTTTTTTCTGAATCGTGCGTTTTACGCAAGATTGATATTCCCATTCATGCATTTTTCTTGCACAAGGGCCTATAGATACTGGGTGCATGTCATTGCCTTTTTTGGAGTATTTCATGCACCCACGTTTTCAACGATTGCTTGGCTCGAATGGATTTTCCATCGGACTGGAACTGCCACTGGATAACGATTGGTCCAGCGATGGCCAGCGCCTGAGGATGGCCGAGGGTAGACCATTTGGTGTACCCGATCTGAAGCAGCACGCGGCGATGGCCCGCCTGGCTGACAAGGCAGGTTTCAGCGCACTCTGGGTGCGCGACGTGCCGGTCTACGACCCTCACTTCGGTGATGCCGCTCAGGTGTTCGAAACCTTTTCTTATCTTGGCTACCTGGCGGGGATCACCGACAACATCATGCTGGGTACGGCGGCAGTGGTGTTGCCGCTACGTCAGCCTTGGTTAACGCTGAAGGCGGCCAACAGTGTCGACGAGTTGAGCGATGGCCGGTTGCTCCTTGGCGTGGCCAGCGGCGACCGCCCGATGGAATATCAGTTGTTTGGCGTCGACTACGATCAGCGCGGCGAGATCTTTCGCGACACGGTCGAGTTGCTGCGCAGCCAAGGCGAAGGACGACTGCCTGAAGGCGCTCGGTTGCTTCCGGAGCGCGATCAACCGATACCGTTATTGGTGGCGGGTCTTGGGCAGCAATCGCCGGCCTGGATCGGCGAACACATGGATGGCTGGCTCGCCTACCCCGGTACTCCGGACGAACATCGGCGTCGAGTGGGATTGTGGCGGGAGGTCGGTGGCGATAAACCCTACATCAGCTTCGTTCATCTGGATCTGGCGGACAATCCTCATGCACCGATGCGACGCGTGCGCTTCGGCGGCAGTTGTGGGCGGTTGGCGTTAATCGACGAACTTCAGGCATTGCGTGAGGCGGGTGTACAGCACGTCGGCTTGCACCTGCGTCGTAGTGAGCGTCCGGTGGCTGAGGTGATTGAAGAGATTGCTGAACACGTTCTGCCGAAGTTCCACTAACGATGTTGCTGCAACCAGGGATAGCCGTTGGGCTGTCCCTTTTTTACAGCCCACTTTCCTGCGGGCAAAACAAAACCCCTACCTGCATTCGCAGATAGGGGTTTCGGAATTTAATCTTGACGATGACCTACTCTCACATGGGGAAACCC